>NZ_JBHSDU010000014.1:975336-1313826 GCF_042651805.1 Steroidobacter flavus | reverse complement strand
ATTGCATGCATACGAGTTACCCCAAGAAAGTCGCGTCCCCCGGCTGAATCTCAGCATCAGCGGCGGCTCGCATCAACAGATTTTCTTTACCCTTCCCCAAATTGCGATCTTAAAGACCGGCCGGGGCTACATCGTGAACATTTGCCGCACCTGACAAATCGAGCGCTATCCAGCTGTGCTCGCGCGCATTCAATGCGCTGCCGAGTAAGACACCGTGGGTGATTAGGTGATACAGCAGCAGTCATCCGCGTGCTTGGTGCCGCGGCAATCGCGCGCATCGACGCGGTTCTTCTCACAGTTGAAAAGGAAGAGATTGGGGTGAGGGGCCGCATTGAAGGCGGTCAATGACCCAGCGGCTCCGACGTTTTGTCGGGGGGGCGCTTCGCATTGGACTAGCAGAACCCCGGAAAAAAGAAAGGGGCCAACCCGAAGGTTTAGCCCCTTTTTCCGCCGTCCGCAGCCCGGCGGGATGATGCTGAAATTGTAGGAGGGCGCTTTGAGAAGTCCAGGAGTCGAGAATGACCAAGAACGAAGAAACCGCGCTCGTGCCGATCGAGCAGATCAGCTCGTCGATCCTGCTCATGCGAGGTTGTCGAGTCATTCTGGATCGTGACCTCGCAGCGATTTACGGCGTAAAGACCGGCCGGCTCAACGAGGCCGTCAAGCGCAACGTGGACCGTTTTCCCGGAGATTTCATGTTCCAGCTCACGCGGGAGGAGGTCGAATCTTTAAGATCGCAAAATGCGATCTTAAAGAGCGGCCGAGGTTCCCACGTAAAGTTCCTGCCATACGCCTTCACCGAGCACGGAGCGATTCAGGCAGCCAATGTGCTGAACTCGCCGCGCGCCGTGACAATGGGCATCCATGTCGTGCGGGCATTCGTCAAGTTGCGCGATCTGCTGGCTTCCAACAAGGAACTGGCGCAGAAGTTTGCTGAGCTGGAGCGCAAGCTTGCGACGCATGATCAAGCGATCACTGGGATACTGAAGGCCATTCATGAGCTGATGAACCCACCCGCACCGCGGCGCCGCGGCATCGGATTTACTGCCGACTTTTGATTTGAGTGACCGACTGACGAGCGAAGCCCCCGACCACAGCAATGCGGTTGCGATCGGTGATGCGACCAAGCGCGTTATAGAGCGAGGGTCACCTGCTCCAGCCCATAAGAGGATAGGTCAATGGCAGGTATCGCGGGTTTGTCAGTTCCGCAAGTTCATGGGCGAATTGAACGCTTCAGGCAAAAGTATGTAGATGATTGGAATGAATGGCTGAATGTCGGCGATCCGGACAGGCCGCAGTTATTTCGGTCCATCCTCAACCGATGGAAAGCATGCCGAGGGAACACAATTCGCCACTGCCGCGTCCACCGCCACGTGCATGACTATCCGTACGTGGAGGATCTGATCCTGGAAGCGAGCCGGCATCTAGAAATGCTTTCCGGCTTCAATGTCTCGAAGCAGATTTCATTCACCGCCGCGACTGGGGAATCGCTCAGCAGGCTCTGGGGAATTTTTCGACGCCTGCCGTATTCGGGTTCTGCGAACGGAGGATTTGCCGCCGTGGTTGGAATATCGAAGGCAGTCATGTTGCTGAGTGATGGTCGTGTGGGCCCTGCGTTCGACTCTGAGGTTAGAAAACATCTGAGCATTCGAAAAATTGAGAATGCCGAGGAGTGGTTTGCGGCCCTTCAATCGGTCAGCGTGGATATCCGTGCCTTTGAAGAAGCGAATGGATGCAGCTTCGTTGAAGCTATCCCTGCGAAATTCTCAGCGTTGCACGCTGGCCGCGTGTACGACATGGCGCTCGGTCCCGGCGCGCAGGGCTGAGTGGACCACCCCAAGGCAGGGTAGCTCTAAGTAATTGACTGGAAAGGAATGGTGCCGGTGGAGGGAATCGAACCCACACGCTTTTAAGGGCGGCGGATTTTGAGTCCGCTGCGTCTACCAGTTCCGCCACACCGGCTACGGGAAGCGAAGGGCGGCGATTATAGCGGAAGGACGTTGCCCGGCTACAACCACTTTTTTTGCGACCTTTTTGCCGGCGGCGGCATCAAACCTCGCGATGTCGCACTTTCAGGGTATCGAGGTCGCCGCTGAAGTGGTCCGGGCAGCCCAGGGGGGCGATCCGCGGGCCCACGAGACCATTTATCGGGCGTGTCGGCGGCCCATCTATACCCTGATTCGACGCCTGGTGGTCCGCGCGGCCATTGCGGACGAGCTGTTCCAGGAGACCTTTGTCGAGGTGCTGCGGAACGTCGGCGCGTACTCCGGGGAGGGGGCGTTTGGCGGGTGGGTGCGCAGTATCGCGGTGAGCAAGTGCTTGATGTACCTGCGTTCGCCGTGGCACCGCAGTCTGCTGTACCTGGATAACGACGATGAGTCCACGGCGCCGGTGGTGCTGCTGGATGGGGCCTCGCACCCGGATGCGCAGGCGTCGGCGAGTACTGATGTGGAGCGTGCTCTGGCGACGCTGCCTGCGCTCACGCGCAGTGTGGTGTGGCTGCACGATGTTGAAGGTTACACACACGCGGAGATTGGACGCCTGCTGGGACGCACGGCGAGTTTTTCGAAGTCGCAGCTGTCGCGGGCCCATGTCCGCTTGCGCGAGCTGCTGGAGCAACCGGCGAGAGCAACGTCATGCACGCACGTATCGAGCACTTGTTAAGCCTTCGGGACGGCGAGCCGGTGGCGGCCGACGTCGCCGAGCACGTCAGGGTGTGCCCGATCTGCAGTGGCGAGTTGCAGCGTCTGTCGGCCATTCGCGCGGAAATGCAGGCGTTGCCGCAGTTCGAGGCGCCGGACATGGCGTGGGATCGAATCCGCCAGACGATTCCTGAACCAGACCATGGGCTGCGTCTCCGCAAGCTCGGGCTCGCGGCGGCGGCCGCGGCGGTGGTTACGTTAACTGTGATTACGTTGCTCGCGGGGCATTTCGATAGGCGCAGCGAGCTCGCGACGGCGGAGGCGCCGCTGCCGCAGGTCATCCCGCATGTCGACGAGTTGGTGGCGCAGTCTCAGCAGCTCGAGGAGATGCTGCAGAAGTTGCCCGAGCGTCCGCGCATCGAGCGCGTGTCCACTGCCGCGACTATCGACACGATCGAGCAGCGGATTCAATGGCTGGATTTTCAGCTCTCGAACGCGCCCGAGGCGGACTTGAGCGAAGAGCAGTCGCGCCAGCTGTGGCGCGAGCGGGTGGAATTGATGGATTCGCTGGTGAAGGTGCGCTACGCCGAGGCGGGCGCGCTCTGGTTCTAGGCAAGTAGTGCACGAGCCTATAACCAACTGATTAAGAGTCAGCTGCTCTACCAATGGGCTACGTTGCACGGAGTAAGGCTATGAATATGAAGGTTCGCGTCGCGTTACTGGCCATGGCCGCGGCCGTTGCGACGTCGTCAGTGACGGCGGCGGAAATTGAGAAGAAGTCCGAGGAATCGCAGGCGCAGATCGAGAAGAAGCTCGAGGACGCGCGGCGCCGGCTCGACACCGCGGCACGCGAGGTTGCCGAGCTGAGTATGTCGATGTCGGACTACTCGGTGCCGGGGGCGCGGCAGTTCATGACCTTCGGGCCGCCGCGTGCCATGTTGGGGATCAATCTTGGTCCTCGGGGCGACGAGCAATCCGAGGGCGTTCCGGTGCTCAGCGTGAGCCCCGGTGGCGCTGCCGAGAGCGCGGGACTCAAGGCGGGCGACGTGTTGGTCGCGATCGGCGACAAGCAGCTGAAGCGCACGGAGGATTTGTCTGCGCGCGAGGTGCTGCTCAACGCACTGAGCGATGTGAAGCCCGGCCAGAAGGTGCAATTGCGCTATCGTCGTGACAACAAAGTCGCGACGGCGAGTGTGACTGCGCAGGCACCGGATCGTGTGTTCGCGATGCCAGCGATGCCGATAACCGGAAGGTTCGGTAGGACCGCGGTGCCGGCCTTTCCGATGGGACCGCTGGGTGCGATCCGCGCGGTCGGTGTGTTCGGTTCGGCTGAGTTGGTGCCGTTGACGCCCAAGCTCGGTCAGTACTTCGGCACGGACAAAGGCCTGCTGGTGGTGCGGGCGCCCGCGGACAGTCGGCTGAAATTGGAGGATGGCGATGTGATCGTCGATATCGATGGGCGGACGCCGTCGAATCCGGGTCATGCGTTCCGAATCCTCGGCTCCTATCAGGCCGGCGAGAAGCTGACGCTCAATGTGCTGCGCCAGAAAAAGAAAATGTCGTTCGAAGTCACCATCCCGGATGAGCCGGCGGCCGCGCGCACAGGGCCCTTCATCTTCCATCAGCAGCTGGATGAAATGGACGGTGGGCCGCGCGAAGACATCATGATCGGACCCGGGCCAGGTGGGCCAGGGCCGATGCCGCCCCCGCCGCCGGGACCCGGCGGCCCGGAGCGCGGTCTGATCACCATCGTGGACGAGCCCGCGTAATCGAGTTCACAGCCCCGCCGCCTGCCCATTCGTCGGCGCAGGCGGCAATTTCTGTTACCGTGCGCGCCCCATGCGGCGCACCGACTTCGCCTATGACCTCCCGGTCGACCTGATCGCTCAGCATCCTCCCGAGAATCGGGCGGGCGGGCGGCTGTTGCACGTGGCCAGCCCCGTGCAGGACCTACGTTTTACCGACTTTCCCAACCTGCTGAAGGCCGGCGATCTGCTGGTGTTCAACGACACGCGAGTGATCCCCGCGCGCGTGCATGGGGTGAAGCCGACAGGCGGGCAGGTGGAAATCCTGCTCGAGCGCGTGCTGGACGGAAATCGCATCCTCGCCCACGTGCATGCGAGCAAGCCGCTGCGACCCGAAGCGCCCGTGGCACTGGCGGGCGGCGTCGAAGCGCGTTTCGTCCAGCGACACGACGACTTGTTCGAGTTGCAGTTGAGCGCCGAGCCGCTCGCGTTCTTTCAGCAGTACGGCGCAATGCCGCTGCCTCCTTATATAGAGCGCAACGCCGAGCTCGACGACGCCACTCGTTATCAAACGGTGTACGCGCGTGAGCCGGGTGCAGTGGCGGCGCCGACGGCGGGACTCCACTTCGACGATGAGATTCTGGCTCGGTGCAAAGCCAAGGGCGTCGAATCGACGTTTGTGACGTTGCATGTCGGCGCCGGCACGTTTCAAAACGTTCGCGTCGAAGACTTGCAACAGCATCGAATGCATGCCGAGCGAATCAGCGTGAGTGCCGATGCCTGCGCCGCCATCGAGGCAACGAAAGCGCGAGGCGGGCGAGTGGTCGCGGTGGGAACGACCGTCGTGCGTACGCTCGAATCAGCGGCGCAATCGGGAACGCTGCAGCCGTATGAAGGCGAGACTCGTTTGTTTATTACGCCGGGCTATCGGTTCAAGGTGATCGATGCGTTGCTCACCAACTTTCATTTGCCCGAGTCGACCTTATTGATGCTGGTCAGCGCCTTCGGCGGCTTCGACGAAGTCATGTCGGCATATCGGCACGCGGTCGCGCAGCGCTATCGTTTCTTCAGTTACGGTGACGCGATGTTTCTGGAGCGTCGTTAGTTCATGGGAATGCAATTCGAATTGATCACCACCGATGGCGGCGCCCGCCGCGGTCGGTTGACGTTTCCGCGCGGCGTGGTCGAGACGCCCATCTTCATGCCCGTGGGCACGTACGGCACCGTCAAAGCGATGACGCCGGAAGAGCTCGTCGGCATGGGCGCACAGATCGTGCTCGGCAATACCTTTCATCTGATGCTTCGGCCGGGCATGCCGGTCATTCGCGCTCACGATGGCTTGCATCGTTTCATGCATTGGGAAAAGCCGATTCTCACCGACTCGGGCGGCTTTCAGGTGTTCAGTCTGTCCACCATGCGCAAGATCACCGAAGAGGGCGTGAACTTCCGTTCACCCGTCAACGGCGATGCGGTGATGTTGACGCCCGAGCGCTCCATGCAAGTGCAGAAGGATCTCGACGCCGATGTGGTGATGATTTTCGATGAGTGCACGCCGTATCCAGCAACGGAACAGGAAGCGCGACGTTCGATGGAGCTGTCGTTGCGCTGGGCGCTGCGCAGTCGCGCCGAGTTCAATCGGCTCGAGAATCCCAACGCGCTGTTCGGCATCGTCCAGGGGGGCATGTACACAGCGCTGCGCCAGGAGTCGGCGGCGGGATTGCAGCAGATCGGCTTCGACGGTTATGCCGTCGGCGGTCTCGCGGTCGGCGAGCCGAAGGAAGAGCGCGAGCGGATGCTCGACGGCATCATTCCGCATTTACCGAAGGATCGGCCACGTTATCTGATGGGTGTCGGCACGCCCGAAGACCTGGTCGAAGCAGTGCGCCGGGGCGTCGACATGTTCGATTGCGTCATGCCGACACGCAATGCGCGCAACGGACACTTGTTTACTAATACCGGCGTCGTGCGGATCCGCAATGCCAAGTACGAGACGGATACCGGGCCGCTGGATGAAGCATGCCCGTGTTACACCTGCATGAATTACAGCCGTGCCTATTTGCGACACCTGGACCGCTGCGGCGAAATTCTGGCCGCGCGCCTCGGCAGCATTCATAATCTGCACTTCTACCTGTCCCTGATGCAGTCCATGCGCACTGCCATCGAGGAGCATCGATTCGAGGCCTTCGTCGCGGACTTCTATGCGCGTCGGTCACGGAGCGACGCCAGCGACTAATGCGACAAACGCGCTTGAGTTAGCCGATCTCCATTCATGCTTGCCGATCTGCCTACCGCGCCCTGGTTCCGTCGCCTGCTGGTTTCAGGCCTGATCCTGGGCATTCTGCTGCTGACCTTCACGGTGCTGCAGCCGTTCATCGTGCCGCTGATCTGGGGCGCCATCCTGGCGTACGTCGCCTGGCCGTTGCATTTGTGGGTGCTGAAGATGTGCGGCGGTCGCAATTCGGCGGCGTCGCTGATCTCGACCATTCTGGTGACGCTCATCATCGTCGTGCCGTTGGTGTGGCTGATCCTGATGCTGCGAGTGGAAGGAGTCGCGGCCTATGCGCAGATCCAGGACTTTCTGGCGACCAAGCCGCAATTGCCGCAGGCCATTCGCGATCTGCCCTATGTCGGCTCGCAGGCGCAGGAGATCCTGAATCAGGTCGCGGCCGATCCCAAGGCGCTGCGCGGGCAATTGATGCTGATGTTCGAGCAGTCGTCGGTCGAGGTGTCGAAGCTCATCGGCGGCGCGGGACGTAACGTCGCCAAGCTGTTCTTCGCCGTGTTCTCCATGTATTTCCTGTTACGCGACGGCCCGCGACTGATGCGGGAAGCGCGTGCCGTGCTGGAAGGAATATTGGGTCCCCGCGTGCACGACTACATCGACGCGGCAGGCTTCACGACCCAGGCCGTCGTGTATGCATTGATGCTCGGCGCGCTCGCTCAGGGCGTGGCGGCGGGTATCGGCTATTGGATTTTCGGTGTCGAAGCGCCGGTGTTGATGGGCGCCGTCACCGTCATCATCGCGCTGATTCCATTCGGCGCGCCCATGGTGTGGGGCAGCCTTGCGACCTGGGCTCTGATCCGCGGCGAGATGGTCGACGGCATCGGCCTGATTCTGTGGGGCCTGATCCTGGTCAGCTGGGTGGACAACATCGTGCGTCCGCTGGTGATCTCCAACGCGACCCGCATGCCGTTCCTGCTGGTGGTGTTCGGTGTGCTCGGCGGCGTGCTGGCGTTCGGCCTGGTCGGCCTGTTCATCGGTCCGGTGCTGCTGGCGGTGTCGCTGGCGATCTGGCGCGAGTGGCTGGAAGAGCATTCGACCAAGGAAGACCTGGCGATCGTCGCGTCCGACGGCTCGACCCCGATTTCGGTCAAGAAGACCGGGACGCCTTAGGTCGCCGCGTTCTGCTTGCGCAGCAGGATCTTGTCGATGCGCACGCCGTCCATGTCCATGATCTCGATCTTCAGATCGCGCCAGGTCAGCGTGTCGCCGGCCTTGGGAATGCGGCCGAGGCGCGCGAGCACGAAGCCCGCGACGGTGTGATAGTCGCGGCCGCCCATGTCACGGCGGCCCAGTCGCTGCTGTAACTCTTCGATGGGCATGTGGCCGTCGACCAGCCACGAGCCGTCCTCGCGCTGAACATATTCGGCACGTTCGCGACTGCCCAGATCCGGCAGCTCGCCGGCAATCGCCTTCAGAATGTCGATGGGCGTGGTGATGCCTTCGATCTCGCCGTATTCGTCGGTGACCACGGCCAGGTGGGTGCTGGAGCGCTGAAATTGATCCAGCAACTGCAGGACCGAGATCGAATCGGGAATATGCAGCGGCGGATCCAGATCCTTCTCCGGATCCAGCTCGCCCCGGTGCAAGGCCTCGCTAAGGTCGGCGAGGGTGATCATGCCGAGCAGGTTGTCGAATTTCTCGCGCGCCACGAGAAAGCGCGCGTGTCCGCTTTCCTTGGCCCGTTGCCACAGCACCTCGACCTTCTCCTCGATATCGAGCCAGATCACGTCCTGACGCGGAATCATGATGGAGCCGACTTTGCGGTCGGCGAGTGCCAGCACGCCTTCGAGCAGGCGGCGTTCTGAAGCCAGGAATACGCCGGCCGTCGTGCCTTCGGCGACCAGGGCGCGCACATCGTCTTCAGTTACCGCCGCTTGCGGAGCGGACGAAACGGGGAGCAACTTGAGCAGGCGGTTCACGGTCACGCGCAACAGCCACACGGCGGGCACCATGACCGTGGAGAACAACCGCATCGTAGGCGCGACGAAGATCGCCAGGGTTTCAGCGTGCAGGAGTGCCACGCGCTTGGGCATCAGCTCGCCGAGGACCAGGTTCACGAAGGTCACGATCAGCACGACCACCACGACGGCCGTATCGTCGGCGAACGACGCGTGCAGTCCGAGGTCTATGAGCTGTGCGGCCAGCGGCTCGGCGAACACATTAGTGCTGTAGATACCCGTGACCAGCGAAATGATGGTGATGCCGATCTGAATGGCCGACAGCAGCGAGGTGGGATCTTCCATCAGCGCCAGGGCCGATTTGGCGCCGGAGCGGCCCTGTTCCACCGCGGCTTGCAGACGCACCTTCTTGGCGGCGACCAGCGCCATTTCCGACAGCGCGAAGAATCCGTTCAACAGGGTCAGCAGCAGCAGAATCAGGACATCGCGGGAAAGCATGCAGTCGAATCAGCCTCATACCTCGAGGGCGGACAGTGTACGGCACTCGCCCCGGCGGTAGGGGGCGGGACCGGGGCTGAAAGGGCCTGGATAGTGGCCGGAAGGGCGGTGTGTATAATGCGCCGCTCTTTGCCGACCCCGGCGGTTTCGGGGTGCGCGCCCATTGCGCCGGCAGACACGGTTTTGCTCATTCTTTTCCTGTTTTTCCTCAGTTTCGGGGGCATTGCAAGATGGACTGGTTGATTTCTACCGCTGCCGCACAGGCGGCCGGCGCCCCGGGTCAGCCCAGCGCGCTCATGCAATTTTTGCCGCTGGTGCTGATTTTCGTGGTTTTCTACTTTCTGCTGATCCGTCCGCAGACCAAGCGCGCCAAGGAACATCGGGCCATGGTGGCCGCGCTGGGCGTCGGCGCCGAGGTGGTCACCAGCGGCGGCATCCTGGGCAAGATCGTCGAGGTGAGCGAGCAGTTCGTGACCCTCGAGATCGCGTCCGGCGTCAACATCAAAGTGCAGCGTCACGCCGTGTCCCAAGAGCTTCCGAAGGGCACGCTGAAAAGCGCCTAAACCAGCATGGGCAGCGTCCGGCCGCTGAGCCCGGGCGCCGCCGCGATAAAAACTACCCATGTATCATTTCGCCAAGTGGAAATACTGGCTGGTCATCATCGTGATGGTGGTCGGCACGCTGTTCGCGTTACCCAACGTGTTCGGCGAAGGGCCGTCGCTGCAGCTGTCGCGTAACGACCGCGTGGCCATGGATCAGGCCAGCACGGATAAGGTGCTGGGCTTACTCAAAGCCGACAACGTGCCGGTGGAAGCGCACTGGTCCGAAAAGGACCGCCTGGTGCTGCGGTTCCCGGATGCGGACGCTCAGTCCAAGGCGCGCGAAACCATCGCGAAGCGCGGGCAGGGCGAATTTCTGGTCGCGCTGTCGAGCGCGTCCCGCGCTCCAGACTGGATGCGCAACATCGGCCTGAAGCCGATGAGTCTCGGCCTCGATCTGCGCGGCGGCGTGCACTTCGTTTATGAAGTGGACGTGCAGGGCGCGATCGATCAGGCCTTCGACCGCTTGGAGCGCGACGCCCGTGCGACCCTGCGTGACAAGCGAATTCCCTATGGCGCCGTGACCCGAGTGAACGACGAAGTTCGCGTCACGCTGCGCAGTCAGGACGATCTGACCAAGGCGCAGGACGCCTTGCGCTCACCCGATGGCGGCGTCCTGCTGAACACCTCGCAGAGCGCCGAAGGTCCGGTCATCGTCATGACCATGACCCCGGCCGAAGTGAAGCGCCGTCAGGACATCGCCGTTCAGCAGAACATCACCACACTGCGCAATCGCGTCGACGAGCTGGGTATTTCCGAGCCTATCGTGACCCGCCAGGCGGTGAACCGCATCGTCGTGCAGCTGCCGGGCGTGCAGGATCCGAACGAAGCGATCCGCGTGCTGGGCGCCACCGCGACTCTCGAGTTCCGCCTCGTTGATGAGAGCAACAATCCGTACGAAGCCGAGCAAACCAAGCGCGTGCCCATCGGCTCGAAACTGCTGAAGAGCCGCGACGGTCGCCCGATCCTGGTGAAGCGCGAGATCATCGCGACCGGCGAGCAGCTGTCCGATGCGTCTTCGGGCTTCGCCGAAGGCTCGCCGCAAGTGAACGTCACGCTCGATTCGCGCGGCGGTCAGTCGATGATGGAAGCGACCCGCGATAACGTCGGCAAGCGCATGGCCGTCGTCTACATCGAAAAGAAACAATTGGCCGAAGGCGAGCGCTGCGAAGGCACGCGTAACGGCGCACTGTGCACCGAAGAAGAAGTCATCAGCGACGCGACCATTCAAAGCGTGCTGTCGTCGCGCTTCCGTATCACCGGCTTGCAGGCGACTGAAGCTCGCGAGCTCGCGCTGTTGCTCCGTTCCGGCGCGCTGGCTGCTCCGCAGAGCATCGTCGAGCAGCGTTCCGTCGGTCCGAGCCTCGGTCAGGACAACATTGATCGCGGTATCCGCGCCATGGGCATCGGCCTGGTGCTGACGTTCATCTTCATGGCGATCTACTACCGCGCGTTCGGTTGGATCGCCAACCTGGTGCTGGCGTCCAACCTGATCCTCACTGTCGGTCTGTTGTCGATGTTGCAGGCATCGTTGTCGTTGCCCGGCATCGCGGCCGTGGTGTTCCACATGGGTATCGCGGTCGACGCGAACATCCTGATCTACGAACGTATTCGCGAAGAGCTGCGTAACGGCAACTCGCCGCTGCAATCGATCAACGTCGGCTTCGAAAAGGCCTTCGCGACGATTGCCGACTCGAACGTCACGACGCTGATCGCCGGCGTGGTGCTGTTCGCGTTCGGCACCGGCACGATCCGCAGCTTCGCCATCGTGATGACGCTCGGCATCATCACCTCGCTGTTCACATCGGTTGTCGGCAGCCGCGCCCTGGTCCATGCGATCTGGGGTACGCGCCGCAAGCTCGATCACTTGTCTATTTAAGAGAGCCCCGCCATGGAGTTCTTTCATAAGGTCACGAAATACCCGTTCATGCACACCCGCAAGGTGTGGTACGGGGTGTCGGGCGTCGCCATCCTCGCGTCCATCATTCTGCTGTTCGTGCACGGCTTGAATCTGGGCATCGACTTCACCGGTGGCGTGGTGCTCGAGTTCGCCTATCCGAAGGCTGCGAACATCGAACGCACTCGTAACGCGCTCTCGGAAGCCGGCTTCCACGAAGCTCAAGTGCAGAACTTCGGTGACGAGCACACCGTCGCCGTGCGCCTGCTGCCGACCGAAGGGCAGGACGTGAATCAGGTCAGCAAGTCGGTGACCGAGGCGTTGAAGAAGATCGATCCGGACGTTGAGCTGCGGCGTGCCGAGGTGGTCGGTCCGCAGGTCGGCGAGGAGCTGACCAATCAGGGCGGCCTGGCGATTCTGTTCACGTTCGTGTTGATCGGCATCTACACCTGGTTCCGGTTCCAATGGAAGATGGGTGTCAGCGCGGTCATCGCGACCCTGCACGATCCGTTGATCATTCTCGGCTTCTTCGCGGTCAGCGATATTCCGTTCGACCTCGCGGTGCTGGCGGCGATCCTGGCGGTCATCGGCTACTCGCTGAACGACACGGTCGTGGTGTTCGATCGCGTGCGTGAGAATTTCCAATCGATGCGCCGCGCGTCGCCTGAGGAAATCATGGATGCGTCGATCAACCAGACGCTGTCGCGAACCATCATCACTTCCGGCGCCACGTTGCTGGTCGTGATCGTGCTGCTCATCGAAGGCGGCGAGACCCTGCGCGGCTTCTCCTGGGCGTTGACCATCGGCATCCTGGTCGGCACCTACTCCTCCATCTACGTCGCCGGCGCCTTGGCGCTGGACATGAAGCTGTCCGCCGCGGATCTCATCGAGCAAAAGAAAGACACTTCCGAACTCGACGCCTTGCCGTAACGAAGTGCGATCCCAGACCCCAACGGCGGCAACGTCATGAGCTGGATGGTCTGGGTGGTGTTCTTCGCCCTGTATCTCAGCGTGCTGGCGCTGGATCTGGTGGTGCTGCATCGGGAGTCCAAGGAAATGAGCGTCCGCCAGGCGCTCGGCTGGACGGTCGTCTGGATCCTGGTGGCGCTGTCGTTCTCGGGCCTGGTGTACGGCGTCTACGAACATCACTGGTTCGGCTGGCGCGCCTCGCCCGACGCTCCGAGCGGCAGCGAGGCGATGATCCAGTACATCACCGGCTATCTGCTCGAGTGGTCGCTGTCGGTCGACAACATCTTCGTGATCGCCGTGATCTTCACTTACATGAAGATTCCGGCGCTGTATCAGTATCGCGTGCTGTTCTGGGGCATTGCCGCCGCCATCGTGCTACGAGGCGCGATGATCGCGGCCGGCTCGGCGCTGATCCACTCGTTCGACTGGATGTTCTATGTGTTCGGCGGGATTCTGCTGTTCTCCGCGGCGCGCATGTTGAAGAGCGACGAAGAGCAGTTCGACCCGGGCAAGAGCGTGCTGGTGCGAATCGCTCGACGCGTTTATCCGGTCACCGACCAGCTCGACGGCGAACGTTTCTTCACGATCGTCAACGGCGCCCGTGCCGCCACTCCGCTGTTTGTCACCTTGCTGCTGGTCGATTTCGCCGACGTGGTGTTCGCGGTCGACTCCATTCCCGCGATTTTCGCGGTGACCCAGGAGCCGTTCATCGTATTCACGTCGAACGCGTTCGCCATCCTCGGCCTGCGCTCGCTGTACTTCGCGATTGCCGGGCTGATGGTGATGTTCAAGTACATCAAGTTCAGCCTGGTGTTCATCCTGGCGTTCGTCGGCGTGAAGATGATGTTGCATCATCACGTCGAGATCCCGCACGCCATCTCGCTCGGCGTGATCATCGGCTTCCTGGCGATCGGCATCCTCGCGTCGCTGTGGGTGTCGCGCCGCGAGGCGTCGGGCAACGTCGATCTGCGCAACGATTGAGGTCTGGCACGTGGAATTTTTGACCGATCCCCAAGTGTGGCTGGCGTTCCTGACGCTGACGGCGCTGGAGATCGTGCTCGGCATCGACAACATCATTTTCATTTCCATCCTGGTGGGCCGCCTGCCGCCGGAGCAGCGGGCCCGCGGCCGGACTTTCGGCCTGGCGCTGGCGATGATCACTCGCATCCTGCTGCTGCTGTCGATCACTTGGGTGATGGGGTTGTCGGCGGAGCTGTTCTCACTCTTCGGTCGCGGCGTGTCAGGGCGCGATCTGATCCTGTTTGGCGGCGGCTTGTTCCTGCTGGCCAAGAGCACGCTGGAGATTCACGGCAGCCTGGAAGGGGAGAGCGAGCAGCGCGCGGCCAAGGGCAGCGCGACGTTCATGTCGACCATCATTCAGATCGCAATTATCGACATTGTGTTCTCGCTCGATTCGGTCATCACCGCGGTCGGCATGGCCGATCATGTCGAGGTGATGATCGCGGCGGTGATCGTCGCGGTGCTGATGATGATGTTCCTGGCCGGGCCGATCGGCGATTTCGTCGATCGGCATCCGACCATCAAGATGCTGGCGCTGTCGTTCCTGATCCTGATCGGCATGGCGCTGATCGGCGAAGGCGTCGGCTTCCACATTCCGAAGGGCTACATCTACTTCGCCATGGCGTTCTCGGTGGCGGTGGAGTTGCTCAACATGCAGCTGCGCAAGCGCATGAACCGGCCCAAAGAGGAGCCGGTTCAGCTGCGCAAGAAGCTGGAGGAGCAGTAGGAAAAGTGGCGGATCGGCGCCGCTCGCTCGTCTTAACTAACCGAGTGCCGCCAATCGCTTTTTGTTCTTGCTATCCAGATATAAGTTGTAGAGCGCGACGAACAGCGGGAAAAGATTCGACATGACTCCGACCGAGTCGTTCTTGCCGAAGATGAAATAGGCGAGCAGCAGCACGCTGCCGATGGCGCTCATGTACCAGAACAGGGTGGGCATGACCGGCTTGCCGGAGGCCTTCGACGCGGCCAGCTGCACGAACCAGCGGCCGGCGAACAGGAACACACCGGAGTAGCCGATGAGCTTCCACGCGGTCACTTTGATTCCGAAGATGATGATTAAGGCTTCATTCATGGCGGCCGGCAGTCTCTTGAACCCGAAAGGAAAGCGTTCGGGGCGCGACTTTACAGATATTGTCCCCGTTGTGGTGCCAGGGAATGCCTCAGCGCCTCGCGCTGGTGCGCGGGTGATTTCCAAGGCCGGATGTGCCTATGATCCGCTCCGCCGAGCGCCCGATAAACAGGGTTGGGATGCCGGCGGGCGGCTGCTCAAACTAAATTCCCCGAGGAAACCGACATAATGAATTGGCGTATCAAACCTCTCGCGCAAATCCTCGAGAGCGCCGAGAAGAAATCGCTGACGCGCACCCTGGGCGCGTTCCAGCTGACCATGCTCGGCATCGGCGCCGTGATCGGCACCGGTATTTTCGTGTTGACCGCCGAAGCCGCGCAAAAGGCCGGCCCCGGCATGATGATGTCGTTCGTGATCGCAGGGTTCGTCTGCGCCGTCACGGCGCTGTGCTACGCGGAGCTGGCCGCCATGGTGCCGGTCTCGGGCTCCGCCTACACGTACTCCTACGCCGTGCTCGGCGAAGTGATCGCCTGGATGGTCGGCTGGGCGCTGATTCTCGAATACGCCGTCGCCGCGAGCGCGGTCTCGGTGGGATGGTCGAATTATTTTGTCGGCCTGGTGGAGCGGTCCTTCGACATAGACATCCCCGCGGCATTCACCAGTGGCATGCACGTCGGCGGCATCATGAACGTACCGGCCGCTGTCATCGCCCTGCTGGTGACGGGTTTGCTGACGCTCGGCACGCGCGAGAGCGCGACCGTGAATGCGATTCTGGTCGGTATCAAGATCGTCGCGCTGACGCTGTTCATCATCCTGGCGGTGCCGGTGATGAACATGGACAACTTCGAGCCGTTCTCTCCCAACGGCTTCCTCGGCGAGATTTCCGGCATGGGCATCGCGGGCGCCGCGGCGTCCATCTTTTTTGCTTACGTCGGCTTCGATGCGGTCTCAACGGCAGCCGAAGAAACCAAGAATCCGCAGCGGAACATGCCCATCGGCCTGATCGGTTCGCTGGTCATCTGCACGATCTTCTACATTCTCGTGGCCGCTGGCGCCGTCGGCACGATCGGCTCGCAGCCGGTCATCGATCCGGCCACCAATCTGGCTTACGAGCCGGGTAGCGCGGATATGGCCATCGCGTGCCGTCAGCCGGATAACGCCGACAAGCTGGTGTGCAGCGGTGAGCCGCTGGCCCACGTGCTCGATCAGATCGGCTGGAAGTCCATGTCGAAGCTGATCGGCCTGGCGGCGTTCCTCGCGTTGCCGTCGGTGATCCTGATGATGTTGTTCGGCCAGACGCGCATCTTCTTCGCGATGGCGCGCGACAAGTTATTGCCGTTCAATGAGGCGCTGACCAAGATCCATCCCAAGTTCCATACGCCGCATGTGGTGACGATCGTTACCGGCCTGGCGGTGACGGTGTTCGCCGCGTTCTTCCCGGTCGGCGTGCTGGCTGACCTGTCGAATAGCGGCACGCTGTTCGCCTTCCTGACGGTGGCGGCCGGTGTGATGATTCTTCGCAAGCGCGAACCGGAGCGTCATCGCCCGTTCCGCGCCCCCGGCGTATGGATCGTCGCTCCGCTGGCCATGGCGGGCTGCGCCTTCCTGATGTTCTCTCTGCCGCTGCGGACGCAGCTGACGTTCTTCGTGTGGGCCGGCATCGGCCTGCTCGTGTACGCCGTGTACGGCTACGGCAAGAGCCCCCTGGGCCAGAACGGCCACACTGGCAACGGCAGCACCAAGCAGCCGGCCCCGGCTCAGGACTGAAGACGCTTCGCGGCCGGCGGCTCTGCCTTCGGCAGAGCGCCGGGCTTGAAGATTAGATTTGTTCCTCCCCCTTCGGGGGAGGAACCGTGACGAGAAGAAGCGGCCTTCCATTCGTCTCGTGGCCGGCGAGAGAAATTCCGGCCTCCGGGCCGCCCCGCAGGGGCAAGAATAAAAAACTGACCCTCTTCGCGGCCGCCCCGAAGGGCGCGGCAAGCGCCTCAGGTCAGTTCCGCAGGAACGTGAGGAGCCAACAACTCCAGCAAAGGCGCATGCACCTTCGGCGTCCCCGCCAGAATATTCCCGCCTTGCTTGTACTCCGTCCCCTGCAGCGAGCTCACCAAGCCGCCCGCTTCGGTAATCAACAAAGTCCCCGCCGCGGTATCCCAAGGCGACAGCCCGAACTCCCAAAACGCATCGAGCCGGCCCGCGGCCACATAAGCCAGATCCAACGCCGCTGCGCCGGGACGGCGAATGCCGGCAGTCGCCTGAGTCACGGCCTTGAACATGGCCATGTACTGGTCGATCCAATGCAGATTGGTTCGATAAGGAAACCCGGTCCCGATCAGCGCCCGATCCAGCCCCACATGCGGGCTGACTCGAATCCGGCGACCATCCAACTGCGCCCCTTCACCGCGTGAAGCCGTGAACAGCTCCTGCCGCAGCGGGTCGTAAACGACCGCGTGTTCCATCCGCCCACGACGTTGCACGCCGATGGAAACGGCGAACTGCGGGAAGCCATGGAGGTAGTTGGTGGTGCCGTCGAGCGGATCGATGATCCACACGAATTCGCTGTCGATCGAGCCGCCGTGCGAGCCGCTTTCCTCGGCGAGGAAGGCGTGGTCCGGGTAGCTCTTGCGCACGATCTCGATGATTTCCATCTCGGCCTGGGTATCGATTTCCGAGACGAAATCGTTCTGCCCCTTCTGGCGGATGTCGAGGCGGTGCACGCGGTTCATGCCACGGACGATGACTTCACCGGCACGACGGGCGGCGCGGACGGCAATATTGAGCAAAGGCTGCATGTAAAACGACCTCGACATTGAGCCCCCGATCCAAAGCAGGACCAGGGCAAGGGGGCAGGGGATGATAAAGAGCGTGGCGGCGGGCCCCAGATTCAAACCACAGGCGGGACCCAGCCACCGGTGAGGGGCGCTAGAATAGCGCATAACGATGAGTATTCGTGTCGTCCTGGTCGATCCCAACCACCCCGGCAATATCGGTGCGGTGGCCCGCGCCATGAAAAACATGGGGCTGAGCGAGCTGCACCTGGTGCGGCCTAAGGCTTTTCCTCATGAGGAGGCAACGGCGCGTGCCTCCGGTGCGGACGATGTGCTGGAGAACGCCCAGGTCCATGAGGAATTCGACGACGCGATCGCCGACTGCGGCTTCGTGGTCGGAACCAGCGCCCGCAAACGTTATCTGAGCTTCGATCTGGTCGAGCCCCGCGAATGTGCACAGCTGGTCGCCGAGGCGGCGCAGGTGGGCAAGGTCGCGCTCGTGTTCGGCTCGGAAAAGTTTGGGCTGAGCAACGAAGAGCTGTCCCGCTGTCAGCGGCTCGTGACCATTCCCACGGCGGGCGATTACTCGTCGCTGAATCTCGGGATGGCGGTGCAAGTGATCGCATACGAGATCATGCTGGCCACACGTGCCGACGCACCCGTGCAGCCGCCGCCCGATGTGCCGTTCGCGACCGCGCGTGAAATGGAATTGCTGTATGAGCACGTCGAACGCGTTCTGGAAGAGATCGACTTTCGCGACCGCACCGGGGGCGGCCACCTGATGGCGCGGATTCGTCGCTTATTCAATCGTTCGCGGCTCGACCAGAATGAAATGAACATCCTTCGGGGCATTCTCACCGCCGTGCAATCGCGTCGGCGCACCGCCGGCAAGACCGTTTCCTCATGACTCCAAAATCATCTTCCCCGGCAATCTATCTCGATTACGCCGCCACCAACCCGGTCGATCCTCGCGTCGCCGAGCTGATGATCGACTGCCTGCGCCCTGAAGGCGCGCACGGGAATCCTTCGTCGGGTCACGCGTTCGGCACGCGTGCCCGCGCCATGGTCGAGAAGGCGCGACAGCAAGTGGCGGCGGCTATCGGTGCCCGTCCTGAATGCATCATCTGGACGTCGGGCGCGACGGAGTCGGACAACCTCGCGATTCTCGGGGTCGCGCGCTTTCATGCGGATCGCGGTCGTCACGTGGTGACTTCCCGCACCGAGCACAAGGCCGTGATCGATGCGTTCAAGCAGCTCGAGAAGGAAGGCTTCGAAGTGACCTGGCTCAAACCGGGCGCCGACGGCATCGTGCGGCCCGAGCAGGTTCGCGAAGCCTTGCGGCCGGAGACGCAGCTGGTCTCGCTCATGCACGTCAACAACGAGACGGGCGTGATTCAGGACGTGGCCGCGATCGGCGCGATCTGTCGCGAGCGAGGCGTCGCGTTCCATGTAGACGCCGCGCAGAGCGCGGGCAAATTGCCGATCAACGTCGAGGCGATGAACATCGACCTGATGTCGATCACCGCGCACAAGACCTATGGGCCCAAGGGCATCGGCGCGCTCTACATTCGTCGCCGGCCGCCGCTGGGACTGCGGCCGTTGTCGTTTGGCGGCGGTCAGGAAACTGGATTGCGCTCAGGCACTTTGCCGACGCATCAGATCGTCGGCATGGGCGCGGCGTTCGAGATCGGCGAGCGGGATCGCGAGTCGGATGTCGCTCGAATCACGGCGCTTCGCGAGCGGCTGTGGCGGGGCCTGGCCGCCATCGGCGGCGTCGAGCTGAACGGTCATCCCACCGAGCGCGTCGCCGGCGTGCTCAATGTTTGTTTCCACAATGTCGAAGGCGAGAGTCTGCGCTTCGGGCTGCGTGAGCTGGCGGTGTCGTCGGGCTCGGCCTGTTCGTCGGGCTCTGACGAAGCGTCGTATGTGCTTCGCGCACTCGGACGCAGCGATCAACTGGCACAGAGCTCAATCCGTTTCAGCCTCGGTCGCTTCACGACCGAGGACGATATCGATCGCGCCGTCGCCGTCGTGAGCCGCGAAGTTGCGCGATTGCGCGAGTTGTCGCCTGCCTCTCATGGAACCTGAATATTCTCCCACCGTCGTCGACCACTTCGAGCATCCGCGCAATGGCGGGCACTTCGAAGCGGGCGAGGGCGTCATTCGGGGCACCGCCGGCAGCGTCGCGCAGGGCACGATGTTCGTTCTCAGTGCGCGCGTTGCGGGCAATCGAATCGAAGCGGTGCGCTTCGAAGCGTACGGCTGTCCTCATTGCATCGCCGCCGGCTCCTGGTTGAGCGAGCGGCTGGTGGGCCTCGAGCGGGAGCAGCTGCGTGCCTGGCGCTGGCGCGATGCCGACCAAGCGCTGGGATTCCCTCTGGAAAAACGTGGCCGACTTCTCATTCTGGAAGATGCCGTACATTCGCTGGGTGAAGCCTGGGCCCGGTTCATTCCATAATCAGGTTTGAAAGTGCCTAATTGGCATAACCTTCGCACTTGATTCAGCCGGCCACCGCCATCACGCTTGTACACGCTATGAGCATCTCACTGACTTCTGCCGCCGCCGATCGTGTCCAGTCTTTCCTCACACGCAGGGGCCATGGCGTGGGCTTACGCCTCGCGGTCAAGAAGACGGGCTGTTCCGGGTTCGCGTACGTCGTGAACTACGCGGATGACATCGGCTCCAACGACGTGGTCTTCGAGGACCGCGGCGTGAAAGTCATCGTCGACCGCGACCACCTCGATTACATCAATGGCACCGAAGTGGACTTCGTGAAGCAGGGCCTGAACGAGGCCTTCCGCTTCCGCAATCCGCAGGCCAAGGGCGAATGTGGTTGTGGCGAGAGCTTCAGCGTGTAAGTGCTTAAGCTAGCAGCCTAACTCCGCGTCCCTATTCATTTTCTTGCTGCTCCCGGCCATGCCGGGTAGACTGCGCCCCGCGCAATTGCCGCCGCGCGCCGACATCAGTCTCGGTCCGGTTCGGCAAACCCTTTCCAATTCATTGATTAACGGGACGATTCCTCATGGCGGTCGAACGCACTTTTTCCATTGTCAAACCCGACGGCGTGCAGAAGAACGTGATCGGTGAGGTGTACCGCCGCTTCGAGCAGGCCGGCCTCAAGATCGTGGCCGCCAAGATGGTGCAGCTGACTCAGGCCCAGGCCGAAGGTTTCTACGCGGTCCACAAGGAACGCCCCTTCTTCAAGGACCTGGTCAAGTTCATGATCTCCGGCCCGGTGATGCTCCAGGTGCTGGAAGGTGAAAACGCCGTGGCCAAGAACCGCGAGCTGATGGGCGCCACCGACCCGAAGAAGGCCGACAAAGGCACGATCCGCGCCGATCTGGCCAACAGCATCGACGAGAACACCGTGCACGGCTCGGACAGTCTCGACAACGCGAAAATCGAGATCGCATACTTCTTCGCGGCGACCGAACTCTGCCCGCGCACGCGTTAATCGCGACTGCAGGCTGCTCATGAACGCGACGACCGTCAAAACGAACCTGCTGGGTCTGACACGGACCGAGCTGGAGGCGTTCGTCGCGAACATGGGCGAGAAGCCGTTTCGCGCCCGGCAACTGATGAAGTGGCTGTACAAGCGCCACGTTGCCGATTTCGACCAGATGACCGACCTGGCGAAGAGCTTCCGCGCAAAGCTGGTCGAAGTTGCCGAAGTCGCGGTGCCTGAGATCACCCTGACCCAAGTCTCCGCCGACGGCACGCGCAAGTGGCTGCTGGCGATGAACACGAGTGAGGGCATCAAGCAGGGCATCGAGATGGTGTTCATCCCCGAGCCCGGCCGCGGCACGCTGTGTATTTCCAGTCAGGTCGGGTGCGCGATGGATTGCACCTTCTGCTCGACCGCGCAGCAGGGCTTCAATCGGAATCTGAATGCCGCCGAGATCGTCGGCCAGGTGTGGCTGGCGAACAAGGAGCTCGGCTATCAGCACGGTGGCGATCGCGTCGTCACCAACATCGTGTTCATGGGCATGGGCGAGCCGCTCGCCAACTATCGCAACGTCGTGCCCGCCACGGAAATTCTCATGGACGATCTGGGCTTCGATATTTCGCGTCGTCGGGTCACGGTGAGCACGTCGGGCCTCGTGCCGCAGATGTTGAAGCTCGCCGAAGAAACCAACTGCGCGCTCGCCGTGTCGTTGCATGCGCCGAACGACACATTGCGCGACGAGCTGGTGCCCATCAATCGCAAGCACAAGATCGCCGAGCTGCTGGATGCGTGCTGGGTGTACGTGAACAAACAAAACGCCCGCAGCATCACGTTCGAATACGTCATGCTGGACGGCGTGAACGATCGTCCCGAGCATGCGCACGAGCTGGTCGCGCTGCTCAAGGGCCGGCCCGCCAAGCTGAATCTGATCCCCTTCAATCCGTTTCCGGGCACGCGTTACAAACGTTCCAGTGCCGCCGCCATCGAGCGCTTCCGTGACATTCTCAATGCGAACGGAGTGATCGCGACCACGCGTCGGACGCGCGGCGACGATATCGATGCCGCCTGCGGCCAGCTGGTCGGACGTGTGCACGACCGTACGACAGTGCGTCTGGGCTCGAAGCTGATCTCAGTGGCGGTGCAGTAATGAAAAGCGCGGCGGTGGCTTTGCTGATGGTGACGGCCGCGCTCGCCGGTTGCATGAGCACTGGCAGTAAGAAGCAGCTGGGCAATCCGGACAACGAGCGCGCTGCCGAGATCAATCTGCAGATCGGCACCGACTATCTGCGCAAGAACAATCTGGTCCAGGCCAAGGAAAAGATCGACAAGGCGGTCGAGCAGAATCCGCGCAACGCGCAGGCGCAGACCACGGCCGGCATGCTCTACGAGCGACTTGGCGAAAGTAACAAAGCCGAAGCGTATTTCGCCAAGGGCCTGTCGCTCGATCCGAAGAATCCGGAGCTGCAAAACAACTATGGCGCGTTCCTGTGCCAGAAGGGCAAGTACGAGCGCGGCGCCAAGCTGATGATCGATGCGGCGACCAATCCGTTGTATCGCACGCCCGAGGTCGCGTATCTGAACGCGGCCAACTGCGCCCGCAATGGCGGCGACCTGAAGGCGGCCGAGGCGAATCTGCGCAGCGCGCTGAAAGTGCGGCCGAAGTTCGGCGAGGCACTGATTCAGATGGCCGACCTGCAATACAAACAAACCGATTATCTGTCCGCTCGCGGTTTCCTCGAACGCTACCAGGAAGTGGGCCGCACCAACGCCGCCTCGCTGTGGCTGGCGGTGCGTATCGAGCGAAGCCTGGGCAATGAGGCTGCCGCGAAGAACTACGCGGAGCGTTTGAAACTGGAATACCCGAGGGCCGCTCAGACCAAGGAGTTGATCGAGTCCGAGCGGAATCCTGGATGAATGCAGCTGGCGATAGCAGCGACAGCACGGCCGTCGAGACCGCGCAAGCCAACTCACCGGAGCCGGCCCCCGAGTCGTTGACGCCCGGCGAATTGCTGAAGCGGGAGCGCGAGCGCCGCTCGATCACGTCGCTGCATATCGCCGAAGAGCTGCACCTGGACCCGCGCGTCGTGGCGGCCATTGAGAGCAATCGTTTCGAAGAATTGGGCCCGTCGGTGTACGCACGCGGACACCTGCGGCAGTACGCGACGCTGTTGGGACTGTCGCCGCAGCTCATCATCGAGCGCTACGAGGCGCTGACCGGCCGCCGGGAAGTGCCGATTCAGATTCCGGCGCCCGGAGTCGTCTCGGGACCGGTGGACTTCGAGCGTCGCTCGCTGGCCGGGCCGTTGTGGTCGGGCGTGGCGTTGGTCGCGCTGACGATGGGATGGTGGATCTGGTCGACGGTGTCGACGCCGGGCGATCCGATGCAGTCGGCGACGCCCGATGAAGCGGTCACCCAATCCGGTGAGTTGCCATCGGCGTTGCCGGTGGAGCCCGAGCCCCAGTCGCCGCCGCCCGTGTCGAATGCTGTTCCCGCTGCTCCGGTGACGGCGCCCGCGGCGGCACCGGCTACCGTGGCGGAAACAGCGGACATTCGGATGCGGCTCGAGTTCAGCGACGCCTCGTGGACCGAGATCTACGACGCGAATGGCAAACGTTTGATGTTCGGGATGGGTGAGAGCGGCAAGGTGAGCACCGTTTCGGGTCCGCCCCCATTGCGAGTCACGCTCGGCAAGGCGTCCGCGGTCACGGTCCAAGTGAACGATCGTCCGATCGTCGTGCCCCGCAGAGCGGGGAAGGACGCGGCCAAATTCGTGATCGTGCCGGGCGGCACAGTGCAGATGGCGAGTGGTGAGGTTCCGGTCGAGTGAGTCAGCAGCAGATCCAGCCGCCGCGCGGCATGAACGATATCTTGCCGGCCGATACGGCGGCCTGGCAGCGCCTGGAGGCTTTGGCGCGCGAGATCTTCGCGTCCTACGCGTATCAGGAAATCCGCTTGCCGCTGGTCGAGCACACCGGTCTGTTCAAGCGCTCGATCGGCGAGTTCACGGATGTCGTGTCGAAGGAAATGTTCACGTTCCAGGATCCGGGTGGCGACTCGCTCACCTTGCGTCCGGAGGGCACGGCCGGCGTCGTGCGCGCGATGATCAGCAACGGTCTTCTGCACAACCAGAAGCAGCGCGTGTGGATGTCCGGACCGATGTTTCGTCACGAGAAGCCGCAGCGTGGCCGCTTCCGTCAGTTTCATCAGCTCGACGTCGAAGCCTTCGGTTATCCGGGGCCGGACATCGATGCGGAAGTGATTCTGGTCAGCTCGCGCCTGCTCACGCAGGCCGGCGTGAAGCGCCTCGAGCTGAATCTGAATTCGCTCGGCACGCCGGCGTCGCGCCGCGTGTATCGCGAGAAGCTGGTGGAATATTTCACCGCTTACAAATCCAAGCTGGACGCCGACAGTCTGAAGCGTCTGGATGGCAATCCGCTGCGCATTCTCGATAGCAAGAATCCGGAGCTGCAGGACATCATCAAGAACGCGCCGATGCTGACCGAGCATCTCGACGAGGAATCGCGCACCCACTTCAACGGGCTGTGCCGTCACCTCGACGCCCTGGGCGTGAAATATGTGTTGAATCCGCTGCTGGTCCGCGGTCTCGATTACTACTCGCACACGGTGTTCGAGTGGGTGACGACCGAGTTGGGCTCGCAGGGCGCGGTGTGCTCGGGCGGCCGTTACGACGGTCTGGTCGAGCAATTGGGCGGCAAGCCCACGCCGGCCATCGGCTGGGCGCTGGGCCAAGAGCGCGTTATCGACCTGATCAAAGTGCAGAACGGCGAGGTGCCGGCGCAGGCCCCTGATGTGTATTTCGTGATCGCGGGCGAGCGGGCCGAGGCCGAAGGGCTGCGGCTGGCGGAAACGCTGCGCGACCAAATCCCCGGTTTGCGCATCGAGATGAACTGCGGCGGTGGCAGTTTCAACTCGCAGCTCAAGCGCGCCGACAAGAGCGGCGCGGCCTGGGCATTGATTCTCGGCGATTCGGAAACTGAAAAGCGGGTCGCCGGTCTGAAGTCCCTGCGGGTCGAGGCGCCGCAGGTGGAAGTCGCGTGGGAGCGACTGGTCGACGAGTTGGGCTCGCGCCTGAAACGTTGATCCGGACCTGAAGTCTCTCCTCTTACTACAAATCAAGACGGCAAGTCATGGTCGAAGATTATCTGACCGATCGCGATCAGGAAGAAGCGCTCCGCACCTGGTGGCGGGAAAACTGGAGCTGGATTCTGGGCGGCATCGTGCTGGGCCTGGCGCTGCTGGGCGGCTGGCAGTACTGGAAGGTGCACACGGCGGGCCAGGCGGCCGAGGCGGCCAAGCTCTACGACGAGTTCCATGGTGCGATCGATAAGAAGGACCTGGACGCGGCGAATCGCACGCTGGCCACGCTCGTGGCCGATCACAAGAAGTCGCCCTACACGCAGCAGAGCCGGCTGTTGCTGGCCAAGAAGCACGTCGAGGACGGCAAGTACGACGAGGCTTTGCCGCTGTTGAAGGCGGTGGCCGATGAGTCCGCCGATGCTGAGCTCGCGTGGGTTGCGCGCTTGCGTGTCGCCCGTCTGCTCCTTCAGCAAGGCAAGCATGACGAGGTGCTGAGCCTGCTGGATCCGGAGAAGGCCGGTGCGTTCGGGCCGCAGGTTCGCGAGATCCGCGGCGATGCTCAGGTTGCGAAAGGTAACCTTGAAGGCGCGCGTGCCGAGTATGCGGCGGCGCTGACGGCTAACATCGACCCGAGTGCCGATCGTTCGATCGATCGCACGTTGCTCGAAATGAAACTGCAGGACGTGGGCGGCGACAAGAAGGCTGCCACGCCCGCGTCGCCTGAGACCAAACCGGCGAAGGCCGAGGGTCAGCCATGATCGACAATAAGACTTCCTTGAACCGTTTATATCGGGGTGCGCGCATCGCCGCCGCCGCGACAGCCTTGCTCGTCATGCTCGGCTGCGACAATGACAAGGAGGTCGATCCGCCGGCGGAGCTGACCAAGATTCAGAGCACGCGCGATGTGCATCGAGTCTGGTCGGCCGGCCTGGGCGGCGATTCGGAACGGCTGCGTCTGGCGCTGAAGCCGAACGTCGTCGAAGGTAACGTGTATGCGGCCTCTCACGATGGTGAGGTGATCTCCGTAGCCGCCGCCACTGGCAAGCGCAACTGGATCGTGAAGACCAAGCTGTCGCTGTCGGCGGGTCCGGAAGTGGGCGGCGGATTGGTCGTGCTCGGCTCGAGCGATGGCGACATCGTCGCGCTCGATGCCACCAACGGCGCCCAGCGCTGGAAGAAAGCGATCGCGAGCGAAATCCTGGCGCAGCCGCTGGTCGTGAACGACATCGTCGTGATCCGCACCGTCGATGGTCACATCGAAGGATTGTCGGTGACCGATGGCGCGACCAAGTGGGCGGTCGACGAACAGGTGCCGCGACTCACTTTGCGTGGCACGGCGCCGCCGGTGCTCGCGGGCGATCGCATCATCGCCGGTTTCGACAACGGCAAGGTGCTCGCCATCGATCCGCGTAACGGCGAAGTGATGTGGGACACGATTGTGAATTCCCCGCGCGGCCGTACCGAGCTGGAGCGTCTGTCCGATATCGATTCTCCGGCGCGTATCTCGGGCGACGATATTTTCGTCGTCGGCTTCCAGGGTCGCGTCGCGATGCTCGCGCGCGATTCCGGTCAGATCTGGTGGGCACGCGATGCTTCGAGCTATCGCGGCTTCGCCATGGACGAACAGAATTTGTATCTCACCAACGCGGACAGCGTGGTGATCGCCATGCGTCGCAGTGACGGCGCCGTGCAGTGGGAACAGAACGCGATGAGACGTCGCGGCCTGACCGCGCCGGCCATCGATGGCGACGCGCTGGTGGTGGGTGACTTCGAGGGTTACATGCACTGGCTCGATAAGGCCACGGGTGCCATCGTCGCCCGGCAGAAGACGGACGGTGAGCGCATCACCAATGCCGCTGTCACCGACGCCGAGCGCGTGTTCGTGCAGACGGACTCGGGCAAGCTGCTCGCGTTTCGTAGCAAGTCCCGCGAAGTCAAAACAGCTGACAGCGGCCAATAGCCGCTGTTCGGCTGTGACTGCTCTGGCAGTTGCCGGCCGCTGCTCCGAGTTAGTCACCAGTCATCAGTCAGCAGTCACTTCTAATGTTACCCGTAGTTGCTCTGGTCGGTCGCCCCAACGTCGGCAAGTCGACGTTATTCAACTTTCTCACGCGCACCCGCGACGCTCTGGTCGCGGACATGCCCGGCCTCACGCGCGATCGTAATTACGGCTACGGCAAGGTCGGCTCGATCCCGTATGTCGTCGTCGATACCGGCGGCCTGGTCATCGACGCGCAAGGCGTCGAGCAGCAGATGGTCAAGCAGGCGCTGCGCGCGGTGGAAGAGGCCGATCGCGTTTTGTTTCTGGTCGACGCCCGCAGCGGCGAGACGCCGGACGATCATTACATCGCGCAGACCCTTCGCAAGCTGAACAAGAAAGTGTTCCTGGTTGCGAATAAAGCGGAAGGCGTCGATTCGGCGACCGCCGGCGCGGATTTTTATTCGCTCGGCTTGGGCGAGGCTCGCGCGATCTCCGCCCAGCACGGCGATAACGTGCGGACGTTGATGGATGAAGCGCTCGAAGGCATCGAGCTGCCGGAAGGCGCTGCCGCCGCTGGTGGACAGGACGACGTTCGAGTCGCGGTCATCGGCCGCCCCAACGTCGGCAAGTCGACGCTCATCAATCGTCTGCTCGGCGAAGAGCGCCTGATTTCCTTCGATCAGCCCGGCACCACGCGCGATGCGGTGTTCGTGCCGTTCGAGCGCGACGGTCAAACGTATACATTGATCGACACCGCCGGCGTGCGCCGTCGCGCCCGCGTCGAAGAAGCGATCGAGAAGTTCAGCGTCATCAAGGCGCTGCAGGCGGTCGATTCGGCGAACGTGGTCATCGGCGTGATCGATGCTCACGATGCGGTGACGGAACAGGATGCGAGCTTGTTTGGCATGGTCGCGGAGCGCGGCCGCGCGTTGTTGATCGCTGTTAACAAGTGGGACGGCATTCACTCCGACAAGCGCGATGAGATTCGGATGGGGTTGGATTTACGCTTGCCGTTCCTGGATTTCGCACCGGTGCATTTCATTTCCGCCTTGCACGGCACGGGCGTCGGCGAACTGATGCGAGCTGTGAAGCACGCGTACGACGCGTCGATGCGAGAGATGGCGACGCCGGAGTTGACGCGAGTGCTGGAGACGGCGATGGAACAACACCAGCCCCCTCTGGTCCGCGGCCGCCGCATCAAACTACGTTACGCCCATCAGGGCGGACGCAATCCGCCCGTCATCGTCGTCCACGGCAACCAGATCCAGCACGTCCCGGATGCATACAAACGCTACCTGGCAAATGTGTTCCGCAAAAACTTCCGCCTGGAAGGCACGCCGGTACGAGTGCAATTCCGCACCGACGACAATCCGTTCAAGGGCAAACGAAATCCCCTGACCCCCCGCCAGCGCCGGACCGAGCAACGCCGCGCGAAGCGCGGTCACAAGAAGAGCTGAGCGCGATCGCTCTGGTATCTGTCGACGTCGCCCGGAGGTTTGGCAAGGGAGAAAGCCATTCGGGTCTTCGACACCAAAGGGCCATTCCACGTGTCGGCGGCGCCCGAGGGGACCCTTCTCCTCCCGGCAGATTCGAAATACAGGGACGTGTTTTCGTATCAGCGCACATCATGGACGTGCGCCCAGGAGCGCAATGCGCGACGGGCGAGCGCGGTGCCGGGAGGAGAAGGGTCCCCTCGGGCGACGCTTGAGCTGACGCCATCTTCCGCGCCGGCAATAGAGATCTCGGGCATTTGCATATAGCGGCCCGCGATGTTGGATTGTCGCCTCACGGGATTACACTGCACGGTGACAATCCGGTTCTTGAAACAGGACGTAGACGGCGACCCCATGGCTTCAGCCCGCAAAATTCTCAAGCTCGACCGGCCGTTCCCCATGCGGCGCGGCGGCGCCTTGCAGGACGTGCAGATCGCCTACGAGACCTGGGGCGACCTGAGTTTCTGTAACGACAACGCCATCCTGATCTTCACCGGCCTGTCGCCGTCGGCCCACGCCGCATCGTCCACCGACGACCCCGCGCCGGGCTGGTGGGAAGACATGATCGGCCCGGGCCGCCCCATCGATACCCGTCGCTTCTTCGTCATCTGCGTGAACTCGCTCGGCAGTCCGTTCGGCTCGACGTCGCCGGCCTCGATCAATCCGGCCACGGGCCAGTGTTATCGACTGACGTTCCCGGTGCTGACCGTCGAAGACATCGCCCGTGCGGGTCATGAAGTCGTCGCGTCGCTGGGCATCAAGAAGCTCGCCGCCGTCGTCGGTCCCTCGCTGGGTGGCATGACCGTCCTCGCTTACTGCGCGTTGTTTCCTGAAGGCGCGCGGGCGCTCGTTTCTATTTCATCCGCCGCCCGTTCGACGCCATTCGCAATTGCTCTGCGCTCCTTGCAGCGAGAGATGATTCGCAAAGATCCAGCCTGGCTGGAAGGCAACTACGCGACCGATGCGATCCCCGTGCAGGGCATGCGCCTCGCCCGCAAGCTCGGCATGATCACTTATCGTTCCGCGAAGGAATGGTTACAGCGCTTCGGCCGCGAACGCGCCAATGCCGAGCGCAAGCCCGGCGATCCCTTCGGCATCGACTTCGAAGTCGAGTCGTACCTGGAAAATCACGCCGTGAAGTTCATCGGCCAGTTCGACCCGAACTGTTATCTCTATATTTCCCGCGCCATGGACCTGTTCGATCTCGCCGACCACGGCGGCTCGGTCGCGGAAGCCCTGCGCCGCTTCACGGTCGAGCGCGCGTTGATCATCGGCGTCGAGACGGATCTGCTGTTCCCGATCGAACAACAACAAGAGCTCGCCGACGGCCTGAGCAACGGCACCCGCACCGTGCAATTCGCCCGCCTCGCCTCGATCCAGGGCCACGATTCCTTCCTGGTCGACATGGACCGCTTCCGCCCCGTGATCACGGATTTCCTGGCGGATCTGAAGCTGGCGAATCCCTGACATCGGCCGGAAGACCCACCCCTGGCTCCCTCCCGTGTACGGGAGGAGAATTAGTTTTTGTTTTCTCTTCCGGAGGGAACAATGAAAGTCAGGTTCCTTTTCCTGTACTCGGGAAAGGGAACTGAAGAATAAAAAATAGGTTCCCCTCCCGTACACGGGAGGGGGCAGGGGGTGGGTCTTCTGGCTACTTACTGCCAATAAACAACGCCGGATCCACCATCGCCCGATTCAACGCGACACCCCAATGCAGGTGCGGGCCGGTGACTCGGCCGGTGGCGCCGACGGTTCCAATCACTTCGCCTTGGGTGACGCGGTCGCCGAGTTTTACTTTGATGGTGTCGAGGTGGCAGTACATGGTTACCAGGCCGTCGCCGTGATCGATGTACAACGTGTTGCCGTTGAAGAAGAACTCACCGGCTTCGACGACCGTCCCAGAAGCGGGCGATTTGATTGGTGTGCCTTTAGCGGCCGCGATGTCCATGCCGGAGTGAGGATTGCGGGGCTGGCCGTTGAATACGCGGCGGGAGCCGTAGGAATCGGAGCGCACGCCATCGATGGGCGGGAGCAATTGCAGTGACGGCGTTTCCAGCGCGGTGAACTTGGACAGCGCGACATCCGAGCGCTTTGTTTCCACGCTGATGCGTTTGAGATCGTCGGGGTTGGGCTCGACCTTGCGCTGATCCTTGATGGTCAGATACTGCGTCTTATATTTCTTATCGGTGATGCGGAAGGGCACCTCAGTCGTCCCTTTAGGTGTGCTGACTTTGATCTTCAGCTCACCTGGCTTTTCCGCGAGCGGAATGCCGACCACCGCGAGCCATTGATCGTCACGCCGAATCACAGCAACACGGTGGGTGTTGAACAGCACCGTCGGCGCTATCTCGCCGCCCGGCACGGGGATGAACGCAATGCCGCCGGGAACGCGGCTTTCCATCGGTAGTTCAGTGGCGCCGGCGGCGAAGCCGGTGAACAGCAGCAAGGAAGTAGCGATGCGTAGAAGCCGAGTCGTCGAAGTCATTGGTTCTCGTCATCTCGATGCGGCGTGATGTGCTCGACGCGAGCTTGCACCGTGCCGCGGGACAAACGTGTCTGGATGATGTCGCCTTTGTTCACCGACGTTGCATCCGTAACGACCGTGCCTTGAGCGTCTGTGACGATGGCATAGCCACGCTGCAAAGTGGCCAGCGGGCTTACGGTATTCAACTTTCCGGCCGCGACCTTGAAGCGTGCTTCCAGAATGCGCAGCTGTCGTTGCAGCGACGTCTCCATGTTCCGATCGGCAATCTCGACGCGACGGCGCAACGCCACGATGCGAGCGACGGGAGACTGTTGGCGCAAATCACTGGCAGCGTGACGCAACCGACTCTCCGCCACACTCACGCGCCGTTGTAACGACGTACCCAGCGTCTTGCGAGCGATCTCCAATCGTCCGCGCGCAGCGGAGACGCGCAGGGCAGGCGAGCGCTGCCGAAGATGGGCCGCAAGCTCCACGAGCGAGTGTCGACGCTGGAACAATCCGTGTCGCATGCAACGACTCAGGCGCTGTTCCAAATCATCGAGACGCTGCGCCTTCTGTCGCAGCTCGACACCGGGATGAACTTGCGCGAGTCGCCGCTCCAGCCATACGAGTCGTTGCTGTCGAGCGGCCATGCTTCGAACCATCGCGTTTCGCGCACGACGACCGAGCAGATCGACGCTGCGGGTCCACTCGTTGCAATCGGGCGCGACGATCTCGGCCGCACCGGACGGCGTCGGTGCGCGCACGTCGGCGACGAAATCGGCAATCGTGAAATCGACCTCGTGCCCGACACCGGACACGATCGGAATCTGGCAATCGAAAATGGCGCGGGCGACCACTTCCTCGTTGAACGCCCACAGATCTTCGAGCGAGCCGCCGCCACGAGCAACGATCAGCACATCGCACTCGGCGCGTGCCGATGCCATTCGGATGGTCCTGGCAATCTGACCCGCCGCGCTCTCGCCCTGTACCTGGACCGGATAGATCAACACCGGAATCGTGCAGAAGCGGCGGCGAAGAATATTGAGCACGTCGCGCACGGCTGCGCCGGTGGGAGAAGTCACAACGCCGATCCGGCGGGGCAGGCGAGGCAGCGCCTTCTTCCGGCTCGCTTCGAACAGCCCTTCAGCGGCGAGCTTGGTCTTGAGCAGCTCGAACCGGCGCCGGAGCACGCCTTCGCCGGCTTCTTCCATGTGATCGGCGATGAACTGGTAGTCGCCGCGAGGCTCGTAAAGGCTCACGCGCCCGCGGGTCAGCACATGCATGCCGTCCTTCGGCGTGAAGCGGGCGCCCAGGTTCTTTTGACGGAACATGGCGCAACGCAGTTGGGCGGACTCGTCTTTGAGCGAAAAGTACCAATGCCCGGACGACGGCCGCGACAGGTTGGAAATCTCGCCTTCCAGCCACAAGGAAGGCAGGCCGCGCTCCAGGAGCATGCGAGCCTCCTTGTTCAGGCGGCCGGGGGTGTAGACGTCGCGTTCAGGCTCGGTGGGCGCGGCGGGCGGCTCGTCATCGAAATCTTCTATCGGCGCCCGAACCGGCGCCCGGGCAGTCTTTCGCACCGGCGGAGCCGTCTTTTTGGCCACCGGCTCGGCGGGGCGCGGCGTGGGCGCAGGGTCCTGATCCGCCTTGGGGGCGGGTGGCGGCGCCGAGAAATCGAATTCCAGCTCACGATTCATGGCGGGAAGGCTACAGCCTACGTCCCGGGCACGCACGTCCGGCATTAACCGGCGGGGCCGATGCCCGACATCGGACACGCACATTTACCGCGAGGGCTCCGCCGCGTACAATGGCGTGCTTTCATCGATATCCCGCAGGCGCTCCACCATGCGTATTCTCGAGGAAGCACTCACCTTCGACGACGTGCTTCTGGTCCCGGCTTACTCCAATTTCCTGCCGCGCGACGCTGACTTAAGCACGCAACTCACGCGCTCGATCCGCCTCAATCTGCCCATCCTGTCCGCCGCCATGGACACCGTCACCGAGGCGCGCCTGGCGATCACCATCGCGCAGGAAGGCGGCATCGGCATCATCCACAAGAACATGAGCATCGAGGCTCAGGCCCGCGAAGTGGGCAAGGTGAAGAAGTTCGAAAGCGGCGTGATCCACGATCCGTTCACCATCTCGCCCGACAAGACCATCCGCGAAGTGCTGGAGCTGACCCGCTCCAAGAACATTTCGGGCGTCCCGGTCGTCGTCGGCTCCAAGGCGGTCGGTATCGTCACGCACCGCGACCTGCGCTTCGAGACCAAGCTCGACGCCCCGGTCTCCACCGTCATGACCCCGCAAGAGCGCCTCGTCACCGTGCGCGAAAACGCGCCGAAAGATGAAGTGCTGGCGCTGCTCCACAAGCATCGCATCGAGAAGGTGCTGGTCGTGGATGCCAACTTCAACTTGAAGGGCATGATCACGGTCAAGGACTTCCAGAAAGCCACCGAATTCCCGCGTGCCGCCAAGGATGAGCGAGGCGCGTTGCGCGTCGGTGCCGCTGTCGGTACCGGGGCCGACACCCTGAAGCGGGTCGCCGCCCTGCGTGAAGTCGGCGTCGACGTGATCATCGTCGATACCGCGCACGGCCATTCGAGCGGCGTGATTCAGATGGTCCGCGAGATCAAGAAGACCTGGCGCGATCAGCAAGTCATCGGCGGCAATATCGTCACCGCCGACGCGGCGCTGGCGTTGGTCGAAGCGGGCGCGGACGGCGTGAAGGTCGGCATCGGGCCGGGCTCGATCTGCACGACGCGTGTCGTCGCCGGCGTTGGCGTCCCGCAGATTACAGCGGTGGCCAATGTCGCCGCGGCATTGAAGGATTCCGGCGTGCCGCTGATCGCGGACGGCGGCATTCGTTTCTCGGGCGATATCGCCAAGGCGCTGGTCGCCGGCGCGAACTCGGTGATGTGCGGCGGCATGTTCGCCGGCACCGAAGAATCGCCGGGCGAAGTCGAGCTGTATCAAGGCGCGTCGTACAAGTCATATCGCGGCATGGGCTCGCTCGGCGCGATGTCCCAGGCGCACGGCTCCAAGGACCGTTATTTCCAGGACGCGACCGCGGAGCTGGAAAAGCTGGTGCCGGAAGGCGTCGAAGGCCGCGTGCCTTACAAGGGCTCGATTGTCACCATCCTGCATCAGCTGGCCGGCGGCCTGCGCGCAGCGATGGGTTACACCGGCTGCCAGACCATTGAGGAAATGCGGACGCGGCCGCAGTTCGTGCGCATCACGAACGCCGGTGTGCGCGAAAGCCATGTGCATGATGTGACGATCACAAAAGAAGCACCCAACTACCGTGTCAGCTGATACCTTGCCTCGCTCCGACATCCACGCGCACCGCATTCTGATTCTCGATTTCGGCGCGCAATACACTCAGCTGATCGCTCGGCGCGTGCGCGAAAGCGGCGTGTACTGCGAGATCCTGCCTTGGGATGTCACAGACGCCGAGGTTCGGGAGTTCGGTGCCAAGGGCATCATCCTCTCGGGCGGTCCGGAGTCGGTCACGGACACGAAAGGTCCGACAGCGCCGCAAGCGGTGTTTCAAAGCGGCGTGCCGGTGCTGGGCATTTGCTACGGCATGCAAACAATGGCCGCGCAGCTCGGCGGTCGCGTTACCGCCGGCACACATCGTGAGTTCGGCTATGCGCAGGTCACATCGTCGGTGCCGTGCAAACTCCTCGAAGGTTTGTTCGATCACAAAGACGAACAGGGCCGTCCGTTGCTCGATGTCTGGATGAGCCACGGCGATAAAGTCGATGAGCTGCCGCCGGGCTTCGTTGCAGTCGGTTTCACCAACAGCGTACCGCTCGCGGCGATGGCCGATGAATCGCGCCACTACTACGCGGTGCAATTCCATCCGGAAGTGACTCACACGCTCCAGGGCGAGAAGATTCTCGAGCGCTTCGTGCGCGAGATCTGCGGCTGCGAAGCGCGCTGGAGCCCGGGCAACATCATCAGCGATTCCATCGCTCGCGTTCGCGAACAGGTCGGCCGCGACAACGTGCTGCTCGGCCTGTCCGGCGGCGTCGATTCTTCTGTCGTCGGCGCGCTGTTACATCGCGCGATCGGCGATCAGCTCACCTGCGTGTTCGTCGATCACGGCCTGCTCCGCGAAGGAGAGGGCGATCAGGTCATGGAAACGTTTGGCAAGCACATGGGCGTGCGCGTCATCCGCGTCAACGCCGAGGAACGTTTCCTCACGGCACTGAAGGGAGAGACGGACCCGGAGCGTAAGCGCAAGATCATCGGCCGTCTGTTCGTCGAAGTGTTCGAGGAAGAGGCCGGCAAGCTGCAGGGCATCCGGTTCCTCGCGCAGGGCACGATCTATCCGGACGTCATCGAGTCCGCCGGCGCCCGCACCGGCAAGGCGCATGTGATCAAGAGTCATCACAACGTCGGCGGTCTGCCTGAGAAGATGAATCTCAAGCTGTGCGAGCCGCTGCGCGAGTTGTTCAAAGACGAAGTGCGCAAGCTCGGTGTAGAGCTCGGCCTGCCGCGCGAGATGGTGTATCGCCATCCGTTCCCGGGCCCCGGCCTCGGTGTGCGCATCCTCGGCGAAGTCACCAAGCAGTACGCCGATCTGCTGCGCAAGGCCGATGCGATTTTCCTGGAGGAACTGCGCAAGCACGACCTCTACGATCGCACCAGCCAGGCGTTCGCGGTGTTCCTGCCGGTGCGCTCGGTGGCCGTGATGGGCGATGGCCGTCGTTATGACTATGTCATCGCGCTGCGTGCCGTCGAGACCATCGACTTCATGACGGCCCGTTGGTCGCGTCTGCCTTACGAATTCCTCGATCTGGTCGCTCGGCGGATTTGTAACGAAGTGAATGGTATTTCGCGGGTCACGTACGACATTTCAGGGAAGCCGCCGGCGACGATCGAGTGGGAGTGATATGTCCGGTCGCTCGAAGAGCGACGCCGGCGCGTCGCTGTTCATCCTGCTTGGGCTGTCGCTCGACCGGGACAGCGCGCAGCCGCTGAGCGATCAACTAAGCGAACAGATCGCCTCGGCGATTTCCGGCGGGCGGCTCACAGCGGGCACGCCGATGCCATCGACGCGCATCCTGGCCGACGAGCTGGACTGTTCGCGCAATACTGTTAAAGCGGCCTTCGAGAAGCTGATCGCCGAAGGCTATCTGGTCGGCGTCGCGCGCATGAACACGGTCGTTGCTGAGCGGGCACCTGACAGCTATTTCTTCGCCGAGCGGCCGGTCCCGCCGGCCGAAGTGCCAACTCCCCCGCTGAGTATTCTCTCCAGCCGCGGCGCTCGCATATCGACGCATCGACGAGCGCGCTGCGCGCAGTCCGCCCGGCCGTTCGAGCTCGGCCACCCCGAGAGCGAGGAGTTTCCCTTCGACGTCTGGGTGGATCTGTATCGCAGTCATTGGTCGAAGCCGCGGCGAGTCGTGATCGACAGTGCCGACCCGCGGGGTTATCTGCCGCTGCGAGCGGCGATTGCACAGTATCTCAGCACGATGCGAGGTCTGACTTGCGATGCTGAGGATGTGATCGTTACCGGCGGCGGCTTCCACGCCATGGACTTGTGCATGCGCCTGGCGATGCAGCCCGGCGACGCCATCTGGATCGAGGAGGCGACTGCGCGCGAGGTCTACGCGATGGTGGAGGCGAATGGACTGGTGCCGGTCGATGTGCCGATCGATGAGCAGGGCATGATCGTCAGCGAAGGCATCCGTCGCGCTCCGCAGGCTCGCATGGCAATCGTGACACCCGCGCATCAGCATCCGCTCGGCATGACCATGAGCCTGCAACGACGTCGGGAATTGCTCGACTGGGCGGCCGCCGCGAACGCGTGGGTGCTGGAAGACGATTACGACGGCGAGTTTCGTTACACCGGCACGCCGTTGGCGACGCTCAAGAGTCTGGACCGCGATGGCCGCGTGATCTACATCGGCACCTTCTCGAAATCGATTTTTCCATCGCTGCGGATGGGCTACATGGTGATGCATCCGGGCCTGGTGAACGATTTCAGCAGCGCGCGTGACGCCATCGACAACCATCCCTCGATCCTCGAACAACCGGTGATGGCCAGCTTCATCGGCCGCGGGCACTTCGCGACGCACTTGAGGCGCATGCGCCAGGTGTACCGCGAGCGGCAGTCGACGCTGCTGGCAGCGATGCGCGAACACCTCACCGGCCTGATCGAGATCCAACCCGACGTGACGGGTCTGCATCTGCTGGGCTTCATGACCCCACGCTTGTTGAGCCGGATATCTCTGGATGCCTTGGTGGCGAAGGCGGCCAGGGCCGGAATCATCCTGGTGCCGCTGAAGAATTTCTATCGCGACGGCCGCGACAGCGCCGGCCTGGTGTTCGGCTTCTCATCGTTGCCGCTCGCGGCGATTCGAGATGCGGTTGAGACGCTGGCCGCTTTGATCAACGCGCCGACGGCGGGTGGACAGCCTTAGCACATTGGCCGTTGAGAAACGGGATCAGCACGTCGAAGTAGGCGGTCGGCTCTTCGTAGAACGGCATGTGAGAGCTGTGGTGAAAGATCGCCAGCCGCGAGTTCGGGAGCGCGTCATGGATCTTCCGTGCGCAAGCCGGTGTGAGCTCGTCGTACTGACCGGCGATCACCAGACAGGGAACGTCGATGGCATGCATCGCGGGGAGGCGGTTCCAGTCTTTCATGTTCCCGGTGTACGTGAACTCGTTCGGGCCTTGCATGGTGACGTAGGGGCCCATGTTCCAATTCGCCAGTGAGCGCTGCAAGGACTCGGGCCAGTGCTCGAGCCGGCAGACGTGGCGATAGTTGAGCAACGTGATGGCGGCTTGATACTCCGGATGATCGATCGTGCCTTCGGCCTCGCGTCGAATCATCATGGTCGCGGTTTCGGATCCCAAGGCCGAGCGCAAGCGCTGCAACTCCTGCACGAGATGCGGAATGTCACAAGCGCCGTCCGCAGCGATATAACTTTTGACCCGCTGCGGATGACGCAGACAGAACTCGGTGCCGAGCCACGTGCCCCACGAGTGGCCTAGCAACTGCACGCGCGGCAGCTCGAGCATGGCGCACAGTTGCGCGAGCTCATCGACATATCGATCCAGGGTCCACAGCGAGGCGTCCGTCGGCCGATCCGATCGGCCGCAGCCGAGCTGGTCGTATGCGATCACAGTGAAGCCGTGATCGACCAGACTCACATGCGCGTCGCGAAGATAGTCACAAGGCAGGCCGGGGCCGCCGTTGACGAGCAGCACCACTTCGGACGTCGCCGAGATCGGCGGGCCATAACGATCCACACAGATGCGATGGCCGCTGCGCAAACTAACAAACGAAGTTTCGTCAGGCGTGCGCATTGAGAGCGGCCTCGGCAGTGTTCGGCGTGTGCATCGAGAATGTTCTTTCGTGGACCAGGCAGGGCAGGGCCGTCCGTGCCGTGTCCAACACCGCAAGATCGATGGCGGCACTGACGACGCCCGGCTGATCGCCAGCGTCCGCGAGCACTCGGCCCCACGGATCCACGATGAGCGAATGTCCGTAATTCTTTCGGCCTGCGTGCGGCACTCCGCATTGGGCGGGAGCGATGACGTAGCAGCCATTCTCGATCGCGCGGGCGCGCAAGAGCGTGTGCCAATGCGCTTCGCCGGTGCTCTGTAGAAACGCGGCGGGAACGCACAGCACTTTGGCGCCGTGATGGGTCAGCGCTCTGAACAGCAGGGGAAAGCGCAGGTCGTAACAGATCGACAATCCGATCGTGGTCCACGGCAGAGAGAAGACGCGTGCTGTTCCCCCGGCGCGATAGAGCACCGATTCCGGAACCGGGTTGTCACGATTGGCGGGAGCATCGAACAGATGAATCTTGTCGTAAGTGGCCAGCACCGCGCCGGTCGGCCCGATCAGCACGCTGCGATTGACGATCTCGCCACTGGCCGAACGCGCGGTGACCGAGCCAATGAGGATCCATTGTTTCTGTCGCGCGGCGAGCTGACGCATGCCAAGCACGAACTCGTGTTGCTCGAGAGGGCGGGCATACGCTTTGACGCGCTCGGCATCGGGGTCCAGCAGGTCGACTGCTTCCGGGTAGGTCAGAAAGTCGGCCCGGGCCGCGGTGGCGGATTGGCCCAGCTCGAGCGCCTCGGCCAGATTGCGGGCCGGATCGGGGCCGCTGGTCATTTGCACGCAGGCGCAGCCGAAGGAGGATTCGCTGTTATGGTGGGCATCTGACATGGCTCGAACCCCGACTGGCTATCAATTAAAGACAATATTGGCTACTATTTGCTCCCATGACAAGCCTGGAACTGGAATCGGCTGAAAAGGCCTTTGGCGAAATCCTGCGCGAGGACCTGCTGCGCGGGCGGTTTCGCCCGGGGGAATGGCTCAAGCAGGCGGACCTGGAGACGCTCTACAACGCGAATCGCTTCGAAGTGCGGATCGCGCTGTCGGAGCTGGCCGCCCGTCATCTGTTGGATCACATTCCGAATCGCGGCTATCGGGTCGCCAATCCGACCACCCGTCAGCGCGAGCAACTTTACGAAACGCGCAGCATCCTCGAGACAGCGGCCGCACGTCTGGCGGTGACGCGGATTTCCGATAGCGACGTTGAAGCTTTCGCCGAGCTGGTTCATCGATTCGAACATGCCGTCGAGCACGGCAGCCGCGAGCAACTGCGCCAGCTGAACTTGCAGCTGCACGACAAGTTGTATCGGGCCAGCGGCAACGATCTGCTCGCCGATCAGATCAGAGATTTGCGTGAACGGGGCGCGGCCATTGCCACCGGCTCCTGGGACACGATGGCCGGCATTCGCAGCAGCAGTGCCGATCATTTGGAAATGCTGGACATGCTGAGGCGTCGTGACGGCGAGGCGCTGGCGCATTCGGTTTATCGTCACCTGAATCGTTGGCGCGACTACCTTCCCGCCGGAGAGCGCTCCTAGGACTCTGTCGATGTTTCGTGAGAACCGGCTGAAACGTGCGCTCGCGGCCAAGCGCGATTGTCTGGGGGCCTGGTTGTTTTCGGGCGAGCCTTCGGTCGCGGAAATTCTCGCGCTCGAGCGCTTCGATGCGTTGATCATCGATCAGGAACATTCGCCCAGCGGGATCGAATCGACCATCGCGCAGATGCGGGCGATTGCGGCGGCAAGCGACAGCACCGTGCTCGTGCGCATTCCCGACATCCAACCTCATTTCATCAAGCTCGCGCTCGACGCGGGGGCCGAAGGCATCCTGGCGCCGAAAGTGGACAGCGCGGCGCAAGCGCGTGCGCTCGTTGAAGCTTGTCGATATCCACCCTTCGGCATGCGCGGCGCGCACTACACGGTTTCACGAGCCGCGCGCTGGGGCGAAGCGTCGGCGGAGTATTTCAATCGTTATCGCAATGAGTTGCTGATAGTCGCGATGATCGAAGGCGAGGCCGGATTGCTCGCCGCGGATGAGATTGCCGCGGTCGATGGCATCGACATGTTGTTTCTCGGCCCGCTCGATCTCACGGCCGATATGGGATGCATCGGCAACTTCGACGATCCGCGCCTGCGCGCCGCGCTCCATGCATTGGGGCCGAAAGTGCGATCGTCAGGTAAATGGCTCGGGTCCACCACCTGGCCCGGCGTCGGTATGAGCGAGCTCAAGGCGGCAGGCTGCAGCTTCGTGACTGTAGGCAGCGATGTCGGTTTCTTACGGAGCGGTGTCAGGGCTGCCGTCGCGGCCGCCACTGCTTAGGGCCGCTGGCAGCGTCGGTTCGCTCAACGGCAATCCCACTCCCGAACGTTCGTTGAGGCGCACAACACGCAGCAGTCGCTCAAGCTCGCGTGCGGCGCTCGTGTAGCTCAGCGCGGCCGGGCGAATGTTTGAAATGCAGTTGCGCGCTTCATCGGAGTTCCCGACCCGCGGGCGGTAAGTGACATAGATACCGAGGCTGTCAGGCGAAGACAGACCAGGCCGCTCGCCAATCAGGCTCACCGCGATACGCGCGCCCAGCAGGTCGCCAACCTCATCGGCCAATGCCACCCGCGCCTGTGTGGCGATCACGACCGGTCCGATCGCGAAGTCGCCGAGCAGCGGATTCAATTCGCGAAGCACGGGTAGCGTGTGGCGCTGGACTGCTGCCGCCGACAAGCCGTCGCTCAAGACGAACACGATGTCACAGCGAGGTGCGCGAGCGGTCGAGAGCAGACTGACGCTGTCGACATCGAGGCGCCGGCCCAGATCGGGGCGCAATAGATAGCTGCGACGATCGTTTGCGCGACTCCGCACGGCGAGTGTCGTCAGGCCGGCCTGCTCCAGCTCAGCTTGCAGCGAGGTGACATTCAGTTCGTTGAATATCGCGTCCCGTGCTTGGGAATGAGCCAGTGCGAAACTCAGGACATGCGCGGTCGGGAGTCCGTTTCCAACTCGGCCCAATGCGATGCGCGCCGCGGTGTAGGTGCGCAGCCAGCTCCAGCGATCGACGATTTCCTCGGCGATGGTGCTTGCCGGCTGTTTGTTCGAATTCACGATGGCGCTGTCACTCAAGTCGGTAGTGCCGCCGCTCGTGTCAGCGCAGGTATTGCGAGCTCGGTGCTGCTGGTCAGTTGACCTTCATCGTCAGTCAATCCCATTCGTTGCAGCCAATCTTCGAACTCAGGGGCGCGACGCAGCCCCAGTGTTTCTCGAACGTACAGTGCATCGTGATAGGACGTGCTCTGATAGCCGAGCAGGATGTCATCGGAGCCGGGGACACCCATGACGTAGTTGACGCCGGCCGCGCCGAGCAGCAACAACAGATCGTCGACGTCGTTCTGATCGGCCTGGGCGTGATTGGTGTAGCAAATATCTACACCCATCGGCAGGCCGAGCAGCTTGCCGCAGAAATGATCTTCCAGCCCCGCGCGCGTGATCTGCTTGCCGTCGAACAAATACTCCGGCCCGATGAAGCCGACCACGGTGTTCACCAGCAGTGGATCGAATGCGCGTGCCACGGCATAAGCACGAACCTCACAAGTGAGCTGGTCTACGCCATGATGGGCGTTCGCCGACAGCGCGCTGCCTTGGCCGGTCTCGAAGTACATCACGTTGTTACCGACGGTGCCGCGCTTCAAGGACAGGGCTGCGTGCTGCGCTTCACGAAGTAGTGCTAATGAAATGCCGAAGCTGCGATTGAGCGCCTCGGTGCCGCCGATCGACTGGAAGAGGAGGTCGATCGGCGCGCCTTGCTCGATCGCTTCGATCTGTCGTGTCGCGTGGGTCAGCACGCAGGTTTGCGTCGGCATCTCCAGCCGCTCGACCAGGGCGGCGAGCAGATCCCAGACCGGGCGCAGTTTCAGCGGATCGTCCGAGGCGGGATTGACACCGATGACGGCATCGCCGGCGCCGTACATCAGGCCGTCGATCGTGCTGGCCAGAATCCCGTGAGGATCGTCGGTCGGATGATTCGGTTGCAGCCGGACCGACAGGCGGCCCTGCAGGCCCAGGGTGTTTCGAAAGCGGGTGATCACGCGCCGCTTGCGGGCCACCGCGATCAAGTCTTGATTGCGCATGAGCTTGCACACAGCGGCGGCCATTTCGGGCGTAATTCCGAGCGATACCGCGGCGAGCGCCGCATCGTCGGTGCGTTCCGAGAGTAGCCAGTTACGAAACTCTCCCACGGTGAAGCTGGAGAGTGGGGCGAAAGCCGCCCGGTCGTGGCTGTCGTGGATCAGTCGGGTGACTTCATCCTGTTCGTAGGGAATCACCGCCTCGTTGAGGAACGATTGCAGCGGCACGTCCGCCAGCGCCAGCTGTGCAGCGACGCGCTCTTCGGCGGAATTGGCAGCGACGCCCGCGAGACTATCCCCTGAGCGCGCCGCGCCGGCCTTGCCCAGCAGATCACGCAGGTTTTCGAATCGATAGTGTATGGAATGAATGTTGCTCGAATAGGTCATCGCGCGCGGGCCGTTGCCGGATCAACGCTGACCGAGCGGCTGCAGCTCGGCGACGGTGTTGGCGAAAAACTCAGTGGCCGCCGTGACCAGAGGAGCGTATGTATGCGTAACGCCGGGCAATTCCCGTAGCGTGCTTTCGATGTTTTGCGCGCGAAGTGCGCTATGCAGAGTCCGCAGGCGATCCACTCTGGTGCGGCCAGCGGCATTGGCGCCTTCCATATAGTAGGGGCTGGCGCGGTCATGAGTGATCACTTCCGTCGAGACATCGTCGCTGCCGACCACCAGCAGCGTGGACACTGTATTCATGGCCGGAAAATTGATCGCTCTGCCGAAGCGCTCTTGGGTGTCTTTGACGCCGACCCACCAGTTGGCCGTGTCCGTCGGCAGCGTTACTGAGCCCGGTGCCGCTACGGTCAAAGCGCGCAGCCGCTCAGGATAGAGGTACCAGAAACGATGTGCGAAGTGGGCGCCGCCCGAGAAACCGAACATCAGGAATCGACTGCGATCGCAGCCATAGCGGGACGCGACTTCATCGACCATGTGCAGCAGCACTTCATCGTAATTCACGCCCAGCGCCCGAACATATTTATAGGCATCCACATCGCGCGGACTACCGATGCCCGCCGGAAAGTGCGGCGCCAGGACCAGCACGCCGTAGCGCTCGGAAAACTCTTCGAACAAGCCGCGCAACAGCGGCGCGTTTCGTTCGGTGCCATGCAAAGCCACCAGCATCGAGCGATGGGCGGGCAACGCATCCGGATAGCAGGCCGGCACGTGCAGCCAGTAGGAAAAGCGCGGATCCGCCTGGCAAGCGAAGCTCGGCGTCGCTCCCAATCCAAAGTGCGTCTGATGATCTACAGCCACGGGCAATCTCCTCGATCCGCGAAATTTGTTGTTGCTGGAACCGAAGCGTAGGTGAGTCTTGCGACATTAGCAATAATTGGCTACTCTTTTGGCTACTGAGATTCGCTGGCCAATAGAAATAAGTTGGGGAGACCTACGATGGGTATTCGATCGGGTGTACTCGGGCTGCGGAATAAACAGTGGGGCACGGTTGTCCTGCTGGCGGCAGTGTCCGCTCAGGCGGGGGCGCAGGACGCCGCCGCGCCTGAGGTCGAGCAAATCACGGTGATGGGGTCGCGACTGCCGACCGAGATCACCTCGATGCCGATCTCGGTGAACATCATCAACGAGGAAGCGCTGACCAAGCAGCTGGGCGTGACTCAGGATCTGCAGGCGGTCCTGGCGCAGCTGGTTCCGGGCCTGTCGTTGAGCAACCAGGCGACCATCAATACATATACATCGCTGCGTGGACGCAAGCCGGTGATGCTGGTCGACGGCGTGCCGATGACTTCGACGTTGAACGATGTCTCGCGCGAGATGAGCGAGATCGATCCGTGGACCATCGAACGCATCGAAGTCGTTCGTGGCTCATCCGCGCTTTACGGCAACAGCGCCGGCGCCGGCTTCATCAATTACATCACCAAGCGCGGCAAGGCCGGGGACACCAAAGTGTTCCTGGAAGCGGGCATGGGCGCTTCGCTCACGCACTTCGGCGATAGCAGCCAGCCGTCGGCGCGCATGGGTATTTCGGGCGGCACGGATAACTGGGACTATCTGGCCGAGGCGCATTACGCCGAGACCAATTCGTTCTTCGACGCCAATGGCGATCGCATTCCGCCGCAGCCCGAAGGCACCTCGGACTCCGAGTTCCGCAGCTTCTTCGGCAAGGTCGGGACGTTCATCGGCAACGGTCGCATCGAAGCGAGCATCAACATGCATCGTCAGGAGCAGAGCGCGCAGTACCAGCTCGTGCCCGGCAATATTCTCAACGGCACGCCGACCACCGCCGTGCGTGCCGGGCTGCAGCCCGGTGAAGAGCCGCGGCGTAATGAGAGTCTGATCGCCAACCTGGCCTACCTGCAGCCGGATCTGTTCTGGAGCAGCGACTTCAAGGCGCAGCTCTATTATCTCGATACGGAAAGCGTGTTTCAGTTCGTGCGCAATCGCTTCCCGCGCACCTCGCAGCCCGACGGCCAGTCGATGAACGTGACCAAGAAGTACGGCGTACGGCTCGACTTCAATCGCGAGTTCGCCGGGCTCGGCTTCGAGCAGGGCGAGCTGCTGTACGGGCTGGATTATCTCCACGATGACACCGAAGCGCCGCTGACCGACGGGCGCGCTTTCGGCCTGCCGCAGAAACTGGATAGCTACGCGGGTTTCGTCCAGGCCTTTGCTCACCTTACCCCGCGCTGGTCGGTGACGGCGGGTGTGCGTCACGAGCGCGCGAGCTTGGAAATCGGCAACTTCACATCGCTGTTTACTCTGCGCAATGTCACTGGCGCGACGCTTGATTACGACGCGACGCCCATCAACCTCGGCACTTCTTTCGAGCTGACCGATGAGTGGGATCTGTTCCTCGGCTACTCGCAGGGGTTCGAAGTCCAGCAGTTCAGTTTCCTCTGGCGCGACACGCCGGCCGACATCGATCTGCGTAATTCTTCGACCAAGCCGCGGCCGAACATCATCGATAGCTACGAGACCGGCGTGCGCTTCGGCAATCACAGCCTCAAGGCGGAGCTGGCGTTCTTCTTCGTTGAGTCGACCAACGGCGTGAGCTATGTGCTCAACCCGTTGAGCCCGGCCGACGCGAGCGTGGTGCGTGCGCCCGATCGCGTCAAAGGCGTCGAGCTGTCAGCTGACTGGTCGATCACCGCGGCCTGGAGAGTCGGTGGCAACGCCGCCTGGATGGAAGGCGAGGCCGACAATAACAACGACGGATCGTTCGAGACGCCGCTGCAGAATCGCCGGGTGCCGCCGACCAAGGTGACGGCCTATGTCGAGCACGACCTGACCGAGAACTGGTTCGTGCGCCTGCAGGGCGCGTGGTGGGACGGCCGCAATGAATTCCCAGCCAGCGTCGGCCGCGAACGTTTCCATGAGGGGCGCGTGACGTCGGGCTCGCTGTTCGATCTGCTGTCGACGTACCAGCTGTCGCAGGGCCGCCTCAGCCTCGGCATCAACAATCTTTTCAACAACGACTACTACACCAACTATTCAGAGGGCTACAACCGCAACGACACCTATAACAAAGCGACTGGCGCGACGGCCACGATCAAGTACGAAGTCGAGTTCTAGCCCATGACGAGCGTAAGAGGTCCCATGAAGATGTCCCTGAGTTCATTTCGATCCGCGATGTTTGCTTGTGTGGCGGGGCTGGCTGCGTTGGCGCCCCTGGCAGCGTCGGCGGCGGATGCCGATGCTATCGCTCGTTCGAAGACCGAGCGCGATGTGCTGATCTATTCCAACATCGCGGCGTATAACTGGGGCCCGGTGATCGATGCGTTCCATGCGAAGTATCCGTGGCTCAAGGTCGAGGCGCTGGACCTGGGTCCCGCCGAGGCGTTCGAGCGCTACTACTCCGAGTCCTCCGTCAAGCGTCGTACCGCGGACATCATCGCTGTCGCCGCGCCGGACACCTGGATGCGTTTCATCGATCGCGACCAGGTCGAGCCTTACGCGACGCCAGACGCGGCGGTGCTGCCCGAGTGGAGCAAGCCGGTCAAAGGGCTCTACACGATCTCGGCCGATCCGGTGGTGCTGATCTATAACAAGCTGCTGTTGAAGTCGAAGGATCAACGACCCGACACACTCGACGGCCTCGCCGCGCAGATTCGCAAGCAACCCGCGCTGTACACCAAGCGATTGACCACCTACGACGCGACGTCACATCCGTTCGCCTATGCATTGCATTGGACGTACGTGCACAAGCGCGGGCAGAAGGGATGGGACGCGCTGAAGGCATTGGGGCCGCAGACCCGACCGGAAGGCGGCGGTGCCACGATGGTCGAAAAGATCACTGCAGGTGAGTACGTGGGCGCGTACTTCGGCTCGAGCGTCACCTTTCTTCGTCGCATGAAAGAAGAAGGTCGCGATCAGGTGCTGGACTGGACGTTGTTACGCGACGGCACGCCGATCATGGTTCGAGGCATGGCGATCACGCGGGCTGCATCTCACAAGGCGGCGGCGCAGTTGTTCATCGACTTCGCGCTGTCGCGCGAGGGGCAGATCGCCGTGGGTAAGGGCGGTCTCACGCCTTATCGTCCGGATGTCGCCAAGAGCGCGGTGCCGTTCCTGACGCTCGACGCGATTCGCGATACCGTCGGTGAGTCGAACCTGTTCATGGTGGGTTACGACCGCGCGATGCTGCAAGAACAGGATCAATTTCTCGCGCAGTGGAAAGCGGCGTACGGTTTGAAGCGTTGATGCGCCATGGCTGCAACTGAACTCTCGATAATCCGCTCCCGCGTCCGTTGGACGCGGGATCACTGGGTGCAGTGGTCGGTGGCGGCCTTCACGACGCTGCTGGTGTTCGCACCGATTGCAGTGGCGTTGCTGCAATCGGTACGAAGCACGCCGTTGTATGAGCCGGAGTGGTCCTTCACGCTGGATCACTATGTGCGACTGTTGACCAACGAACGCTTCTGGGAGGCGCTGCGTAATTCGATGGCGTTGGCGATCACGGGATCGCTCACGGCCACCGTGCTCGGCGCCGCGCTGGCCATCGCGCTGATTCGAACCAACATTCCGTTCCGTCGCACGCTCAGCGAGATTCTGCAGGTGCCTCTGTATGTTTCTTCGCTGGTGATGGCGTTCGGCTGGTACATGTTGTATGGGCCGTCGGGTTACATCTCACTGGCTTCCGCGACGTATCTAGGCGGTGTTCCCTGGAATCTTTATTCGCTGCCGGCGATCGGGATGCTGGCGGGGTTCTCTCTGGTGCCCGTCGTGTTCCTGTACTGTTCGGCGACGCTGCATCTGATGGACGCTTCGCTCGAAGACGCGGCGCGGTCCACTGGCGCGGCGCCGCTACGAGCGCTCCGCCTGGTGACGCTGCCGCTCATGCGTCCCGCGATTCTCTATAGCCTGCTGTTGTGTTTCGTCGGCAGTATCGAAGTGCTGTCGATCCCGCTGATCTTCGGCACGGCCGAGCGTATCGAAGTGTTTACGACGTTTCTATTCCGCGAGGGTATCGGTCGCACCGAGCCCGACTATGGATTGCTGGCCGCCGCCTCGGTGCTGTTGTTGGTGCTGATGACGGTACTGGTCAGCCTGCACTCGCGCATCCTCGGCAACACGAGTCGATTCACGACAGTGAAAGGCAAAGCAACCCGTCCGCATGTCATCGACCTTGGTCGGTGGCGCTGGGTCGCGTTCGCTCTGGTGGCCGCTTACGTGTCCATCGTGATCGTGTTGCCGCTGGTGGGGCTGGTGTTCCGCTCGTTCGTGAAGTTCCTCACACCGCTGGTACCGCCTTGGGATCTGCTCACGCTCGATCATTTCCGTTCGCTCATCGAGCAGCCGTCGTACTTGCGTGCGATCACCAATAGCTTCGTCGTGGCGCTGTTCGGCGCAGCGTTCGTGACGGGGCTGGTCATGGTCGTGGTGTTGATCGTGAAGCGCTCCACGTTTCCGTTCGCCAAAACATTGGAGACGATCACTCTGTATCCGCGCGCGGTTCCCGGCATCGTCGTGGGCATCGGATTTCTGTGGATCGGGCTCACCGTGCCGGGGTTCACTCTGATTCACGGCACGCTGTTCGCGATGGTGCTTGCGTTCAGCATGCGCGATCTGCCGACTGCGTTCGGTGCCATCGCGCCGTCGCTGACGCAGATCAGCCGGGAGCTCGATCTCAGCGCCCGTACCTGTGGAGCGGACTGGTCCACGGCAAGCCTGCGTGTGATCACGCCGATCGCGCGTCCCGCATTGCTAGCCGCTTACATGCTGGCGTTCGTGTCGATGCTCAAGGAGTACGCCTCGGCCGTATTCCTGTTCGGGCCGGGGAGCGAAATCATGGGAACGGTGATGCTGCAATTGTGGACCAACGGCAACTTCGGGCCGGTCGCCGCGCTCGCCGTCGTGCAAGTGACTGCAACCGCCGTGGTGGTCGTGATGGTCAGACGTTTGATGGGTGTCCAGGTATGAGCAAGCTCACTGTCGAGCATCTGACGCGACGCTTCGGCGCGCAGACTGCGGTCAACGATGTTTCTTTCGAAGTCCAGGATGGCGAGTTCCTGACGCTGCTCGGGCCGAGCGGTTGTGGCAAGACGACGATGCTGTCGGCGATTGCCGGCCTGGATGCGCCAACGTCCGGACGGATCCTGATCGATGGCGAGCCGATCTTCGATGCGGCTCAGCGCTGCAACCTGCCGCCGGAGCGGCGGCAGGTCGGCATGGTCTTCCAGTCGTACGCGTTGTGGCCGCACATGAAGGTGCGGGACAACGTCGCATTTCCTCTGCGCATGCGGGGTATCGCGGCCGCCGAGCGGGAAGAAAAAATCCGCTGGGCGCTGGGCCTGGTCGAGATGGAACCGTACATCGATCGATATCCGCATGAGCTCTCCGGCGGCCAGCAACAGCGCGTGGCGCTGGCCCGAGCCGTCGTGTATGGACCGCGCCTAATGCTGTTGGATGAGCCGTTGTCGAATCTGGACGCGAAACTCCGCTTGCGAGCCCGAGGCTGGCTCAAGGAGCTGCAGGAGAAGTTGCGCATCACGACGATCTACGTGACGCACGATCAAACCGAAGCGCTGGTGTTGAGCGATCGGATCGCGGTCATGCAGGGTGGGCGCATCGAACAACTGGCGTCGCCGGTCGAGCTCTATGAGCAGCCGCAGTCGCCGTTCATCGCGGATTTCGTCGGGCACAGCAATCTGTTGGATGGAATAGTGCAGGAGGCGGAAGCGCGTCGCGCGAAGATCCGCTTCGGGCAGCATCTGCTGGCGGTGGAGAAGATTCTCAAGCCGAACAAGGGCAGCGCCGCCGCGATCGCAGTCCGCCCGGAGAATGTCATCCTGCATCAGGGGCAGCCCAACGGGTCCGGCGGCGGTAACTACATTCCGGGCAAGATTCTCCAGCGCGACTTTCTCGGGGCTCGTTATCTGTATCTGGTGGAAACGTCGGGCGGCATCGTGCGCGCGGAAGTGTCCGAACGATTCGAGAAAGGGGCCGTGACGCTTGAGCTGCCGGCGCATGCATGTGTCGCGTTTGCTCGCGATGCCGCGGCGTAGGAGGAAACAATGGAACGATCGATCGTCATGGCGGACCGGCCCGAGATCAGGTTGACGCAAGCGCCATTGGATCTCGCCGAGGTCCCAACGGCACTGATCGCGGATTGCGATCGGGCACCCATGGCAATTGGTGCGCCCATGGCGTGCATGAGCAAGCGCTCTCGTTTCGTTGGCGAAGCACTCACTATCCGAGCGGGAAGTCTGGCGCAGTGGAAAGCATTGGAACTTGCGCAGCCGGGGCAGGTGCTCGTCATCTCCTCTAACGGTCGTCGCGACCGGGCTGAGTTCGGCGCGGTGTTTGTACAGATCGCACTCGCCAAAGGCATCGCAGCCATCATCACCGATGGGCTGCTCCGAGACCGGGATGAAATCGCCCGTCTGGATCTGCCGGTGTTCGCATGCGGTACTCATCCGGCGTCGCCCGCGGACCCGACGCCCGGCGGTATCGGCCTGCAACTGCGGTTGCATGAAGCTGTCATCGATTGGGGCGACGTCATCGTCGGGGATGACGACGGGCTCGTCGTGATTCCTCGTGCCGCGATGACTGCCGTGCTGGAGAAAGTCTCGATGCAAAGAATGCGTGAGCATGAGTTGCAACAATCCTTGCTCGGGGCTGGACGAGGGCAGCTCCCCGAACGGATTCGCGTCGCGTTGTCGAAGGTTTCGCTGGACCGCTTAAGCGCGAGCTGAGCAACGTCCCGCGCTGGGTCCGCGGCGCCAGCGATGTTTGGGTCTATCCGAGCGCCGCCGTCCCCCTCTAGTCTAGAGAGTCCAAAGTGAGGCTGGAGGGGGGAGCATGAATGTCTTTGCTGACCGTGCCGCGCGGCTCTGTCGCGACGCGTTGATCTGCGACATGGTGTGGCCGTTGGATTTCGATCCCGCCGACACCGTAGGCAATGACTACAGCAAGCTGCGGCGTTTCAAGGACGCCGGTGTGAACTTGTTGTCGGTGACGCTCGCCGGCGATGGTCACAACAGTGCGCAAGCCCTGGCCATCGTGGCCGACGCGCGACGGCGTCTGGCAGCGCTGCCGGAGGTGCAGATCGTGCATCGGATCGGCGATGTCGAGGCCGCGCGCCGCGCGGGCAAGCTTGCGATCGCTCTACATTTCGAGGGCACGCGCTGCCTGGAGCGCAATCTCGATCTGATCGAAGCCTTCAGAGATCTGGGCATCCGTCACAACCTGCTTGCATTCAACTCCGCCAACAGCGCAGGCGGCGGCTGTGCGGACGCGAACGACGGCGGGCTGACGCGATTTGGCGCGCGAGTCGTCGCAGAGATGCAACGAGTGGGCGTGCTGGTCGACCTGAGTCATTGCGGCCCGCGCACGTCGCTCGATGCGTTGGCGATGGCACAGCGGCCCATGGTGTTCAGTCATTCGAACGCCGCGAGCCTGGCGCCAAGCTTTCGAAACATCAGCGACGAACAGATCCGCGCCGTCGCGGCAACGGGCGGCCTGGTTGGGATCTCCGGCTGCAGCGGCTATCTGGGCAGCGACCACAATCTGGCGGCGGCAGTGGTGCGTCATGTCGAGCATGTTTGTCAGCTGGTCGGGCCGAAGCACGTGGGGCTCGGGTTGGATGTGGTCTTCGACGGCGCGGCGATCTCGGCGTGGATTCGTTCGCGTCCGGATGAATGGCCGGTGGCCGCCGATCCGCACTGGCCGGGCTTCTCCTATGTGTTGCCTGAGCAACTGCCCGAGATTGTCGCCGGTCTGTTGGCCGGCGGCTTTACCGAAGACGAGATTGAGGACATTCTCGGACGCAACTGGATGCGAGTGTGCGAGGCGGCCTGGCAGTGAAGCGCAGCTCCGGACTGGGACCGTTTCAGCTGTTCACGGTGTTGTTCGGTACGATCATCGGCGTGGCCTGGATCGTGGCCACGGGCCTGTGGATCAATGAGGCCGGACCGGTCGGGGCGTTGCTCGCGTTCGGCGTGGGCGCGCTGATCATGTGGCTGATCGGTCTGTGCTTCGCCGAGATGATGGCGATGTTTCCCGACGCCAATGGCTCGATGGCCTATGTCTTCGAAGCGTTCGGCGAGCGGGCCGCGGCGGCGGCTGGATGGTTTCTGGTGCTGATGTATGCCGCGACCTGCGGCTGGTACTTCGTAACCATCGCGTGGCTGCTGGAAACAGTGCTGCCCTCCTTGGGCGGGCCGGTGATCTACGAAGCGTTCGCGGGTCAGGTGAGGCTGGGCGATGTGTTGCTCGGTCTGGGCGGCGTGGTGACGATCACGATAGTGAATCTGCGGGGCGTCGGGCCGCGCGCGATTTTTCAGGACGCGCTGGTCGTCATGAAGATCGTCATCGGCATCACCTTGTTCGGCTGCGCGCTGCTGTTGGGACGGAGCGAACATCTCAAACCTTTGTTTGCCGTCGAGACAGCGACGCCGGCGTGGCTCGGCGTGGTGTCGGTCGCGGTCATGACGCCGTTCTTTTTCGCAGGCTTCGATGTGTTGCCACAGGCGGTTCGCGACCGGCGCCCGGACGTCCGGCTGCAGTCGCTGGGAGCGATCGTCGGACTCGCCACCGCCGGCGCTTTCATCTTTTATGGAGGCGCGATTCTCGCCGCATCGGTCTCGATGGAGCGCCCGGCGTTGCAGACCGCGACGCTGCCGATTTTCTCAGCGTTCAAGGACGGACTGGGGCAGCCCTGGCTCGCCTATCTCGCCATCCTCGCCGGCATCAGCGGCATTCTGACCGGATGGAACTCGAACCTGATGTCCGGTGCCCGCGTCTTGCAGGGAATGGCGCGGGCCGGAGTGACGCTGCCGTTCTTCGCGCTCGAGCGTGTCCCTCGCACCGGAGAACCACCGGTGCCCTTGCGAGCGACACTCTTCATCTCCGCATTGGCGGTGTCGATGGGATTGCTCGGTCGCAATGCTCTGGGACCGATCGTCGACATGGCGGCGGTGCCGTTGCTCGTGGTGTTCGCCTTGGTGTGCACCGGATTGATCAAGCTGCGACGCTTGCGGCCCAACGACGCCCGGCCGTATCGAGTGAGCGACGGCACGTTGTTGCCCTGGTTCGCCGTTGCGCTCTCGATCGGGCTCATCGCTGCCGGTATTGTCACAGCACTGGCCGGCGGCGGCCTGCTGCAATGGGTTTTGATGCTGTTGTGGACGTTGGCCGGTGCTCTGTTCTGGCGCGTGGCCGCGAGCTATCGGAATTCTCTGGACGTCAACGAGCGCAAGCTGCGCGTGTTGCAAGGCGAGTAATCGCGCGCGTGCTCTGGATCTCTGGGCATCGCCCATGCTGGGCCTGTTGCTGGGCCAGGATTGTCGCAAGATGACCTGACCGGCGACTGTCACGCAGTTGCCATCGGGGATGCTTCGGGGCAATGGCTCAGACAACAGAATTCAAATCGCCGCGGGTCGCCTGCGTTGGCGCTGGCAATATCGGACGCAGCTGGGCCATCGCCTACGCGATGGGAGGGGCGGACGTACAGCTCTTCGACGTTTCCGAGGCGGCCATGACCCGCGCCTGGACCTTCATCGATGCGGCCGCCGATGACTTCGTGGCCGCTGGCCTGTTGGCACGGAAAGAACTCCTCCGGGAACGCATTCGAGGCGCCGCATCGCTCGCCGACGCGCTCGATGGCGTACAGCACGTGCAAGAGAGCGTCTCTGACGATCCGGCCGTGAAGCGCCAGGTCTTCGTCGAGCTCGACGCGCTCACCGCGCCCTCGATCACTATCGGCAGCTCCTCCGGCGAGCTGCCGGTATCGAAATTCACCGAGGGCCTGCCAGGAGCCAGCCGGTGCTTGCTGGTTCATCCGGTGAATCCTCCGCACATCCTGCGCGCCGTCGAGATCTGTCCGACGCCCTGGACGCAAAGCTGGGCCGTCGCTGCGTGCCGCAAACTGGTGATGTCGCTGGGGATGGTGCCGATCGATCTGAAACGCGAGATCAACGGCTATGTCATCAACCGGCTGCAGTACGCGCTCATCGGCGAGGCACTGCATCTGGTCGGCGAAGGCTACTGCGAGCCGAAAGATATCGATGCCGCGATCAAGCACGGGCTGGGATTGCGCTGGGCGTTTCTGGGCCCGTTCGAGACCAGCCATTTGAATGCGACGCGCGGCTATAACGAATACATGTTGACGGACGAAGCCGGGGCCCGCCGTCTGATGGCGGACATTCGCGCCGACTATCGCTGGGATCACGCGTTGATCGAGCGCATCCACGAGTACCTGATCCAGACCATGAAGAGCGACGACATCTTGCGGCATCAGCAGCGGCGCGATCGCACGCTGCTGAGCCTGATGCAACACCTGAAGGAGCAGGCGCCGCTCGTCGAGGGTCAGTCGATAAAAAATGTAAGGGGAGCTCCATGATCAAGAAACATTCCGCACTCGGTGCGGTTGGCATGTCGTTGTATGTTGGCGCCGGTCTGGCAAACGCTGCCGCCGACGGCGAAAAATCCGAGCTGGAGGAGGTGGTGGTCCGCGCCACGCAATTCAAATTTGCGGACGCGGAGAGTGCGCTGAAGATGCCGCTGTCGCTCAAGGACACGCCCCAGAGCGTCAAGGTGATCACGCAGGACCTGCTCGACTTTGCCAGCATCACCAGTTTCGAGGACATCTACAAAGTCGACGCGTCCGGCGGTGTCTCGCACGCGCGCGACGGATTTCCCCGCAACTACTATCGCGGTTTCCTGCAGCAGGGTATCAATGCCATCAAGGTCGATGGCTTCCGCATGACGGCCAACATCGATATGGATCTGTCGCCGTTCGAGCGCTTCGAGGTGGTGAAGGGCGCGACCTCGACGCTGTATGGCCAGAACTCCATTTCCGGAACGCTCAACGCGATCTCCAAGGCGCCCACCGACGAGTTCGGCGCCGAGCTCGATCTGGAGTACGGCAGCTACGAGCATCGTCGCGTTCAGGCCGATGTGCACGGCCCGATCGACGATGCGGGACGCTTCAGCTATCGGCTGGTGGGTGCCGCGCAGGACAATGACAGCTATCTCGACGTCGATGGCTCGCGAGTCAGAGCGCTCGCACCGACGCTGAAGTATCAAATCGATGAGGATACGTCCCTTACGGCGCGCGTGATCTACCAAAAATACGTCTACTCGCCTTCGTTTGGTTTCGGCGCGCAGTTCATCGGCACCGACGACAGCGATCCGGATCAGCTGATTTCCAGCAATTTCGTCGTGCCGCGCACCCCGCGCGACCGTTCTGGCGGAGCGCCGTGGAATCATACGGAGAAGGAGGCGACCTTCGCGCAGACCGTGCTGGAGCACAGCTTCGAGAACAGCTGGCAACTGCGCGGCAATGTGCAGTACCAGAAGGTCACCGGCGAGGCGGATGCCTTCCAGACCTGGAACACGGATCAAGCCGGCGACACGTTCGCTTATCTCTACGGCCGCGAACAAGAGAACGAAGTGTATGCGGCGGAAGTGAACTTGTTCGGCGATGTCGAAGCCTTCGGCCGGCGGCACACGTTGTTCTTCGGCGCGGACTATGCCGAGCTGAATACCGATACCCTGGATTTCGGCCAGGCAGGTCCGGCGGGCTTCAGCATTTTCCATCCCGACTGGTCGAATGTTCCGGTGCATCGCTCGGCGGCGGACTACGATTCCTTCACTGACTCGGAGAATCGCCGCGAGATTTCCGGCGTGACCGCGCAGATCCTGGCAAGGCCGATCGACGATCTCACCATTTCCATCGGTGCGCGCTACTCGCGCGACCAGACGCGCAATCGTTTCCGTAGAGGAGACGTTCCCGAGCTGCAAGACTATGCCGCGATCCCCTATCAAGCATGGACCGAGCTGAAAGCGTCGGAAGTGACGATGCAAGGGGGCGTGACGTACGCGCTGACGCCACGATTGAATATCTACGGCAGCTATGGCGAAACGTTCGAACCTCGCGGCGGACTGCTGTTCAGCGGCGGCCTGGCCGGGCCGGAGGAAGGCAAAGCCTACGAAGTGGGTGTGAAGGGCGATGCGCTCAACGGTCGAATGTTCTATAGCGCCGCCGTATTCGACATGCGCCGGACCAACATTCAGCAACGCGATCCGGCTCATCCGGGCTTCGTGTTGCCGCTTGGCACGCAACGCAGTCGTGGCGTGGAAGTCGAGTTTCAGGGCACCGTGCTGCCCGGCTGGGAAGTGTTCGGCTCGGTCGCCTGGCTGGAAGCTGAGTTCATCGAAGGTCAGTACGCCGGGTTCCAATCCGCGAATGCGCCGGACTTCGGCCTGTCATTGTTCACCAGCTATCAGTTCCAGGAAGGCAGCTTGCGTGGCGTTGGCGTCGGTGCCGGCGTGGTGCGCAAGTCGGGCATGGAAACATTCGACGCCGCCAACTATGCGCGGCCGGTGGCCTTCGATCTTGGCGGATTCACCGAAGTGGACCTGCGCCTGTTCTACGATCGAGATCGCTGGCGCTATGAGATTGCGGCGACCAATTTGCTCGACACGAAGTACTACCGCTCGTACTCCGAGGCGATGTGGTTCGGATTGCAAGTCAATCCGCCACGTCAGGTGATCGGCAGCGTGTCGTATCGATGGTGACGACCTCGCGATGTTTGCTGACGCTGGCGCTGTTGAGCGCCAGCGTCTGTGCCGCGCAGGAGCGATTGTACGATCGCAAGCAATGGCTCGATTCGACAACTGTCGTGTCGGACGATCCTCGCCACGTGCCCGTTGCGCCGGGTCAGCGCGGCCCTGAGGGCTGGCTGGTTCTCAAGGGCGGACGCGTATTCGATGGCACGGGTGCCGCCGCTGTCGATGCGAATGTCGTCATCGAAGGCAATCGCATCAGCGCGGTGTTGCCAGCGAGCTCCACCCAGTGGCCATCGCAGGCGCAAGTGATCGATGTCTCGGGTCGGACTGTCATGCCCGGCCTCATCGATCTGCACACCCATCTGAGCTATTCAGAGCCCGACACGCCCTCCGAAGAAGCGGACGACGATGCCGCCGCCGCGCTACGTGGCGCTGAGCGTCTTCGTTATTTCCTGGAGTCCGGTGTAACTACGGTGCGCGATGTCGGCGGTCAGGGGGCGGTGCCGTTCGTGCTGAAGCGATGGGTCGCGCAGAATCGTATTCCCGGTCCACGCATCTTTGCGGCCGGTCAGTTGATCACAGGCACGGGCGGGCACGGCGCCGAGGGACTGCGACCTTCCTGTCATGGAGCGTCCAACGGCAGAACCCGTGAAGCCTCGGGGCCGGATGATTGGCGCGAGGCGGTGCGCGAACAATTCAAGCGTGGCGCGGATCTGATCAAGCTTGCCAGTCACTACTCACGCGACGAAGTCCGGGCCGCGATCGACGAGGCTCATTCGCTCGGTTTGAAGGTGACTGTCGACGCCGAGACTCAATACATCCAGTGGGCGGTGGAGGCGGGAGTAGATTCGGTGGAACATCCGCTGCCGCGCACGCCGGAGACCATTCGTTTGATGGCGAGCCGGAAGGTCGACTCCGTGCCGACCCTGGTGCCCTATATTTATATCTTCGATCTGGACGGCGGCTATTTCGATTCCACGTCGCGGCGCTTCAGTTTCTCCAAGGCGGCGAACCTGGCCCTGTTCCGCCAGATGAAGCAGGCCGGTATCCGCATGGGGGTGGGCACGGACCTGGTCACCGACTGGTTCCGTTACCTGCCGCAGTCGTACATCACCGAGCTCCAGCAGTTCGTAGCTGGCGGCTACACGGTGCCGCAGGCGTTGGTCGCTGCCACGCGTACCAGTGCACAGATCCTGGGCATGGATGACAAGCTCGGCACGTTGCAACCTGGCAAGCTGGCCGACGTCATCGTGCTCGACGGCCGGCCGGATGAGCGCCTGGAAGATTTGAAGAAGCTGCGGCTTGCAATTCGCGATGGCCATGTGGTCCTGCAGGACGGTCGTATCGTCAGCACGCCGCATGTGCCGCGTCCGGAGCCGGTGCCTTCACGTGAGCAGTCGAAATGAAGTGTGCATGGTCAGTTCTGCTTTGGTGCGGATTGAGCTCGACGGTCTTCGCGCAGGGAACACTCTCGGACTACGAGCGTGCGGCCCGTATGCAAAGCGCGCATACGCTGGTCTCTCGCACCAGTCTCCAGCCGCATTGGATCGCTCAGAGCGATCGGTTCTGGTATCTGGATGACCATGCCGGTGTGAAAACATTCCTGCACGTCGATCCAGCTCGCGGCACGCAGCGACCTGCGTTCGATCACGCGCGCCTGGCTGCGAGCATTTCTACCGCGAGCAAACCATACAGCGCGCAGGATCTGCCGTTCGGCTACATCGAGTTCAGCGATAGCGAGGCATCCATCGCTTTCACGCTGGACGATGTGAGCTGGCGCTGCGATCTCAGCACCTATCGCTGCTCTGTCCAGCAACAGCCAGTCGGCGCGAAGGCCGGGGAAGTGCTGTCTCCGGACGGACGTTGGGCGGTGTTCATTCGTGACCACAATCTCTGGTCGCGCGATACGCAGACGAACAATGAGCGCGCCTTGACCCGCGATGGTGAGCCACGCAATGACTATGCGAGCGACAGCGGCATCAGCTTGACGCCGGTCACCGATGCTCTGCGCAAGAATCCACTCGAGATCGAAGTCGTTTTCTCGCCGGACTCGACACGGTTGCTGACATACCGTATCGATGCACGGGAAGTGACTGAGATCGGCATGCTGCAAACGGTGCCTGAAGCGCGCCCACGGTTGCATCGATTCCCGTATCCGATGCCGGGCGATGCCGGCGTGCCGAAGGTGAAGATGGTGCTCGTGGACTTGCACAGTGCGCAGGCGCAGCCGCTGAATCTCGATCCGTTCGTGCGCATGACCAGTTTCCCGTTGCAGATGGGCTGGAACGAGCGCGGCACGCAAGTCTTCTTTCTAGAAGAAACGAGAGGATTCAAGAGCGCGAGGCTGCACGTCGCCGACGCGAGCTCTGCGCAAGTGCGGACCGCATTGGAGGAGAGCAGCGACACCTACATCAATCGCAACTCGCAGCTGCGGATGATAGGTAACGATCTGCTTTGGACGTCCGAACGCGACGGCTGGAATCATCTCTATTTGATCGATGGGCGCAGCGGCGCCATCAAGAAGCAGCTGACTCGCGGCAACTGGGCCGTACGCGACATTCATTACATCGATGCAAAACGGGGACAGATCTATTTCACGGCGGGCGGCGCCGAGGCGGGTCAGGATCCTTACCTGAGATTTCTCTATCGGGTCGGCGTGGATGGCTCCAAGCCGAAACTGCTGACGCCCGAACCGGCCGATCACGGCATCGCGTTTTCGCCGAACGGTCGATACTTCGTCGACACGTATTCCCGAATCGATCTGGCGCCGGTGACGGTGCTGCGCGCCGCGGACGGCCGGTTGGTGCGTGAACTGCAACGCGCGGATCTCACACAGTTGCTGGCGACAGGATGGCGACTGCCGGAACCTGTCACGGTCAAAGCCAGCGACGGTCAAACGGATCTGTACGGCATGATCCTGCGGCCGACCAACTTCGATCCGAAGCGGCGCTATCCGGTGCTGGATGCGATCTATCCCGGGCCGCAACACATTCGCACCCCGAAGACCTTCAGTCTGGAAGGCAGCGCGCATCGTGAAGACGATCTTGCACTCGCAGAGTTGGGCTTCATCGTCGTCACTGTCGACGGCAGGGGCACCCCCTGGCGGTCGCGCGCCTTTCGTGAGTACGCCTACGGCAACATGGGCGCAGCCGGCGCGCTCGAGGATCACGTCGCCGCGCTCAAGGCACTGGCTGAGCGTTACTCATTCATCGATCTGGAACGCGTCGGTATCTACGGTCACTCCGGCGGCGGCTATGCATCCGCACGCGCCATGTTGAAGTATCCGGAGTTCTACAAAGTCGCGGTGTCGTCCGCCGGCAATCATGATCAGCGCAGTTACTGGGCGGAGTGGGGCGAACGTTTCCAAGGCTACCCGGTCGGCGACAACTATCTGAATCAGGCCAACGCGGCGCTCGCCTCGCAACTGCGGGGACGGTTGCTTTTGGTCCACGGCGACCTGGACGATAACGTCCACGTCAGCAACATGCTGCAGCTGGCTGACGCGCTGATTGCCGCGAACAAGGACTTCGACATGCTGATTCTGCCCAACCGCAATCACGGCCTGGTCGATCTGGGCAATCCCAAGGCTGCATCGGAAAGCTACGATCCATACTTCCTGCGCCGGCGGTGGGACTACTTCGTCCAGAACTTGATGGGTGTCACGCCGCCGCGGGAGTTCGTGCTGAAGTTGGAGACGCATTGAGCGCCGAGGTATTCACTTGAGTCGAGTCATCCAATCGATGTCGATGGTCCTGGCGCTGTTTGCATCGGCGGCTGTGTACGCCGCGCCGGAGCAACCTGTGGCGGGGTTGTCCACCGTGGCGGCCGGTGTCGGCGAATATCGTCGCGATGAGCCGTTTATCTATCGACAAGCGATCCGGCGCTCCGTCTATGTGACGATGCGCGACGGTGTGCGGCTGGCGGTTGACTATTACTTGCCGGCACGCGATGGCAAAGCGATGCGCGGACGCTTTCCAGTCGTGCTGGAATACACGCGCTACGGGCGATCGCGGCCGTTGCCTGGTGGCGGCACCAAGAACGACAAGTACTCGCCCACGGATGCGCGTGGCTTGATGTCGATCTCAGACAATGCCATTCGGTCGGAGTTACTGCTGGCGTATGGCTATGCGCTGGTCGTCGCGGATGTGCGGGGCTCGGGTGCGTCGTTCGGTCCTTCGCATGCCGAGGGCGACGACATCGAGGGCAAGGATGGTTTCGATCTCATCGATTGGATCGCTCGGCAACGTTGGAGCGATGGCACGGTGGGCATGCTGGGCTCGTCTTATCTCGGTGAAGTGCAGCCGAGAGTGGCGGCGGAGAAACCTCCCGCGTTGAAGGCGTTGTCGATGGTGTATGCCTTCTTCGACGGGCCGAACTCCGCTTACGCGATGGGCGGAATCTTTCGTAGCGGCTGGCAGGGCGGCTGGGTCCAGAACGTCGCCAAGCTCGACAATCGTTCGACGGATCCCAACGCGCCGATCACCAACATCTCGGCGGTCGACGCGGATCCGAAGCAGGTGCTGTTACGGCGCGCGATCGAGGAGCATCGCACCGGCGTCGACGACGAATATTTCAAGCATCTGGACACCTTCAAGACCGTCGGCGTGGTCCGGGACGAGCTGCCGTTCATCGATCACTATCAGCTCAAGGGCCAGAACAATCTCTACACCGTGCTGGATCGGGTCAATGCCAATGGCATTCCGACGCTGCTGTCGGGCGGCTGGCATGACATCTATGCCAACGACATGCTGCTCTGGTACGCCAATCTGAGCGTGCCGAGGAAGCTGATCTACGGGCCGTATCCGCATGGCAAGTCCGGCCCGGCGCCGAACGATCCGCGCGATATCGAGCGTGACCGGCTGGTAACACGCGAGACGTTGCGATGGTTCGACTATTGGCTGCGCAAGGTGCCCAACGACGCTGAGCGACGCCCGGCTGTTCAGTTCGGTCTGCAGCGAGATCCGCGGCACACGGAATGGTTCAGCGCGGAGGGATGGCCACCACGCCAGGCGCAGTACCGGGACTTGTATCTTTCCGCAAATGTTTCCAACACGGTGCTGTCCCAGTACGACGGTTCGTTGAGCGGGTCACCGGACAAGGCGTCGTCGAGTCAGCCGTGGACCGTCAAGTATGACGCGTCGGTCGGAAGTCTCGGCACGCGCTGGGGCGGCAATGTTTATGACGTCGCCGTCACCAGCAACGACATGAGATCGCTCACTTACACGTCGCCACCGCTGGCGCGCGATCTGTATGTAGCCGGGATTCCCGTGGTGAAGCTATGGCTGTCGTCGCAGAACGCCGCCGACGCCGATGTGCATGCATATCTGACTGTCGTTTCGGAGGACGGGACGTCGAGGTTGATCTCCGACGGCTTGTTACGTGCCTCACACCGGACCTTGGGTCAGCCGCCGTATCGGAACTTCGGATTGCCCTTTCCCAGCTCGAAGTCCGCTGACATCGCCGCGACGCCGCCGTTGTCGGCAACGCCGGCGGCGCTGGAATTCACGATGCTCGCAGTGGGGCGCGTGTTCCGGCAGGGCGACCGATTGCGCCTGACCATTGCTGGCGCGGATCGAGGCAACACGCTGGGCGAGGAGCGCGATCCCGCGCCGGCATTGGCAGTTCACCTGGGCGAGGCGACTCGCTCCGTGCTGCGCTTACCGGTGCTCGGCGATACCAGCGAGTCTCCTTTCTTGAGGGGCGAACCATGAAGAATCGCATCACTCTTCGTACGGCCAGGCTGCCAGGCCATGGATGGCATTGCGAACGTCCATGGACAGATTTTTGCTCAGCACTCGGGTGCCACTCCTCAGATCGTGAATGGACAGCGTCGAGGGCGATGAACCGATTGCGACCCTGCCCGGAGCGACTTCGCACAGACCGCGCGCGAAGCCCGGCCGCGCTACGCCCGCATCGACGCGTTCTGAATTGAGTATCAGCTCATGCGGGTAGACCGGCACGCTCATCGTCACGATTCGTCCGCCGCTATGGAAGCAGGCCCGGTCGGCGGCGGTGTCGTTGTAGATCAGTCCGCCTGCCAGCAACTGAGCGTTGTGAGTTCCCATGGGCAGAGTCGCCACAGCGACAACTTCTTCACCGCGAATGCGCAACAGCTGTTGCATGCGCAAGCCGCTGACGTAGATGTCCGTGGCTGTAGCGGTGACGCTGTTGATGTGCAGTGTCTGACTCGGGGCGGGGCCCTGCGCTGCTTGCGGATCGTAAGCGAGCACCTTGGCAGTGCCGTTCTCGTAGCGCAACTGCAGCCCTTGCTCGAACGTTCGCGAGCGCAGGTCGAAAGTCAGGATGCTATCGAAGCCGGTGGAAGTGATGAACAGCAGATCGCCATGCACGGCGATCTCGTGGCAATGACGCAGGAAGCGGCACGTGTACGTCTCGGTCCAGTTGAAGTCCCGATCGAGAAACAGAATCTCGGCGTTGGCCGCGACGATGATGTTGTCCCGATGAAAGGCGATGCCGCGCAAACCGCGATCGCCGCCGCGTCCGCTCACGTCGATATCCGTTCGATTCCAATCGAGCTTTTGCTCGATCGTGCCTTCGAGCATATCGACCAGGAACAGCCCGCCGTGACTCTGGCCGAGTCGACTGCCACGAACCACCGACGATGCCAACAGCCGCGGAGCGTGGTTCATGACTGAGTTTGAGGAGGCGCGTAGTCGAAGATGAAGTGGATGCGCGGCTCGGCGCCGCGATTGATGACTTGATGTTCGACCCGGTTATTCAGTTCGAATGCGAAATGAGCACGAGGCGGAACAATTTCGTTGCCCACGATGAACTCCACTTGCGGATTCGTCTGCAATGGCACGTGGATTCGATGCGCGATGGCGAACGATGGATGCGAGTCGCGGTGGCGGGCGATGCGGCCGCCGGGCGGCAAGCGCGTCATCATGGCGCGCAGTACCTCGCCTCCGGTCGCATAGTGGTCGGCGATGATTCGGTCCATCACTGGCACGGCCACGTCGGCGAGCAGATCCCAGCCGTTGGCGCGTGTGATGGAAATCTTCGGCCAGCCCGAACAGAACAACAGAATGAGCGATTGGGTCTGTGCATGAACATCGTACGACTGCTGGCGGCGGGCATCCTGGTGCCACTGCGCTTCCTCGACGCTCAATACGCGCCGGGTGAGCTCGGTGCAGTCGTATTCGCCCAGCGGGCTGGTGGGTTCGCCGATCAGCATGGGAGCACTCTAGCATGAACATCACAGCCGCTCGCGCCGCCGCCGACAACAAAGTCGAAGCTGCCTTCCTGCGACACAAGCAAGGCGATATTCCTTTTGCTTACGCGGTCTACAAGGACGTGCTCACGGAGTTTCCGGATCATTCGCGTGCGCTTCACTATCTGGGATTGATCGCGCAACAGACCGGTCATCCGCAAGAAGCTCTGCGCTTGCTACAGCGTGCAATCGAGATCGAGCCGGGCGATGTGCGTGCTCACAACCACCTCGGCCAGGTGTGGGTGGGGCTGAAAGACAAGGAGGCCGCGCTCGAATGTTTCGAGCGGGCCGTGCAGGTCGATCCTACGCATGCGGACTCCATCAACAATCTTGCCAACGCCGTCCGTGTCCGCGATCCGTTGCGATCGATTGAATTATATCGGCGTGCTCTGGAGCTGAATCCGCTCTCGGCACTTGCCGCCTACAACCTTGCGAACGCGTTGAACGAGGAGCGCGATTCGGACGGTGCCGTCGCCATGCACGAACGTGCGCTGGAGATCGATCCCCGGTTTGTGCGCGCTCATATCAATCTCGGCTTGCTGCTCGAGCAGAAGGGGCGCTTCGCGGAGGCTGCCGAGCATTACCAGCGTGTGCTCGAGATCAAGCCTCGGCACCCCGGTGCGCTGGCAAATCTGATTGCCGTCCGTTCCTATGAGCCGAGCGCTGAGATTGTCCGGGATGCCGAGCAACTGTTGACCGACAGCAACACCGATGAGCGGGCGCGCATCAGGTTACACAGCGGCATCGGCAAGTACTACGATCGAGAACGACAGTACCCACGCGCGTTCGAACATTTCATTGCTGCCAAACGCATCGTCCAGGAGCGCGGGGCAGGGTTTGAGATACGGCGTATCGCCGAGCAGATCGATCGAACCATTGGCGCATTCTCACGATCCTTCTTCGAGCAGGCGAGTGCGCATGGCAGTGATTCTGCGCGGCCGGTCTTCATCGTGGGCATGCCGCGCTCCGGCACCACGCTCACCGAACAGATCCTGGCCAGTCATCGCTCGGTGTTCGGTGCGGGTGAATTGCAGGACATGCCGCGCATCCTCAAGGGGCTGCGTCCGGGCTATCCGGCCAACGTTGCGACGCTCGAAGCGTCGAAGCTGGCTGCGCTGGCGGAGGAATATCTGCGCGGTCTCGAAGCCAATGCCGGAGATGCTTTGCGCATTACAGACAAGCTGCCCGTCAACTTCATGCATCTGGGAATGATCGCCACGTTGTTCCCACACGCCCGAATCATTCATTGTCGCCGCGACCCGATGGATGTGGGGTTGTCCTGTTTGATCGAGCTGTTCGACATGGACAGTGACTTCACCACCAGTCTGGAACATTTCGGCCAGTACTTCCTGCAATACGACCGCCTCATGACGCATTGGCGCACGACGCTGCCAGTGTCGATGTTCGAGCTGCGCTACGAAGAGTTGGTGAAGGATCCCGAGACACACGCCCGCGCGCTGGTCGATTACTGCGGGCTCGAGTGGGATCCCGCCTGTCTCGATTTCCAACAAACCGGCCGCACCGTGCGCACGCCGAGCCGCTGGCAGGTTCGGCAGCCGATCTATCAGCGTTCAGTTGGGCGCTGGCGCAACTATGAAGAGCAGATGGAGCCGCTGCGTCGGCTGTTGCGCGAGAGTGACTATAAATACATCCAAGTCGAGGAGTGATTGATGCAACTGTTTTCAATCGTCAGGGGAACCTTCGGTACGCGAGCGCTGGCGGTGGCGCTGCTGGCATTCGTCGGAATTTTATCGATTGAGCAGGCTGGTGCAGCCGAGCGGTCGGGACCGCGCGTTCTGCTGATCCACGACATGGAAGGTCTGTCCGGTCAAAACGATCCCTATACATTCTTATATGGCCACCCGGCATATCCCCACGGGCAGGCACTGCTGATCGCGGACGTCAATGCGGTGATCGCAGGTCTGTTCGCTGGCGGTGCCTCTTCCGTGGTCGTCGCCGATGGTCATGGCAGTGGCAATCCTGGGCCCGACATTCTGGTGGATAAACTAGATAAGCGCGCCCGCTTGATCTCGCGCTCGGAGCCCTTTGACGCCTATCTCGATCTCGCGCAGAAGGACGAGTTCGATGCCGTCGCTGTGGTCGGCATGCATTGTAAGAGCGGCAGCGGTGGATTCGCGGCGCACACTTATACGATCGGCATGGAGTTGCTGGTGAACGGTCATTCCATCACCGAAACCGAGCTGGTGGGATTGTTGTACGGGCGTGCCGGCATTCCGGTGATTTTTGCGTCCGGCGACGATCGACTCGCGGCCGATCTGAAAACCATGCCCTGGCTGCAGTATGTGACCACCAAGAAAGCCAAGAGCGCTTCAGACGCTGAACTGTATCCCGTCGATCAGGTACACGAAGCCATGCGCAAACAGGCAAAGCTGGCGGTACAGAAACTGAGCTCGGCAGTGGTCATGCGGCCCGAAGGCCCGTTGCAGATCGCCGTGCGCGCGGTGGCGCCAGCGAACATGCGATGGCTGAAGGCCATGCCGGGTGTGAACTATGACAATGAGACCGTTTCTTTTACCGCCAGCGACATGGCCGATGGTTACCGTCGGATGAGGCCCATCGTTACCGCACTGTCGTTCTCCTTCGCCGATGCGGAACTGGCACCGTACAACGCGCAGCCGAATGTCGACGATCTGAAATTCAAGGGCATGGAAGAGCTGTATCGCCGCTGGTTCGCCGCTGAGTCCGGACACGCGGCGGCCTCGCCAGCGTCGTCCTCCCGGAAGTCGGAATATCACGGTTTCGAGTGAGCGGAGGCGATGGCTGCAATGAAGACATCGTGGCTCGCCGCAGCGGTGCTGATCACAAGTGTGTATGGCGCAACGGCCCGTGCGGAACCGTCGCTCGCGTCTCTCGATCCTTACATACAACGAGCGGTTCAGGAGTGGCGTGTCCCGGGCGTGGCGGTGGGGCTGATTCATGGCGGCAAGACAGTCTGGTCGAAAGGTTATGGCGCGCGGGAAGTCGGCAAGGCGCCGCGAGTCGACGCACACACGCTGTTCGAAATCGGTTCATTGAGCAAAGCGTTCACCGCGGCTGCCATCGCAATCCTCGTGGATGAGGGCAAGTTACGGTGGGACGATGCCGTGATCGATCACTTGCCGACGTTCCAGGTCGCCGATCCGTGGTTGACTCGGCAGATCACGATTCGCGATCTCGTGAGCGGACGGACTGGAGTGGAGGGCGGCGTGCCCGCGCTCGTGCCGATGGATACTCGCGGGGTAGTGCGACTGGCGGCGCATCTGCAATCGCAGTCGGGCTTCCGCGACTCGCTCCTTTACAGCAACGTGATGTATGACATTGCTGGTGAAGTCGTCGAAGCTGTCTCCGGGCTGAGCTGGGCCGAGTTCCTGCAGCGGAGGATTTTCGCGCCGCTGCGAATGGACGAAAGCAGTCCGAGCGCGGACACCGCGGGATTTTGGGATGCGGATGAACTCGCGCCGAGTATGTATGGGCAGGCTCGCGCCGGCGTGGTGAGCATCGAAGATGCGCCCAACGCCAACGTGGCCATGCCTCATTGGCAGACACCGGGAGGGCTCAAGGCGCTGCCCTGGCAGATTTCGCACGCGGGTGGCGCCGGCTCCGGTTCGGTGGTGTCCAGCCTCGATGACCTGTTGAAGTGGGTTCGATTCAATCTCGGCGATGGTCGAGCCGCCGATTCGCGTGTCCTGATGCAACGTCAAACACTCGATCAGTTGCACACGCCACAGATTTTCGTGCGCAAGCCGCCTTCGAGCTCATTCACTCTGGTGAAGGCCGCGATCGATGCGGTCAGTCCGAGCGATCGACAGGCGTCGTACGCGATGGGCTGGTTCGTGCAGGGCTATCGCGGTTATTCGCTGGTCAATCATGGCGGTGCGCTGCTGGGCGGCTCGTCGCTCATTGTCATGCTTCCCGAGCGGGACTTGGCCGTGGTGGTGATGGCCAATAGCTACGGCCGCGATGGTCAGGGGTTGATGAATTGGGCGATTGCGCTGCGCGCCCTGGATGCTCTGCTTGCTGTCGATCGGCATGATTGGAGCGCCGATCTGCTGCAGGGAGTGCAGCAACGAGACTCAGAAGCAAATGCCGCCGAGACGCGCGTTCAGCAATCGCGACTCAAGGGAACTCGTCCGTCGCTATCGCTGACCGGCTACGCAGGCGCTTACCAGAACGCGCAGTTCGGTCACATTCGCGTGGACGTCAAAGGCAGCGAGTTGGTGTTGCGCTTGCCGGGAGTCTTCGAATGGCGCTTGGAACATTGGCATAACGATACGTTTCGCTTGCACGTAGCGACCAGCGGCGTGGAGTTGATGCGCTTCTTTGTGACGTTCGATGTCGGTCCCGCGGCGAAGGTCCGTTCGTTCGATCCCGGCTGGCTGGTCTTCGGTGGGCCCTTTCTACCCAGCCCGGATGCATCGAGCTAGCGCCGTCGGCCGCCGCGCGGAAGTTTCTCTGGCTCGAGGCAGCTGAGCAGTCGGGTGAGATCTTTGCTCGCCCGATCGGAGCGATGAATGACCGCATGCCGATACATCGAGCCCTCGGCAGTGAGTGGAATCAGCCGCAGGCGGGGATTGTTGGGGCGCAAGGAATATTCGCTCGCGATGCCGATACCGATGCCTCGTTCCACGAGCACCTCCATTAGCGCGGTGCTCGTGGTGCGTGCGGCGACCAGCGGCTGGATTCCACCGCGCATCAGCAGCTGTTCGCACTGGCGAGCAAATGCGTTCTTCGGCGCATCCGGCGGCAGCACCAGCGGCAGGCCTTCGAGCATCGACAGCTGCGCCTGCTTGGAGCCGGCCAGAGGATGATGTTTGGGAACGACCAGGCCCAGACGCGAAGATTTGATGGGTTGAACGACCAGCTCCGCGCTGTCTGTGCTCAACGGCAGGTTCACCAGCGCTGCATCGACCAGCCCGTGCGCTACTTGCAGTTCGAGCGAGGGTGACAGCGTGACCGTCGTTTCCAGTCCGATGCCCAACTTTTGCGCCTGCTGGAGCAAACGGTCCAGATGCGGCCCATAGACGAAATCATCCGCCATGCCGAGTGCGAGCGTGCGCGTCTGGGCGCCATGAAATGCCTGGATGGTGCTGCAAACCCGATCCAGGCCGGCGAGCAGCATGCGCGCTTCGGCATAGAAAGCCTCGCCGGCTTCCGTGAGAGAAAACTTGTGTCCCTGCCGCTGCAACAGATCGACGCCGAGAGTGCTCTCCAGTCCCTGCAGCTGCTTGGTGATCGGCGGTTGCGAAATACAAAGTTTCTCCGCGGCGCGCCGGAAGCTGCGATGTTCGACCACTGTGACGAAGTAACGCAGCTGCCGGACACTGACATGGCGCGAGGCCGGGTCTTTACTGCTCGATTCCATTTTCATATCGACCGACCAAGAAAAAAGCATTGGCTGCGGGTGAAGAGACCACGAATCATGGCTCTCGACAAGAGCGGCAAACGAATGCCGACGAGTGGGGGATGGTGAGCGCACGCATGGCAGACGGTTTTCGACATTGGGCCGCGATGCTCCTGGCATCGGTGGTTGTCAGCGCCGCGTCGCCTGCGATTGCGTCCAATCAAGCGCCGGTCGTTACCGTGTCGGCGCCGTCGACTGGAGAAGTCGACCGACGGCGCAGTACGTTCGTCCCGATGCGCGACGGCGTCCGACTGTCCACGGATATCTATTCACCGCGCTCCGCCAGCGGTCCCTTGCCGACGATTCTGATTCGCACGCCATATAACAAAGACCGTGAGGAAGCGCGGGCCATTGCATTCGCGCGCTACGGGTTCACAGTGGTGGTGCAGGATCATCGCGGACGTTTCGAATCGGAAGGCCGATTCTTTCCTTATTCGCGCATCGACGGCCAGGACGGCTACGACACCGTCGATTGGATCGCGCATCAGCCCTGGTCCACCGGCAAGGTGGGAACGTTCGGTTGCTCGTATCTCGGCGAGACGCAGCACATGCTGGCCCGGGAGCGTCATCCCAATCATCGAGCGGCAATCGCGCAAGCGGGTTCCAGCTACGGCGGCGACGGTGTTCGCAACTTCGGATTCCAGCGCTATGGCGCGACGGAATTGTCTTCCGGCGCCTCGTGGATGTATCGCAACGGCAGCTCGGTGTTCTATGGCCCGCCCGCCGGTATCGATCGCGCGGAGTGGTTTTCCAAGCGGTTCGCACGCCGGTACTCGGTGGCGCCTTCCGTTCCGGCCGACGACTTGCGACTGGCGATGTTCGAGCGCTTGCCGGTCGTGGATCTACTCGATTCCATCGAAGCGCCGCCGAATGAATGGCGCCAGTGGGTGAGCAAGCCGCCGGCGGATGACTACTGGCAACAGCAGGGCACGGTCACGGAGGCGGATCGTTTCGATGTGCCGACGCTGCATATGAACGGTTGGTACGACCTCACACCCAACTCGACGCTGGCGCTGTTCCGACTGTTTCGCGACAACGCGGAGTCCAGGCGGGCCGCCGACAATCAGTTTCTCATCATGTATCCCGGCACTCATTGCGTGTTCGACTATCCCGACGCGGCGGTGGTCGGCGAGCGGCCGGTGGGCAATCCGACGCTCGATCCCATGCCGATCTACGTGGCGTGGTTCAACCATTGGTTGAGAGATGAGCGGAATGACATCACGCGACGTCTGCCTCACGTGCTGTCCTACGCGCTCGGCATCAATCAGTGGCGCAACTATCCCAGCTGGCCGCCAGTGCAGGCGAAGAGCGAAAAATGGTACCTGGCGAGCGATGGTGACGCGCGTTCACGTTTTGGCAGTGGACGCCTGAGCGTTACGGGCGGCAAGGGGGATGGCGCAGATAGTTACATCTACGATCCGACGACCCCGGTGCCCACGCTCGGCGGCAGCATTTGCTGTGCCGGTCCCGATGTGAAAAGCGGTGCAGTCGATCAGCGCGCGGTCGAGTCGCGCAGCGATGTTCTGGTTTTCAGCTCGGAAGCACTGAAATCGCCGCTGGAAGTCGCCGGCCCGGTGCGAGCTTTCATCCGTGTATCCGCCGACGTGCCTGATACGGATCTGGTCGTTCGACTCACCGATGTGTATCCCGAAGGCACGTCGTACAACATCACCGAAGGCATTCTGCGGCTTCGCTATCGCGACGGTCTCACTCAGGAAAAATTCCTGCGAGCCGGGGAGGCCTACGACGTGTCGGTGGATATGGAATCCACTCACAACGTGTTTCTACCAGGACATCGTATTCGAGTGCACGTGACCAGCAGCAGTTTCCCGCGCTGGGACCGGAATCTGAACACCGGTGGGCGCAACTTCGATGAGACGCGTGGGCGCATCGCCGGCGTCACCGTGCATCACGGATCTGGCACCTACCTGTTGTTACCTGTCATCAAATAGCGAGAGCTCGATCGTATGGTTCGCAATGTTGTGATTACCGGTGCCGGTTCGGGTCTCGGTCGAGTGATGCGTGAACGATTCCTGGCGCAGGGCGATCGCGTCCATATCTGCGATGTCGAGCTCGACTTGCCAGTGCGCGACACCGCAAGGACCGACAAGTTGCGCGGTAGCGTCTGTAACGTAGGCGATGTCGCCGCAGTCGAGGCGCTGTTCGACGAAGTTGCCGCGTGGATGCCGCACGTGGATGTGCTGATCAACAACGTCGGTATCGCAGGGGCGCGTGCGCCCGTCGAAGATGTTTCCGACGACGAGTGGCGACAGATCATCGAAGTCAATCTGTTCGGTGCGATCCGCTGCATGCGGCGCGTGCTGCCCGGCATGAAGCGCGCCGGCAGCGGCAGCATCATCAATGTGTCCACGTCGTCGGTTGCGACGAGGCCGGTGAACCGCTCGCCTTACAACGTGAGCAAGGGCGCGATTGAGACCTTGACGCTCAGCGTGGCCCGCGAAGCCGGTCCGTTCGGCGTGAGGTGCAATGTCCTCCGGCCGGGAATGATGGACAACCCGCGCATGCATCGTGTGTTACAGCGAGTCGCCAATGACTCCGGCAAGCCCGTGGATGAAGTGTTACGTAACGAGCTGCAGTTCGTGTCATTGCGGACTCTGGTGCCGATGCAGTCGGTTGCCGACATGGCGGTGTATTTGAGCTCGCCGGCGGCAGCGCATGTGACGGGTCAGGTGATCGCGGTGGACGCCGGCGCGGAATGGGAGAGCTGAACATGCAGCCCACGCTCCGCCGGACTATCGGCCGCTTTCAATACTTCGCGCTCGGGTTCGGAACCATCGTCGGTTCCGCCTGGGTGGTGGTGCTGGGTGAGTGGCTGCAGGAGGCGGGGCCGGGCGGCACGGTGATCGGTTTTCTCGCCGGCGGGATCTTCATGTGTCTGATTGCGGCCGTGTATGCGGAGCTGTGCGCTCGCATGCCGGAGGCCGGCGGCGAATTCGTGTTCGCCTATCGCTTGTTCGGCCCGAAGGTCGGCTTCTTCGTCGGCTGGTTTGTCACGTTGTATCTCATTGCGATCACGGCATTCGAGGCCATCGTCCTGCCCTGGCTGCTGCAGACCCTCTGGCCTGGGTTGCGACAAGCGGTGTTGTACGAGTTCCTCGGTGAGTCGGTGACGCTCGATGCCGCCTTGATCGGTCTCGCCGGTGTGATGCTGGTGACGTTTCTCAACTACCGCGATGTGCGCCTCGCGGTGATCTTTCAAAGCGCGATCACGTATGGATTTGTGATCGTAGCGCTGGTGGTGTTGGTAGCAGGCGCGACCTCGGGCAGCGCCGTGAATCTGCAGCCATTGTTCGAGGCCGGCAGCGGCCAGGCCTGGTGGCTCGGTTCGCTGTGGATCTTTGTGAACACCGCATTCTTTCTCAACGGCTTTCAAGCGATTCCGCAAGCCATCGAAGAGCGCAGCGAGGGAACCTCCACGACCACCGTCGCTCGAGTGATGATCGGTTGCGTGGCTGCGGGTGCATCGTTCTATTGCGTGGTGGTGATCTTTGCGTCGCTGTCCACGCCGTGGCAAGCACTGGCCGGTGCACCGTTGGCAAGTGCGGCGGCAGTTTCCGATGTAGTGCCGGGCGGATTGCTAACCACTGTGTTGTTGCTGGTGGCGGCGTTCTCGCTGCTGAAGACCTGGAACGCCATTGCATTCATGGCGGCGAGAATCCTCATGGCGCAGGCCAGGCAATCGCTGTTGCCTGCGCGGTTCGCACGTATCCATCCTCGATACGCAACGCCAGCGACCGCGGTTCTGTTCGTCGGACTGTGCACCCTCGTCGGATTGTTTCTTGGTCGAGGCGCGGTGTTGCCACTCGTCAACATGGCGTCCATCTGTCTGGCCTTCACCTTCGTTCTGGCCTGTGTCGCGCTCTGGAAATTGCGCCGCCTCGAGCCCCACAAGGTGCAGAAGTTCAGCGTGCCTGGCGGGCGCGTGACGTTAGTCATTGGCATCGCCGGCGCTTCGGCGATGTCCTGCATCGCGCTGATCGCGCCGCTGATCCAGAGGCGAGGAGTACCGGTGGAGTGGGTACTCATCGTTTGCTGGGCAGCGCTGGGCTGGCTGGCGATACCCCGCCGGCGAGCGACGGTCTCGAGCGCGGCGCCATCGAGATGAAACTGAATTGTTGAGAGGTATGAGAGCTATGAGTCGCAAAGTCATTCTTACTTGTGCCGTTACCGGCGAGAACCAGTACAACCGCGCCCATCCGAATTTCCCCATCACGCCGACGCAGATCGCGGACGCTGCTTTCGAGGCTCAGGAGGCGGGCGCGAGCGCCGTGCATCTGCACGTGCGCAATCCGGAGACAGGCGCCGGCAGCCGCGATCCGAAGTTATTTGCTGAGCTGACGCAGAATGTTCGCTCACGTGGGTTGCGTGTGGTCCTCAACCTAACCTGCGGCGGCGGTGCATTGTATCTGCCGTCGCCCGAGAACGACGCCATCGCAGCGCCCGGCACCGATGTCGGCGATGTGCAGAATCGCACACGTCACATTCGTGAGAACCGGCCCGAGGTGTGTTCGCTCGATGTCACGACTCAGAACCAGATGGATGGCGAGCTCGAGTACATCTATATGCACAGCCAGCGCACGCTGCGCGCGATGGCAAAGACGTTCCGTGACTTGGGCGTCAAGCCGGAGCTGGAGGTGTTCGCGCCGGGCGATGTGCTGTTCGCGAACCAAATGATCGAGGAAGGTTTGATCGCGCCGCCGCCGTTTTTCCAGATGGTGCTTGGAACCCGCTGGGGCTTGCCGGCGGATGTCGAGACGATTTTGTATCTCAAGCGCCTATTGCCGGCGGGTGCGATGTGGTCGGCGTTTGGTATCGCACGCATGCAGATGCCGATGGTTGCCCAATCGGTGCTGCTCGGCGGTCACGTGCGCGTCGGGCTGGAGGACAACCTGTATCTGAGTCGAGGAGTGTTCGCTACCAACGGCCAACTCGTAGCACGAGCGAAGCGCATCGTAGAAGACCTCGGTCACACGGTGGCCACGCCCGATGAAGCTCGCGAGATGTTGCAACTCGGGAAGCGATCACGATGAGCGTGGTGACCTATACCGGCATCGTGCACGGAGTCGACTGCGACGTCATGGGGCATCTGAACACAGCGCGCTCCGCGGCGCTCTTCGACTCAGCAACTTGGGCCATGTTGAGTCGCCTCGGCTACCGCTGGCGGCCGGATGCGGAGATCGGCTGGGTCGACCGGAAGAACACCATTGAATACGAGCGTGAAGTGCCGGTCGATACACCGATCCGCGTAGTCACGCGAGTAACGCGATTGGGTGAGAAGTCGATGACGCTGCTGCACGAGTTGCAAGTCGCGGAGCCCTGGGAACGGGCGACGACCTTCGAAGCGGTGCTGGTGCAGTTCGACAATCGGCGCCGCTGCGCCACGCGTATTCCCGACTCTCATCGCGCCGAGATTGCCAAATACCTGTCACCAGGGTGAATCGATCATGAAGTCATCGATCTTATTGTCCCGAGTTTGTTTGCTGTTGTGGCTGGGCTCGTTTCCCGCCCTGGCTGACAGCACGGCGCCAGCGGGCACGCCTGCCGGCACATATATAAGTGTGCCCGACACGCTGTCGGCGGAGGACTTGAGCGTGCCGGTCGAGCGGGGGCTGTTTTTCGTTCCGGAGAATCGGGCCGACGCGCACAGCCGCGTCATCGCTGTTCATTTCATACGATTCCCGGCGGCCAGGAAGTCGGCCGAGCGCAATCGTCCGCCGGTGTTTGTATTGCCCGGCGGTCCAGGCGCGGAGTTCAACTTGTCCTGGCGGCCGGCGCTGTATTTGTTTGAAAGGCTGCGGCGTACGCGAGACGTCGTATATGTCAGCCAGCGCGGCAATCCCAAGTCGCGGGGACTGGTTGCGAATCTTCGCGTCAACACACCCAGCGTTGGCTGGGATGTGCCGGATTCGCCGGCGCGTGAGCGCGAACGCCAACGGCAAGCGGTCAAGCAAGCGATCACGGAATGGACCGCTCGCGGCATGGACTTGCGGGGCTATGACATTCTCAACGTAGTGGATGACGTGCACGAGCTGAGAGCTGCGTTGGGCTACGACAAGATCGTGCTACGCGGCTGCAGCTTCGGTTCGCAATGGAGCCTCGCGTATCTCAAACGCTGGCCCGGCAATGTCGATCGTGTCCTCCTCAGCGGCGTAGAGCCGCTGGACTATGGCTATGACAGCCCGCAATGGCTGTGGAGTTCGTTCGCCCGGCTGGCGCAACGGGCCGAGTCCGATCCGGGGCTGCGATCGCATATGCCCGCGGGTGGCTTGCTGGCCGCGCTCAAAGCGTCGATCGATAAGTTGGAGCAACATCCGGTGCAGGTCACCATCGAAGATCCGGAGAAGGGCGAGCCGGTGCGTGTGGCCTTGGGAGCGATGGAGCTTCGGCAAGTGCTCGCCGATCAGAGCGTGTATGGCGAGACGCGCGACGAAGAGATTGGCTACTGGCCGCGCTTCATTCTGGAGATTCATTCGGGCGACTATCGCTATCTCGCAGCGAAAGTCTGGCAAGCCCGCAGTCGACGCGGCGACGGCGAGGCGTTGATCCTGCCGTTGATAGACAACAGTCTCGGCATCACCGCTGCCCGCGATGCCCGATTGCTCGCGGAGCCGGAAGCTCGCTGGACCGGTGACATCAACAGCTTCTATCACAACACGCGCGATCTGACTCCGACGCGCGTTGTCGGCGATGCGTTTCGGGCCGACGGGCCGATCCAGGTGCCGGTGCTCATGCTCCAGGGCGATCTGGATTGGTCGACCCCCATCGAGAATGCCCGACATCTGGCCGGACAGATTCCGCAGGGACATCTGATCGAGATCGAGGGCGCGACCCATTGTGACGAGGTGGACGTCGCCGAACGTCAACTGCCGCAGCTCATGGACCAGGTGTATTCATTCATCGATGCCGACTTCGCTGCGACATCGCCGCAGAAGTTGTTCTCGACGATGCCCCGCAAGGTGGCCTATCAGCCGATTCGGTTTCCGCCGTTCGAAGGCCCCGCGCTCTACGAGCGTTGGCTGGATGGCAAGAAGCGCGGAGGCTCAAAGCAATGATGGTTTGGAGCCGGCCGTCATGCGTACGGTCACGTGGCTGCTCGATGATCCGGGCGCTGGTGACCATTGCCTTCGGGTTGGCAGGCGCGGGACCTGCGAGCAGCGATGATCGCCCCGCGGATCTGGTCATCCGGGGCGGCCGAGTCATCGATCCGGAGTCAGGACTCGATGCGGTCCGGAACGTCGTCGTGCGAGACGGACGCATCGTCGATGTAACTGATCGGCCCGTCCGAGGCGCTCACATCATCGACGCATCGGGACTGGTGGTCGCGCCAGGATTCATCGATCTGCACGCCCATGGTCAGCAGTTGCCAGCGGCACGCATGCAAGCGTTCGACGGAGTCACGACCGCGATGGAATTGGAAAGCGGAGTGGCTGATGTCGGCGAATACTACGAGCGAGTTGCGAGAGAGGGGCGGCCCATCAACTATGGTGTGAGCGCGTCGTGGAGCGACGTGCGCGAGCGGATTCTCAAAGACAGCGCAGTGGCCGATGACGAGCAGCTGAGACGGATATTGAAGGGGCTGGAGCAGGGGCTGAGCGAAGGTGCGCTGGGCATCGGCATTACCGTCGGATATGCACCGGAGAGCGGCGCCAAGGAGTTCCACGCGATCAACGCGCTTGCCGCGGATCGTGGGGTCGTGACGTTCAGTCACATCCGCTATGGCAGCGTCATCGAACCGGGAAGTTCGTTTGCCGCTTTGGAGGAAGTCATCGCGGTGGCGGCGACCACGGGCGCGCAAATGCATATCTGTCACTTGAACAGCAGCACCTTGCGGGACGTCGATGCTGCCGTGAAGCTGATTCGTAGCGCGCAGGAGCGTGGGCTGCCGATCTCCGTCGAGGCGTATCCGTACTCAGCGGCATCGACGAACATCGGTGCGACTTTCTATCGAGGGCCGCAGTGGCGGGAGCGTCTCGGTGGAGCGCGCTACGAAGATTTCGAATTGAACGGCCAGCCGTTGGATGAGCGCAGTTTCCTGGAGCTGCAGACGCACCGGCCCGACACGCTGATCGTCTACAACTATCTGCGTCCGGAGCGCAATCCGCTGGACCAGGGCTATCTCGACCAGTCGGTCTTGTATCCGGGTGGCGCGATTGCATCCGACGGAGTTTGGTGGACCCGTGACGGCAAGCTGCTCGATGGCGATGTGTGGCCGATCCCGGCGGACGCGTATGCTCATCCGCGCAGTGCCGGGACGTTTACTCGGCTGTTGCGGGTGTATGTGCGCGAACGCCAGAAATTGACGCTGTCTCAGGCGATCGAGAAGGCTAGCCTGATTCCGGCTCTCATCCTCGAGCGCAGTGTTGCTGAGATGAAGAATAAAGGCCGGCTACGGGCGGGTGCCGATGCGGACATCATCGTTTTCGATGCGCAGACTGTGAGCGATCGCGCCACGTTTGAGCGACCGGCGCAAACCGCGGCCGGTATGCGCTATGTCATCGTGAACGGTAGCCCGGTCATCGCGAATGGCCAGCTGATCCGGTCGGCGCGGCCGGGAAGGGGGATCCGCCGCGGCTCCATCGATAAATAAGTGTAGATTCGGGTCGGGCGGCTTCACTTTTCGCCGCCTGCGACGTCTTCTTCCACACACTGGCGGATTTCCGGCGACGTGACGGCGGCACCAGATAGCGTTTTCGTCAATGGCGTGCAGGTGCTGAAGGACGGCGAACATACCGGGGCGCGCCCGGGCCGCTATGTGCGCGTTGGGGAGTAGAGCGCTTTCGCTGGCTTCCAGTGCAAGGCTGCGGGACTGCAATTTCTTCCCGGCGTGGCCGCCGCAGACTTCGTTCAGCGGGCGCCCTATTCAGACGGAGCGCGGACTGACCTAAGTTGATGCTCAATCAACCTGTGCCCGGATGCGCCCATGCAGAACCAGCTTCGTGCCCGCTCGCGAATCGATCGGCTGACTTTGATCGACGAAGACGATAAGTCCTCCAGCCCGTCGTACTTCGAGTGGCGTGAGCAGACGATTCGCATGCAGGCGTTCAAGCCGGTGGCCAAGGCGCAGCCCAAGGCCAATTCCCTCGTTCGCCTGTTCCGCCGCTTCGCATAATTTTCCTGGCCGCGATTGTCGGAAAGCGCCCACGGCGCCCGTCCTAGGGTCGAATCCAACGGGAGGGACCATGAAAGCGACACCGACAATCTGGACTGGCCGGGTACTCACCGGCCTTTTCGCACTCTTTATCCTGGGCGCATCGGTTGCGCCAAAATTATTGGGCATGCCCGTCGCCGAGCAGACTCTGCAACAGCTGGGCTGGCCAAGCGGCTACGCCTTCAGCATCGGCATTCTCGAACTGCTGTGCCTGGCGCTCTACCTCTATCCCCGCACCAACCTCTTCGGCGCCATCCTTGTCATGGGCCTGTTCGGCGGCGCCATGGCCACCCAGATCCGGGCGGGCAGCCCGCTCTTCAGCCACCAGCTTTTCAGCATCTACCTCGGTTTGTTGATGTGGGGTGGGCTGTGGCTGCGGGATCCGCAGGTAAGGGCGATGTTTCCCGTGCGGAGAGCCCGCGCCTCGTAGTCCTGATCCTGCCATTTGTGCGATTCTGTGCGGATGGACATTCTCTCCGCTGTCATCACGCTTTGGTTGATCATGGATCCGCTGGGCAACGTGCCCGTGTTCCTGGCGGTGCTCAAGCGGGTGCCGCCGGAGCGGCGGCGGAAAGTACTGGTGCGCGAGGTGTTGATCGCGTACGTGGTGCTGATCTTTTTCATGCTGGTCGGCGAACACGCGCTGGATCTGCTGCAGATCAAGCAGGAGACGATCAGCATTGCCGGCGGTATCGTGCTGTTCCTGATCGCCTTGCGCATGATTTTCCCCGCGCCCGGCGGGCATGAAGAGGCGGCCGACAGTGAGCCGCTGGTCGTGCCGCTGGCCATTCCGCTGATCGCCGGACCGTCGACGCTCGCGACCTTGCTGCTGCTTCGGGCAAGCTTTCAGAGCACGTTTCAACTGTGGCTGGCGACGACCATTGCCTGGGCCGCGACCGCGGTCATCCTGGTCGCCGCGCCGTTCTTTTATCGAGCGTTGGGCGAGCGGGGCTTGATTGCGATGGAGCGCCTGATGGGCATGGTGCTGGTGATGATCAGCGTCCAGATGTTCCTGAACGGGGTAGCGAGGTTTCTGCACTCGGCGTGATCGATTGTTCGCCGAGCAGTCGAGTGATGCCGCGGTCGAGTATCCATAGTCGCGCCTGGCCTCGATCGTCGTCGCCGACGAATGCGATCTTGTTGCCGAGTGCGACGAATTGATTGGGATAGGAACTGTCCTTGCCGGCGCGGACGTCCTTCACTAATGCAGGCTGAGTCCCGCCTTTGACTCGCCAGAGTTCCCACCCGTGGGCCGGTGTGCCGGCTGCAAAGTAGAGCGAGTCGCCGATGGCGGTAAGTTGGCCGGGCGAGGAGCTGTCTACGCCTGGATTGATATCCGCCGTCATGCGCGTGCCGCTTGCCGTGCCGTCGCTTTGCCAGAGCTCGACCCCGTGGTTCCCATCCATGGCGGCGAAGAAGAGGGTGCCGTTCAGCGTTGCAAGATGACTCGGGAGCGAGCTTTCGGCGCCGGGTCGAATGTCTTTCACGAGCTGCGTGCCTCGCTCTGTGCCGTCGGTCCGCCACAGCTCGAAGCCGTGCTTACCATCGTCCGCTTGAAAGTAGATGCTGTGGTTGAGTTGCTGCAGATAGCGAGGTCGCGAGGCGGTCGGGCCGGGGCGAATGTCTTTAATCATTCGCGTGTTCGCGTGAGCATCGGTTCGCCAAAGCTCGATGCCATGATCTTCATCGGCGGCGACCACCACGACAAAGTCGTCGAGGACCTGCAGCGATTGCACGTTCGTATCCAATGCGCCGGGATTGATGTCGGTCACTCGACGCGTTCCCGATGAGGTGCCGTCGGTGACCCAGACTTCCGTTCCTGAGGCGGGCTCGCTGGCAACGAAGAAGAGAAGGCTGCCGGCGGCGGTGAGATGTCGTGGCACGGAGCCGGTTGTGCCTGGGGAGATATCGGCGACGAGCGACGTTCCTTCGGGTGTGCCGTTGCTACGCCAGAGCTCGTGGCCGTGTTCGCCGTCGTCGGCGACGAAATAGAGATACTCGCCCGCGACAGTTAGTGCGGTAGGCGTTGAGGCGGCGTTGCCTCGCTGGAGATCCTTGGTGAGCGTTGTGCCGTCAGCGGTTCCGTCGCTTGCCCACAATTCCAGGCCGTGCACGCCATCGTCCGCCGCGAAGAACACGCGATTGCGAAATGAAGTGAGAGAGGCAGGGTAGGAGCCGCGGAAGCCGGCGCGAATGTCTTTGACGGGGCGCGTGCCGGCGTCGGTGCCGTCGGAGGTCCAGAGTTCGAAGCCGGTGTCGGGGTGAGAGGCGCCGAAGAACAGACGGTGGTTGAGAGTGGCGTCCCCACGGGGATTCGAATCCCCATTACCCACGTGCACGATCAATCCGGCCGGTGCGGTGAAAGAAGCGCGCGACGGCTCATCCGCCGCGCCGGGCAAGCTAAATCCGACACCGATGGCTATAGCCGCTAGCGCGCCGGGCAAGCTAGATCCGATACCGATGGCCATAGCCGCTAGCGCGCCGGGCAAGCTAGATCCGATACCGATGGCCATAGCCGCCAGCGCGCGGGGCAAGCTAAATCCGCCACCGATTGTTATCGCCGCCAGCAGGGCACGCGACGGCGTGCCCCACCGGTTGAATCGACGACGCCTGATGTTTGCTCGCATTGTCACGCGCCTGCCGGGCATCGGGCGTCCGAGGTGCATCGATATCAGCGCCCGCCCGTGCAGAACGGCGTCAGTCCCATCGCTGACTTGATGCCATTCACGACCATTTGTTTGAACTGCGGCTGCCCGGGGAATCCCGAGCCATCGGTGAAGGCCGCGCCATCGTGGCCGAGCGTTGTAACCCAGGAGCGACCGCCGTCGTAATACTGGCACCACGTCACGGGATGAAAGTCGCCATGGCCCGGATGCACCGTGCGCCGGGTGGCCAGCGTGCTCTCGTCCACCGTGGCGAGGAATTTCACGCGAGTCGGAAACGGCTCGAGGTTGTACCACTCATCCCGGAACGGCCAGGTCTTCGGCAAGCCAGCGGTCGATGAGTCGCCGCGCGAGACGATCTTCACCATGCCGTCTTGATTCGCGCCGTGGTCGTAGTAGTTCGCGTTGCCGAGCAGCCCCTCGTACCAGGGCCAGTTGTATTCCGTGCCGAACGCATTGTGGATGCCGACAAAGCCGCCGCCAGCGCGAATGTATTGTCGAAGGGCGGTCTTCGCCGCATCCAGGTGTGCGCTGGTCGAGGTGTTGACCGCGAGTGTCGGATCGATCGCGCGGCCGTGAGCCTGCAACGTATCGCGAGTGGTGCTGGCGAAGATCACGGCCTTGTAGCGATGCAGATTGGAAAGACGCGTCACATCCTCGGTCCAGTCGACCTCGATGCCTTCCTGTTCCAGCCAACTCTTCAACGCGTTCTGCATCACGTTGCCCGCGCCCAATGCAGGATTCAATCCGGCGGCGAGGCGAGGGCCGAGATTCGCATGGCGAGGACCGGCGGTCCGCGAGTAGATGAGCACGCGGTTACCTTCGCGCTCGCCCGCGGCCCAGTCGTGATAGCAACGAGGATCGACGCCCCGACAGACGTTGTACGCCGGATCGTAGCTGCTGTTCTTGTCACCGCGATCGTTGCGATCGTAATGATCGTCGTCGTCATAGCCGCGGTCGCCGGCAACCGCGCTCAACGAGAGCGTAAGTGTCGCGCAGGCAAGCAACGCTGCCCGCCCGAAAGCTGGTTCGTTCGTCATGATTCTATCCCCCCTGCTGGTTATGGAATCGGCTGGATCACTTCCACCTTGCCGGTCGGCCGCGGGCTGAAGCAGTCGTTGAAGAAATATTCCCCCGGCTGATCGAACCGATACGTCGCCGATTCGCCCGGCGCGAGGCGGAAGTTGAACAAGCCTTCGAAGAACTGCGTGGCGCAGTGTGTGTTGAGGTTCGTGGCCGGATTGGTGAACGTCACCGTCGTGCCGGGCGCGATGCGTAGATGAGTCGGCGCCATGCCATTGACTGCCGTCGACTCGGTCGCGCCAACAGTGTTGGTCGTAGCGTTATAAGTGCGAGCGAGAATGACGGTGTTCGCAACGATACTGCCTTCGACAGGACCACCGGACACCGGCCGACGAACGATAGGAGCCGGCGGAATAGGCGCTTCCGCAAGCTTGCCGCCAAGTTTGAACGCCCACAGATTGTCACCGCGCGGCGCTGAGTTGCCGTAGGGAATGCCGGTGCCGCCGGCATAGATGGCGATGTACTGCTCTCCGTCGATCTCATAGCTGATCGGGCTCGCGCTGATGGCGGCGCCGGTTTGGAATCGCCACAACTCTTCGCCATTGCGTGCATCGAGCGCGAGCAGATTGCCATCGGGTTGGCCGATGAACAGCAGATCCGACGCGGTCGTGAGAATGCCGTTGCCGTGCGCCAGCGAGTACGGCATCCGTTTCTTCCAACGGATCCGATTGGTACTCGGATCGACAGCGACGATGCCGCCTGTTTGATACTCGCCCGGCGGCCGCAACCCGTTGCTCGATTCAGTGAGAGAGTGAGCCGCGGCTACATAGCCGAAACCGGTGTACATCAAGCCCGTGCTATGACTGAACGAATGATGATTCCAGTCCGCGCCGCCACCGTGGCCCGGCACTGAAAGAATCGGAACATCCCAATGGGCCGGATAGATACAACCGCGCTCATAGTTCGGTACCGCGCGATTGGGATTGCCTGGAACGGCCGTGCCCAGCGGTTGATCGACGACGCAGGTTTCCGTCCAGGCCCCTTGTCGCGGGAACGGTTGCGTCGGCGATGTTTTCTGTCGCGGCTCTTGAGCTACTGGAATCTCATCGATGCCCAGCGGCGCGCTGCCGTCGCGACGATCGAGGATGTAATACATGCCCGACTTGCTGCCGTAGACGATGAGCTTGCGCTCGCGGCCACGGATCTTGGTATCGACGATCACCGGGGCCATGACGTTGTCCATGTCCCAGATGTCGTGATGAACGGATTGGAAGTGCCACTTGTAAGCGCCGGTCTCCATGTCGAGCGCGACGATGGAGTTGCCGAACAAGTTGTCGCCGCCGCGCGTGGAGCCGTTCTGCGAAGAGCCTGCGCGAATGTTGCCGAACGTGAAGTAGACGGTCTTCAGTTCGGGATCGATGGCGGGATGAATCCAGGGCGCGGCGCCGGCTTCTTGCCATGTGTCGCCTTCCCAAGTGTCATTACCGAACTCACCGGGGCCGGGAGAACCCCAGAAGTGCCAGAGCTTGTCGCCGTTCGTCGCGTCCAGCGCCAGGGCCGCGTTCCGGTCGCCGTCGTTGGTGCCGATGAACAGGCGACCGCCGTAATAAACAACCGCAACCTTCTCGACATTGCCCCAGCCTTCGTGCTGCCGCTCCCACACGACCTCGCCGGTGTCTTTGTTGAGCGCGACCACGTAGTTGTCGCCGGAGAGCGTGTAAACCAGCCCTTGGCCGACGGCGACGCCGCGACGCGTGAGGTTGCCGCGGGTCTGCAGATATTTCCATTTTGTTTGTCCGGTGCGCCCGTCGACGGCAATCACGTTACCGAGCGCCGATTCCAGATAGATCACACCGTCGACGACGACCGGCGTGCTCTGGTTGTTGCCGGTCGTCAGGCCGCCTTCGATCTTGTTCAGCCACACCGCGCCGAGCTTGCGCAGCTTGGCCCGATTGATTTGTTTCAAGCGACTGTAGTTCTGATTGCCCAGGTTGCCGCCGACCTTGGGGAAATCCTCGTCGCCAGCGGTGCAACAGTCGTTGAGATCGGCCGCGCGCGGCCGGTGGCGATGATCGTCGCCCGCAGGAGCGGCGAGGGGACAGAGCGATAAGACAACGAGAGACAAGCCGAGTCTGAGCTTCATGGGCATCTCCGTGACGCGTGTTGCATAGCTCGCGGGCGTGCGCATGCGCTTCGTGCAAATGTTCCATTCGCACGCCCCCCTGAAATCGTCGCTTGTTTGATCGACCGAACATAAACGAACCATTTCGTACATGTCAACGCGGCTTGACACAAACGTACTAGTTCGTACACTCAGGCAGATCCGCTCGCCCCTGAGCTGGCTCTGCTCAGGGCAATGGAAACGCGCGAGCGCCACAGAACATCGTCAAGACAGGGGGCAATCGATGCGTACTAGAACAAGGGCGGTCGCACAGGCCGCGTCTTTCCTGGCCGTCTTCAGCACCGGCGTCGCGCTCGGTCAGGCCGCCGAGCCGGCCAGTACCGCCGCGACTCAGGAAGTCGAGGAGCTGGTCGTCACCGGCTCGCGGATCTCACGGCCGGATTATTCCTCGAGCAGCCCGATTGTGACTTTCGGCGAGGATGCCATCACCCAGACCGGCACGGTCAACATCGAGAACGCGTTGAATCAGCTGCCGCAGTTCGTGCAAGGCCAGACCCAGAGCACGATCGGCGCGGTGGCGCTGGCCGGGCGCGCATCGTTGAATCTGCGAGGACTGGGCGAGCAGCGCAACCTGGTCTTGCTCGACGGTCGGCGACTGCCGCTGTCGAATGCCAATGCAGTCGTCGACGTTAACTTGATTCCGCAGTTCATCCTCGAAGGCGTGGAAACGATCACCGGCGGTGCGTCCGCCGTGTATGGCTCGGATGCGATGTCAGGTGTGGTCAACTTCAAGAGCAAACGTCGCGTAGACGGCGTGCAGATCGATCTTCGCTCGGGCATCAGCGATCGTGGCGACGCGAATACCACCGACGTCGGCATCACCGCCGGCTTTGAGATTAGCGAGGGCCGCGGCAACGTGTTGCTGTCCGCCGGCTACACCGATCGGGATGTGTTGTTCGGCAAGGATCGCGACTTCTATCAGCTCGGCGTGCTGTCGTCATTCATTGCCAACGGCACCTACGTGCCGTCGCCGACGAATCTGCCGACACAAGCCGCGCTCAATACCGTCTTTGCTCAGTACGGCGTCGCGCCTGGCACGGTGCTGAATTCTCGTAGCCTGGGCGTGAACGACAACGGCACGCTGTTCGGTCAGATTGGTGTGGTGAACTATCAAGGACCCACCACGGGTTACTTCAGTACCACCGGCAACAATGTGCGCCAGCCGGTCACGTATCAGGAGTACATCGTCAATCCGATGGAGCGTAAATCGTTCTTCGGCAAGTTCGACTACGACGTGACCGAGAACATCGAAGCGTACGGTCAGTTCCTGTACAACCGGACGACAGCGACCGGACAGGTGGGCTGGACGCCGACGTTGTATGTCGTGCCGACCGTGCCGGTGACGAATCCGTTCATTCCGAACGATCTGCGCACGATTCTGGCGTCGCGTCCCAATCCCACCGCGGACTTCACCATCAACCAGCGCTTCATGGGATTGGAAGCCCGCGCGTTCCCGTCCGATTTCACGGTCGGTCAATATATCTTCGGCGTGCGTGGCGATCTGCCGTTCAAGGATTGGCAGTGGGACATCTACGGTTCGTATGACTCGACCGATCTGGTCGAGACTCAGGACAAGGCCATTCTGAACTCCCGCATGCGCACGCTGTTGTATGCGGCGGATGGTGGCGCGTCGATCTGCGCGGGAGGCTTCAACCCGTTCGGCTACACGAATTCGACGACTATTTCACAGCAGTGTCGGGACTATCTCGAAGCCGAGACTCACGACTACACGCAGCTGACGCAGACCATCTTCGAAGCGAACCTCAAAGGCTCGCTGTTTGCCCTGCCGGCCGGCGACTTGAAGTTCGCCTTGACGCTGGACACTCGAGAGAACAAGTTCGAGTTCGACCCCGATCCGTCGCGGGAGAACCTGGACATCATCGGCACCCTGCAGACCTATCCCGCGCAGGGCTCGAGCGATGTGAAGGAAGCGGCGCTCGAGTTCCTCGTGCCGTTGCTCAAGGACAAAGCATTCGCGCGCCGGCTGGATTTGAACCTGGGCTTCCGTGTGTCCGATTACGATGTGTCGGGCAGAGTGGAAACATACAAGGCCGATGGCATGTGGGAGCCGTTCCAGGGCTTCTCGTTCCGAGGCGGCTTCGAGCACGCGATTCGAGCGCCGAACATTGGCGAGCTGTACAACCGACTCGGCGCGCAGGCGCAGATCGGTTCGCCGCCGGGGCAGGGCGATCCTTGCGACGTGCGTTCATCGGCGCGTACCGGTGCGAGTAGTGCGGCTGTTCGAGCGCTCTGTGTCGCGACGGGCGTTCCCTCGCAGATCGCGGACACCTACCAGTACACGACGGTGGCCATCGGCGTCATCAACAGCGGCAATAAGGAGCTGACGCCTGAAGAGGCGGAGACGATTACGTTTGGCGCGGTGTGGCGTCCGGCGTTCGATTCTCAGCTGTTCTCCGATGTGTCGATCTCGGTGGACTACTATGACATCGATATCAGCGACGTGATCGGGCCGGTGAGCGGCGGCACGGCGCTGAGCAAGTGCTACAACCTCGACGGCAGCAATCCCTCGTACGACGCAGCCAACGCGTACTGCCAGATCATTCAGCGCAATGCCACGACGGGTGGCGTGGACATCATCGCCACGCCGTACTTCAACCTCGGTGGCTTGCGGACCAGTGGCATCGACGCGCAGATCGATTGGCAGTTCCCGCTCGGGCCCGGCAGCCTGGATGTCAATCTGGTCGCGAACTTCACCAACTCGTATGAAGTGCAGTTGCTGCAAGGCTCGGCTTGGCAGGAATTCGCGGGCACCATCGACGGCACGCAGAACGGCGGCATTCCGTTGCCGGATTGGAAGACGCTGATGTCTCTGACGTACCGTCTCCCCAATTTCGAGGCCGGCGTGCGCTGGCGCCATCTGCCATCGATGGACGATGTGACGGCGGTAACGAGGCCGGCAAGCCCGGCGGCGGGTGTGCCGGCCTACGACTTGTTCGATCTGACGCTGGCGTATCGCTTGAACGACGGCATTCTTCTCCGCGGCGGCGTCAATAACCTCGCCGACGAGGAGCCGCCCATCGTCGGTGGCACGATCGGTCAGACGCAGCCAGGCACGTACGACATTCTGGGTCGCTACTACTACGCAGGTCTGCAGTTGAACTTTTGATGCTTGGTCGGGCGCCGGGGAGTCAATGCTTCTCGGTGCCCGCGTTTTCTAGTGATGCAGGCGACGTGTAGACGGCCGCGTCGAAGTCAGCGGGCGCGGCGAGTTGGCCTCAAAGAAATCCCTCGCGCTCTCCAGCGCCAGCCGCGCGCATTCTTCCAATCCAACCTTCTTTGCCAGCGCGGCCATTGGAATCTCGAGCGAGTAGGGAATCCCGTCAGGCAGCGCGCCGAGAATGCCTTGCAGATCCAGCCCGCCCGCACCGAGAAACATTCGGTCGTTGCGGGCCGCGAAGATCAAACCGTCGAGTGTCTTGGGCGGCTCGCTCGGTGCGTCGCAGACTTGAGCATAGTGAAACCACGAGCGCGGCAGCTTCGCCAGCTCGGCGATGTCTTCGTTAGATCGCGAGAAGTGCAACGTATCGATCAGCAGCCCGCCATTGTCTCGCGCGGCGCCTCGAACGATTGCGGAGGCACGGGCGAGGTCCGCCGTTTCCGTCCATGTAACGAACTCGATATCGGCGGTGAGATTGCGCTTCTGGGCGGCATCGCAGAGTTGAGCGAAGTGCTCGATGACGCGCTCCAGATTCGTGTCGGCGCCTTGAGCGATGAGGTGTCGTGCGCCGAGCTCGGCACTCACGTCCAGCAGCGCTTCGAGCTCGCGGATATCGAAGTCCGGAGTCAGGCGAATGAGCTCGACATCCAGCACCCGCAGGCCGGTGGCCGCGAGCTGCCGTTTTGTTTCCAACAACATCGCGCGATGCCGATGTAACGCATATTGCGGCTCGTCGGCGGTGACGGCGTTGAGCCGCAAGCCGACGTGGGAATAACCGGCCTTGGCCGCCGCGGCGACCATTTGGGGCGGCGCCAGGCCGAGCACGGTGAGGTGGGCGAGGGAATATTCAGGATGCATGCGCGGCCCGCGACTGGTCGTAATGAACCAAATGGTACAGGCGTATGGACTAGTTAGTCCATAAAGGGCTACTCTAGCGTCCGCGCCGCCGCGGGGATTCTCATCGTCTCGATGAGTGCGGACGGTTGCGGGCCAGATCAATGAGACGCTATGGGCACTACATCGGCGGCAAGGAGACAGCGCCGCGCGGCGGGAGTTATCTCGCGAGTGAAAATCCGTACACCGGCGAAGCCTGGGCCGAAGTCGCACGAGGCAATGCCGACGATGTGGCGGCGGCGGTAAGTGCGGCGAAAGCCGCGTCCGCCAATCCAGCGTGGTCTGAAATCACAGCATCGAAGCGGGCCGCGTTACTGCGCAAGGTCGCCGACCTGATCGTCGAAGAAGCGCCGCGCCTCGCGCAGATCGAACAACGTGACAACGGCAAACTGGCCACCGAGGTCACTTCGCAGGTTCGTTACGTCGGCGAATATTTTCACTACTACGCCGGGCTCGCCGACAAAGTGCAGGGCCATGTCGTGCCGAACGACAAAGGCGGCGCGCTCACCTACATTCGCTATGAGCCGAAGGGCGTGATCGGCATCATTACGCCGTGGAACTCGCCTCTGACACTGACGAGTTGGAAGTTGGCACCGGCCCTGGCGGCGGGATGCACGGCGGTCATCAAGCCTTCAGAGTTCACCTCCTGCGCCATCGTTGAGTTCGCCGATCTGTTCCGACGCGCCGGCTTTCCGGATGGCGTCGTGAACGTTGTCACAGGCTTCGGCGACGAAGTCGGTGCGCCGCTCGTGTCGCATCCTGATGTTGCTCACATTGGGTTTACCGGCGGCGAGGCGGCCGGCATTCGTGTTTATGAACTGGCGGCACGTGGTTTGAAGACCGTGACGCTGGAGTTGGGCGGCAAATCGCCCAACATCATCTTCGACGACGCCGATTTCGATCTGGCGTTGAACGGCGTGTTCGCCGGCATCTTTGCCGCGTCGGGGCAAAGCTGTCAGGCCGGATCGCGGCTCTTGTTACAACGCTCCATCCACGATGCGTTTGTCGAGCGCCTGGTCGCTTTCACCAAAGGCCTGAAGCTGGGCGATCCGACGTTGGCCGAGACTCAGGTCGGCCCGATCGCCACCCGCCCGCAATTCGAAAAGATCCTGAAGTACATCGACATTGCCAAAGCCGAAGGCGCTCGCTGTGTGGCAGGCGGCAATGCGCGTGCCGATCTCGGCGCGGGGCAGTTCATCGAGCCGACCATCTTCACCAACGTCAACATGCAGATGCGGATCGCACAGGAAGAAGTGTTCGGTCCCGTGCTGTGCGTGATTCCGTTCGACGACGAGGCGGACGCGGTGCGGATCGGCAACGACGTGGCATTCGGTCTGGCCGCGGCGGTGTGGACGAAGGATCTGCATCGAGCGATGTCGATGACCGCGAAGCTCAAGGCCGGCACGGTGTGGGTGAACAACTATCGCGCAACGAGCTTTACCGCGCCGTTCGGCGGCATGAAGCGCTCGGGCGTGGGGCGTGAGTCGGGCGTCGATGCGATTCGCGAGTACCTGGACACGAAGTGCGTCTGGATCGCCAATGCACCAGCGAGGAAGTCCTCATGACGGCAGTGCTGTCCGGCATTCGAGTCATCGATATCACCAATGTGCTGGCGGGGCCGTTCTGCTCCTATCAGCTGGCGCTCTCCGGCGCGGAAGTCATCAAGGTCGAGGTGCCCGAAACCGGCGATCTCGCGCGACAGCTGGGCGCGGACCCGGAGCTCAGTCAGCAGCTGATGGGAGCGTCGTTCATTGCGCAGAACGGCGGCAAGAAATCCGTGACGCTGAATCTGAAGCTCGAAGGCGGCAAGGAAATATTTCGGCGACTGGTGCGCAGTGCCGATGTGCTGGTCGAGAACTTCCGTCCGGGCGTGATGGATCGATTGGGATTGGGGTACAACGCACTCGCCGGCATCAACCCGCGACTCATCTACTGCGCGATCAGCGGCTTCGGTCAGGAAGGACCGATGCGCGAGGCGCCGGCGTATGACCAGATCGTGCAGGGCCTGTCGGGCGTGATGAGCATTACCGGCGATCGTCACAACGCGCCGTATCGTGTTGGCTATCCGGTGAGTGACAGCATCGGCGGGCTGACCGCCGCCTTCGCTATCTCCAGCGCGCTGGTCGGGCGAGAGCGGACTGGCGAAGGTCGCTTTATCGATGTCTCGATGCTCGACTCAACTATCGCAACCATGGGCTGGATCGTTTCGAATTATCTCGTCGCTGGCCTCGAGCCGGAGGCTATCGGCAACGACAACTTCACCGCCGCGCCGTCGGGCACGTTCAAAACGGGTGCCGGCCTGTTGAACATCGCGGCGAACACGGACGATCAGTTCGCGTCGCTGGCCAGGCTCATCGAGCGGCCGGATCTCGTCGGCGATCCTCGCTTTCTCACGCGCGAGTCTCGCAAGCGGAATCGTGAAGTGCTGACGCTGCTCATCGAAACGGAATTGCGGCAGCAGCCGGCCGTGTACTGGGAAGATCAGCTCAATAAGGCGGGTGTGCCAGCAGGTCGGGTGTTGAGCGTGCCGCAAGCACTCGATCTGCCGCAGCTCGCGCATCGCCAGTTGATCCGGAAGGTCCCGAACGTCGCCGGCTTCGGCAAAGATGTCAGCGTCGTGCAAGGCGGCTATCGCTATTCCGACGCCGACGCTCCAGCCGATCTTCGACCTCCGACATTGGGTCAGCACACCGACCAGATACTTCGTGAGCTCGGCTACGGCCCGGAAGACATCGAAGGCTTTCGTTCCGCCGGTGTCCTATGAGCGACGATTCACAGTCGCTGGTCGATAAGGCCCATGCCTGGTGGGACACACGGATCATCGATATCCACCCGGGCAAGATCGGTGTGCGTGGTTATCCGATTCAGGAGCTGATCGGGCGCATCTCGTTTCCCGACATGATCTGGCTCATGACTCGCGGCGAGCTGCCTTCTAAAGGACAAAGCCAGTTGCTCGAGGCGGCGCTGGTGGCGTCGGTCGATCACGGCCCGCACGCGCCATCGATTGCCATCGCTCGCATGGCGATCACGTGCGGCGTCGATCTCAACAATGCGGTCGCCTCCGGCGTGAATGTGCTCGGCGACATCCATGGCGGCCCGGGCCAGCAATGCATGGAGTTGTACGAAGAGGTTCGTGCCGCCAGTGGCAACGATCTGGCAGCGTCGACCGATCGGGTGCTCGAGAGCTTTGTCGCGCGGAACGGCAAGATCATTCCGGGCTTTGGCCATCGCTTTCATCCCGTCGATCCGCGCGTTGCTCCGTTGCTTGCGTTGGTGGAGGAGGCGGCGCGTGCTGGCACGGTCTCTGGAAACTATGCGCGCATTGGTGTCGAGGTCGAAGCGGCGCTGCGTCGACGCACCGGTAAGGCCATCCCGATGAACATCGATGGCATCACCGCAGTGATCTTCTCCGAACTGGGATTTCCCCCGCCCATGGGGCGCGGCTTGTTCATCTTGTCGCGCTCCGTGGGAATCCTTTCGCATGCCTGGGAACAGTCGCAGCGGAACGAGCGCATCAAAGGGCCCATGCCCAAAGAGATTCCCTACACCTACAGCGGCCCGGAGCGACGCTCGCTCGATCCGGATCGATGAGCACTTAGTCTTCGAAGGTCGAGGTCCGTATGACACATACCGTAGCCCAGTTGCTGGTCGAATATCTCGAAGCGCGCGGCGTCGAGCACATCTTTGGCCTGTGCGGGCACACCAACATCGCGGTGCTCGCGGCACTGGAGAAGAGCTCGATTCGTTTCGTGAATACACGGCATGAGCAGATCGCTGCTCATGCGGCCGATGGCTACGCTCGGGCGAGCCGGAAGACCGGGGTCGTGCTGAGCCATCTCGGCCCCGGCCTCACCAATGCGGCGACGGGCGTGGCGAATGCGGCGCTCGATTCGATTCCGATGGTCGTGATCGCGGGCGACGTGCCGAGTCATTACTACGGCAAGCATCCTCATCAAGAAGTGAACATGCATGCCGACGCGTCGCAGTTCGAGATCTATCGTCCGTTCGTCAAACGCGCGTGGCGGGTGGAGCGTCCGGATCTGTTGCCGGAGATTGTCGATAAGGCGTTTCATCTCGCTGAGAGCGGGCGGCCCGGGCCGGTGCTGATCTCCGTGCCGATGGACATCTTCTCCGCCGAAGCTCGCGCGACGTTGTTCGATCGAGTGAAGGCCAACGCATCGACCTATCAAAAGCCGTCAATCGATGACGCGACCGCTCGCACTATCGTGAAGACGCTGCTGAGCGCGCGGAAGCCTGTCATGTACGTCGGTGGCGGCATTCTGCTGGCGGACGCGGCGAAAGAGCTGCGTGATCTGGCAGATCATCTGGGCATTCCCGTCGCGCATTCATTGATGGGCAAGGGCGCGCTGCCGGACGATCACCCGCTGACGCTGGGCATGACCGGCTTCTGGGGCACGAAGTACATCAACGACAGCTGTCGCAATGCGGACTACGTGCTCGCACTGGGCACGCGCTTCTGCGAAGCCGACTGCAGCTCGTGGGAAGGTGAGTTCACGTTCAACATGCCGCCGACCAAGTTGATTCACATCGACATCGACCCGTCGGAGCTGGGGCGCAACTATCCGGTGGAGATCGGTGTAATCGCCGATTTGAAACAGGCGCTGACCGTACTGAATCGGGTTGCGCGTGAGTTGTTGCCAAACCCGCGACTCAACGAGCCGTTGCGACAGGAGATTGCCGCCTATCGTAAACAGTTCAAGAGTAACAACGCAGCCGCGGAGGCGAGTTCGCAATTTCCAATGCGGCCCGAGCGGATTCTCGCCGATGTGCGAGCGGTGTTGCCGCGAGATGCGTTCATCACGACGGACGTGGGTTGGAACAAGAACGGCGTCGGTCAGCAGTTCCCGATCTATGAGCCCGGCACGATCTTCACGCCGGGTGGCTACGCCACGATGGGCTTCGGTGCGCCGGCCGCGCTGGGTGCGAAGATCGCGCGACCTGATCGAGTGGTTGTGTCACTCGTTGGCGATGGCGGCTTCGGACAAAACCCTGCGGTGCTTGCGAGCGCCGTCGAACAGAATGCGGCGGTGGTGTGGGTCGTGATGAACAATCTGGCGTTCGGCACCATTGCTGGTTTGGAGAAGGCACACTTCGGCACGACGTTCGGCACGGTGTTTCGTCACAACGATCAACCGTATTCGCCGAACTTCGCAGCGCTCGCCAAGGCCTATGGGGTGGATTCGGTGCGCATCGAGTCGGCGGATCAATTCAAGCCGGCGCTCGAGCAGGCGGTGAAGTGCGGCAAGCCGTATTTGCTGGATGTGATCATGGAGAATGCGCCGGTGCCCACGGCAGGTCACTGGAACATCATGGATATCTACTCGCCGGGTCGGAAAGTGAGCCACGTTTCGACCTGAGCGGCACGACGAAAAGAGAGCAACGTTTCGACCTGAGTGGCTCGACAGACAACCAACAAACGCCACGACCATGGCGCGCGATACCACGACGCTCTGCGCCGTCGGCACCGGACGTTCGGGTGGTCGTGGCCTCGTAGCTGATCGATTTCGGGGGATCTAGATGCAGAACTCTTTGCGCCTGCGTGGGGCCGTGTTACGCGCGCTGTTGGCGACGACCGCCTTGTGGATGAGCAGCGCCCAGGCCCAGATCGTTGAGAATCCGATTCCTGGCGACCCAGTCACCGTCGACACGGGCAACGTCAGCGGCAAACTACTTCCGTCCGGTATACGCGCCTACTTCGGCGTGCCATTCGCGGCACCACCGACCGGAGATCGACGATGGCGCGAGCCGCAGCCGCGTGAAGCTTGGAAAGGCGTCTACAACGCGGAGCGCTTTGCACCTGAGTGCATCCAGATCCTCCGGCCGCACAACATCAATCATTACTTCGGCGAGGAAGCGACCAGTGAAGATTGTTTGTATCTGAATATCTGGGCACCGGCCTCAATGCCCCAAGGGAAGAAGGCGCCGGTCATTCTGTGGTTGTACGGCGGCGGTTTGTCGATCGGCTCGGCCAGCATGCCCAACTATGGCGGCGAGAACCTGGCAAAGAAGGGCGTTGTCTATATCACTGCCGGCTATCGCGTCGGTGCATTCGGTTTCATGGCGCATCCGGAGTTGACCGCGACCTCGCCGCATCATGCCTCGGGCAACTACGGCCACCTCGATCAAGTCGCAGCGCTGCAATGGATTCAGCGAAACATCGAGCGCTTCGGCGGCGATCCGAATCGGGTGACGGTGATGGGACAGTCGGCCGGGGCCAGCTCGGCTTTCAGCTTGCAGGCCAGTCCGCTCGCGAAAGGGTTGTTCCAGCGTATCGTTGGCATGAGTGGCGGCGGTTTGCGGGCCGGTTCAGATCCCGTGTCACAAACTGAAGCGGAGCAATCCGGTCTCGAGTTGCAACGGACGCTCAAGGTCGGCTCGCTGGCCGATCTGCGTAACGTGCCGGCCGATCGCATTCTCGCCGCGCAGGCGGAGTTCCAGTTGGGCGGAACGGCGGGCACCGTGCGATTCCGACCGAACATCGATGCTCACTTCATGCCGCGCACGCCGCGAGAGATCTTCGCCAGCGGCGAACAGAGCGATGTGCCGCTGCTCATCGGCTTTACGCGCGACGAGAGCGGCAACGAGCTGCGCACGGCGCGCTCCATCGAAGAATTCAACACGGCAGCGAAGAAATACTTTGGCGACAAGACCGATCAGTTCTTGAAACTGTATCCAGTGGGTTCCGATGCAGACGTGGCGAGCGTAAGTGCCACCGCCGTACGTGATGGCGGCATGGCCACGTCGATGCGCAGCTGGGCGCTCGGACAAGTCGCGAAAGGGAAGGCGGCGACCTACGTGTACATGTACAGCCATCCGCATTCGTATGAGCCCGGCGTGGCCATCGCGGATCTCAATCCGGCGACGGCCGGGGCGTATCACACCAGTGAAGTGCCGTTCTTCTTACTGACGCAGGACGTTTACAACCGGATCCGCCGGACGCGTGCGTGGACGGACTACGATCGCGCGCTCGCCAACAAAATGTCGGACGTGCTGGTTGCATTCGCGAGCACGGGCAATCCCACGACCAACGACGTGAAGCCGCCGAAGTTCACGGTGCGCACGCAAGAGTTCACAGAGTTCGGCGATGAGATCAGCACGCGCCGCTTCGACGCGAAGCGGATGGATTTCTTCTCGACCGTGAACATGCCGGGCGCCGTTGGCGCCGGCGCGCCGCGGACACCTCGCGATTGAGTTAGACGTCTATCTGGCCGTCTTCACTTCGCCGACGATCTAGGCGTTCATCTCTACCGGGTTCACTTCGCAGACGATTTAGACGTCCATCTCGACCGGCTTCACTTCACCGACGATAAAGATGTACGAGAGTGCGCCAAGGATGGCGACGATCGCGATGTAAGCGAGGGCGAAGAAGAACGATCCGGTTGCGCCCACGATCACGCCGATGACGATGGGTGTGACGATGCCGGCGAGGTTGGCGAACAGGTTGAACACGCCGCCGGTCAAACCGATCAGCCGCTTCGGTGCCACGTCGGTGATCAGCGTCCAGCCCAGGTTGACCATGCCCTGGCCGAAGAACGCCACCGACATCACGGCGATCACGACCTGGTCGCTGTCGACGAAGTTCGCGATCACGATGGTCGAGGCGAGCAGCAGGCCGGTGAGGATGGGCAGCTTGCGGCCCAGAGTCGCCGAGCCGGTACGTCGGATGATCATGTCCGAGACCCAGCCGCCCACCAGCACGCCGACCGACGCAGCGATGAAAGGCATCACCGCGTAGAACCCGACCTTGAGCCAGCCCATGTTGCGCTCGGTCGCCAGGTAGGTCGGGAACCAGGTGAGAAAGAACACCAGCGTGGAATTGCCGGCGAACTGGCCGATCGACGCGCCCAGCACCTGACGATGCTTGAGCAGCCGAAAAATATTGCTCCAGGCGAACGGCGTGGCCGCGCCTCGATAACCCAGGCCGCCGCCGGCCTCGATGTAGTCCAGCTCGGCCTGGTTGACGGTGGGATGATCCTGCGGATCGCGATAAAGTTTCAGCCAGGCCGCCGCGAACAGCAGGCCGGCGACGCCGGCGATCACGAACAGCGCCCGCCAGCCCAGCTCGGCCACGATCCAGAACAGCAGGGGGCTCAGGAAGGCCAGCCCGAAGTACTGGCCCACCGAGTAAACTCCGGTGGCGCGGGCGCGCTCGTGTTGTGGAAACCATGTGCTTAGCACGCGGCTGTTGGTGGGATAACATGGCGCCTCGGCGACGCCCAGCCCGAGGCGGAATGTGAGCAAGGAAACGAGGCCCGACGCCAGGCCCTGCAGCAGCGTGAACACCGACCAGATGCTGACCGACCAGAAATACGACAGCCGCGCACCGACGCGATCGACGAACGCGCCGCCGGGAATCTGAGCCGCGGCATAGGTCCAAGAAAAAGCCGAGAACACGATGCCCATCACCACTGCATCCAAGCCCAGTTCCCTGGTCATCGACGGGGCGGCGACGCCCAGCACGGCACGATCCAGATAATTGATCATGGTGCCGACAGTGATCAGCCCCAGCACGGTCAGACGCGCGCGGCTGCGCATGACGCCTGTGTCCGCTTTCACCGCCACTGTCGCTGTGCTCTCCATCCATTCCCCCGTCAATGCTTTTTTTCACTATGTACCAGCTGGTACAGAGTGTCAATGAACGAGGTCAGCCATGAGCAAGAGCCCCAAGAAAAAAGCCACCGCCGAGCAACCGCCGGTCGTGACCCGCGATCCGGAAGCCTCGGTGCAGGACATTCTCGCGGTGGCCACCGAGGAATTCGCGATCAACGGTCTGAGCGGCGCCCGCGTCGATCAGATCGCCGAGCGCACGCGCACCTCGAAGCGGATGATTTATTACTACTTCAAGGGCAAGGAAGGCCTGTATCAGGCGGTGCTCGAAAAAGCCTACATGGATATCCGCGCGCTCGAGGAAAAGGCCAAGCTGCTCGACATGGAGCCGCGCGCCGCCATGCGCAAGCTGATCGAGCTGACCTTCGATTACGATGAAACCCATCCGATGTTCATCAGTCTGGTGAGCGTGGAGAACATTCATCAGGCCAGGCATCTGACCAATCTCACCTCCATCAAGGACGTGAACCAGAGCGTGATTCGCACCTTGACCAGCATTCTGGAGCGCGGCCGGAAGGAAGGCGTGTTCCGCGCCGATCTGGATCCGGTGGACGTGCACTTGCTGATCAGCGCGTTCTGTTTCTTCCGCGTCTCGAACCGGCACACGTTCGGCGCCATCTTCGATCGCGACCTGTCCGATCCGAAGCTGCGCAAGCGACACAAGAAGATCATCATCGAAGCGGTCGAGCGGCTGCTGGAAGTGCGCAAGGGCTGACCTTTTCTCGTTGAGCCTCCGTGACCAGGGGCTCGGCGGTGCCTTTCAGCGAAGCACGGCTTCGCTCCGCCGAGCGGGTGTACATGGATGTACACCCAGGGCTTGCGCGGAGCAGGGACTGCGCAGCGCAATGGTGCGTGGGGCTCCTTATCGTCTAGACTGTACGAACCGGTACGGACGTACGAGGAGCGCGCCGCCCATGTTCACATCCATCGCCTCCGTCTCCATCAGCGGCCGGCTCGATGCCAAGCTGCGGGCCATCGTCGCCGCGGGCTTCGACGGGGTCGAGCTGGTCGAGAACGATCTGCTCACTTACGACGGCACGGCGCGCGACGTCGGCCGGATGATCCGCGAGCTCGGGCTGACGTGTACCGCGTTTCAGCGGGTCAACGATTTCGAAGGCATGGAAGGGGCCGCTCGTGCGCATAACTTCAGCCTCATCGAGCGCAAGCTCGACGCGATGGAGCAGGTCGGCACCGATCTGTTGATTGTCGGTAGCAACAGCTCCATCGCAACCTCTGGCGATCGTCAGCGAATCGTTGCGGATTTCCACGAGCTGGCGGAGCGCGTGCATGCGCGTGGCATGCGTATCGGTTACGAAGCACTCGCGTGGGGTCGATATATCTTCGATCACCGCGAAGCGTGGGCGGTCGTCAAGGAAGTGAGCCATCCGGCGTTAGGGCTGGTGCTCGGCAGCTTCCATTCGCTGGTACGAAACATCCCCATCGAAAGCCTGCCCGACATCGATCCGGCCCGGATCTTTCTAGTGCATCTGGCCGATGCGCCGGTGATCCAGATGGATTTCCGCTCGTGGAGTCGTCATTTTCGTTACTTGCCCGGACAGGGCGAGCTGGATCTGGAAGCGTATGTCGCGGCGTTGCGCGCTCGGGGTTACAACGGCATCTGGTCGCTCGAAGTGTTCAACGATCGCTACCGGGCGAGCGCGGCCGCGACGACTGCGGTCGATGGCATGCGGTCGTTGCGGTACATCGAAGATCAGGTCGCCCGGCGCTTGTTGCTTGCGAAAGGCTCGGGGCGGCCACCGCGCGTGCAGTGTCATGGGATCGAGTTCATCGAGTTTGCGGCCAACGACAACGAAGTCGAGCCGCTAGGAAATATGTTCGAGGCGCTGGGCTTCACGCGCACCGGCCAACATCGTTCCAAGCGCGTTTCGCGCTGGAGCCAGCAGGGCATCAATCTGCTGATCAACAATGAGCCCGCCAGTTTCGCGCGAGCGTATGCCGATGTGCACGGGGCGTCGGTGTGTGCGATTGGCGTGCGTGTCGAGGATGTCCGGGCCGCGATGGAGCGGGCGCAGGCACTGCAGATCAGCAGCTTCTCTCAACCGGTCGGCCCAGGCGAGTTGCAGATTCCCGCGGCTCGAGGCGTGGGCGAGAGCTTGCTTTATTTCATTCGCGACGGCGAAGAGCAGCACGTCTGGAAGAACGATTTCCTCGCAGTGAGCGATCCGGTGGCTGGCGGACGCGGTGTCGGCTTGACGCGCATCGACTATGTGACTCAGACGATGGAGTACGAGGCCATGTTGTCGTGGCTGCTGTACTACCTCTCGTTATTCGCCGTATCGAAGACCGCGCAGGTCGAGATCGACGATCCATTCGGGCTGGTTTACAGCCAGGCCGTGGAGTCGACGGATCGCGCCTTCCGTATCGTGCTGAACAGCTCGTCGACGCCGCAGACATTGTCGTCGCGCTTTCTGCATGGATTCATGGGCGCGGGCGTTCAGCATCTGGCGCTGCAGACGGACGATATCTTCAAAACCGCCCGATTGCTGAAGGAGCGAGGCGCGCGGACGCTGCCGATCCCGGCAAACTACTACGAAGATCTGCAGGCGCGGTTCGACCTGGATAGCGCGCTGATCGAGCGGCTTGCCGCCAACGACATCCTGTATGAGCGCGACGGGCGGGGCGAGTATTTCCAACTGTTCACGCGCGCCTTCGCCAAGCGCTTTTTCTTCGAGATCGTGCAGCGGCGTAGTTATCAATCCTACGGCGCGAGCAACGCCGCCATTCGTATCGCCGCGCAGTCGCGCTATCGCTCCGATTCCCAGAATTAGCCTCGCCGCTTGACCGCCAGCTCATGATGGAGGCAGTATGTACGAACTAGTACAGAACATTCGATGAGCGAGAGCACAGTGACTTCCAGGGGCAAAGTCCAATTCCAGGCTTGGTTGGGGGCGGTGGCCGTGGCGCTGCATTTCGCGGCACCGGCGGCTTGGGCCGATGTGACTGCGGAGACGGCCGCAGCGCCGGTGCTCGAGGACCGCTATCCGAGAGCCAAGGTCTCGTTCGGGTCGGATGTCGAGAGTTATCCCGATGTGATCTACAGCACTCAGCCGGGCTTTCGGCCGTTGCGACTCGATATCTATCGACAGGTCGCACCCAAGGGGCCGCGTCCGCTGATTGTTTATATTCATGGCGGCGGCTGGATCAGCGGTCACACGCGCCACTCCGGAGCGTTCTCGAACTGGCCCGCCGTGCTCGCCTCGCTGGCTCGCAAAGGCTATGTGGTCGTGTCGGTGGAGTATCGCCTCAGTAGCGAAGCGAAATTCCCGGCGGCGATTCAGGATGTGAAGAACGCGATCAAATGGATGCGAGCCAACGCGGCGAAATATTCCGTCGATCCGCAGAAAACTGTGGTCTGGGGCGGCTCGGCAGGCGGACAGCTGGCGGCGCTAGCGGCGACGACCTGTGGTGTCGAAGCGTTGGAGCCGGAGGCGGGCGATAAGAGTATCGCGAGCCAGTCGGATTGTGTGCAGGGCTTGGTTGCCTGGTACGGCGTGTTCGATTTCAACGCCATTCCGCCACCGCCACCCGGCGTCGACGATGCTGTATCGGCGGCCGGTAAATATCTCGGCTGTGCGCCGGCGCAGTGTGTGAGCAAGGTCGCGCTCGCCAGTCCCATTGCACAGCTCGATGCGAAAGATCCACCGGCGCTACTGATCCACGGTGAGATCGACAAAGTCGTCGCTGTCGACCAGTCCCGCGCTTTCGACGCCGCTCTGCGCGCGAAGGGGATTCCGTCGGAGTTGGTGGTGATTCCAGCGGTCGATCACAGCTTTATCGGTAGTACGCCCGAGGCCACGCGTCAGGCGAGTCTGCAAGCTCTGTCCAAGACCTTTGAGTTCATCGATGCGGTGACCGGAGGCGCACGGAAGTGAGCTCTGTCATTTCCACCGCAAGCAATCGACGCGTGCTCGCGGGGCTGATCGGCTCGGCCATTCAGCAGTCGCTGACGCCAGCGCTGCATATGGAAGAGGGCACGGCACAGGGCCTGGATTATCGCTACGAGTTGCTCGATCTCGATCGCATCAATGGCGGTGTAGCTGCGTTGCCTTCGTTACTGGCGTCAGCGCAGGAACGTGGCCTGGCCGGGTTGAACATCACGCATCCTTGCAAACAAATCATTCTGCCGATGCTGGATTCGTTGAGTGACGATGCGAAGGCGCTCGGTGCCGTGAATACGGTGGTGTTCTCCGAAGGACGCCGCATCGGGCACAACACCGATTGGTGGGGATTCGCGGAAAGTTTCAAGCTCGGCTTGCAAGGCGCTGCGCTGGAGCGCGTCGTGCAGCTCGGCGCTGGTGGAGCGGGCGCCGCGGTTGCTTATGCGATGTTGAAGCTCGGTGCGCAGCGCCTGGATATCTACGACATCGACGCGACGAAGATGCGAGCGCTGGTTGCGCTGCTGAGTGAGTTGTTTCCTTCCCGGCAGGTTGCGGCTGTCACGGACCTACGAGTTGCGATGGCTTCTGCCGACGGACTCGTGCATGCGACGACGACCGGCATGGCCAAGAATCCGGGGCTACCGCTGCCGGCCGACATGCTTCGCGCTTCGCAGTGGGTCGTCGAGATCATCTATTTCCCATTGCAGACGCAGCTGTTGAAGACCGCGCGCAGCATCGGCTGTCGCACGCTCGATGGCGGTGGCATGGCCATCTATCAAGCCGTCGGCGCATTTCGCTTGTTCACGGGCATTGCGCCGGATGCACAGCGCATGGCCCAGCACTTCGATTCCCTGGCGCGGAGGCCTGCTGCTATCGCTGCCGCGGAATGAAAAAAGATCCGAGCACCAAGGTGCAAGGAACATGAACGTTGAGTTAGGGGGGATGAACAATGAAACACAGAAGATGGCCCGTCGTTCGTCATTTAGTTGCGGGTTTGACGGCAACGACGGTTGTGACCACAGCCCTGGCCCAGGATCAGGCGGCCGGAGGGCTCGAAGAAGTCGTCGTCACCGGCTCGCTGATCTCCGATCCGAATCACGTCGCGCCGAGTCCCATCGTCATCGCCGATGCCGAGGCGTTGAAACAAACAGGTGCAGTAACGCTCGAAGCGGCGCTCAATCAGCTGCCGCAGTTCTCGCCGGCAGGCACTGCAGGTAACGGCGGGCAGGGCACGGGCGGTCACGCAACCGTGAACCTGCGCGGCTTGGGCTCGAATCGCAACCTCGTGTTGCTGGATGGTCGGCGTCTGCCGCTCGCCGATATCTCCGGCAACGTCGATATCAACCTCATTCCCGATGCCATCCTGTCGAGTGTGCAGACCATCACTGGCGGCGCGTCGGCAGTGTACGGTTCGGACGCGATGTCGGGCGTCGTCAACTTCATCACGCTGCCCCATTTCGAAGGCATTCGCACCGACTTGCAATACGGCAACTCGGAGCGCGGCGATTATGAGCAGATCACGTCGTCCGCTGCCTTCGGAACTTCGTTCGCCGACAGTCGCGGTCAGGCTTTGTTATCCATCGGCTACTCGACGCGCGAAGGCTTGACGGGCGACAAGCGCGACTTCTTCGATCTGGTGACGCCTTCGTCATTCATCGGCCAGGGCACGTTCGTGCCTGCGGCGACCAATCTGCCGAGCCAGGCCGCGGTCAATAGCTTGTTTGCAAGTTATGGTGTGACGGGAACCGTCGGCAATACGCTCAATCTAGGCTTCAACGACGACGGCACCCTGTTCGCGCAGACCGGAGCGAGGAACTATCGCGGTCCGACGGATGGGGCTTACCGGGTGATCGGTGGCAACGTTCGCATGCCGGTGGGCCCGCAGGGTGTGATTCAGAATCCGCTGGACCGCACATCCATCTACACCAAATTCGACTATGACTTCACCGACACGCTGACGTTGTATGGGCAGTTCATGCACGTCGATTCCGAGGTGACCACCAGCAGCGGTGGCAGTCTCACGCAGTTCGGTACGCTCACGAGCATCCCGGTCACGAATCCGTTCATTCCGGCGGACCTGCGCACGCTGCTCGCTTCACGCGCCGATCCGAACGCGCGCTTCACTTGGAACGGCCGCTACGTCGGCTTGCCGGTCAAGTCGTGGGACGAGCACTACGACACCTCGCAATACCTGGTGGGCTTGAAAGGGTCGTTGCCGCTCGAGAGCTGGACGTGGGATCTCTATGGCTCGTACGACGACACCAATCACTTGCAGTCCAACTACAACGCGGTGCTGAAGAGCCAGGTGCAGAATCTGTTGAACGCGCCCGACGGCGGCAATTCGCTGTGCGCGGGCGGCTTCAATCCCTTCGGTCTGGCGAACAGCAGCAACATCTCCGCGCAGTGCCGTGCGTATATGACGACCACGGCGAAGAGCACCGAAGTGCTGACGCAGACGAACTTCCAGGGTGTCATGCAAGGCGACGTCTTCAACTTGCCGGCGGGCGAGGTGAAGCTGGCGTTGCTGGCTTCTCATCGAAAGAACACCTATCGATACAGCCCGGACTCTCAGCTGGCTTCGCAGAACATCGAAGCCGTCATTGCTTCATTGCCTTCGCAGGGCAAGTACGACGTGACCGAGTACGCGGCGCAGATCGACGTGCCGATCCTGGCCGATCTGCCGTTGATCGATCGTCTGAACGTGGGCGCAGCGTTCCGTCGTTCCGACTATTCAACCAGCGGCAGCGTCGACAGCTACGAGGGCGACATCAAGTGGACGCCGGCGCCAGGCTTGTTGATTCGCGGCGGTTATCAGCGCGCCGTGCGTGCTCCGAACATCGGCGAGTTGTTCGCGGCCGACAGCGGTTCGCAGATCGCATTCGGCACGCCGCCAGCGTCGGTCGGCGATCCTTGTGACATTCGCTCGTCCGCTCGCACGGGGGCGGGTGGCGCGAATGTGAGAGCGCTGTGTCTTGCTCAGGGCATTCCCACGGCCGTCATCGACAACTACACGTTCCCAACCACAGCGACCGCCGGTCTGACCCGAGGCAATCGCGACTTGGACCCGGAGACCGCCGATACATACAACATCGGTTTCTCCTGGCAGCCGAATTCGGAATCGCCGTGGGTGAGCGGGATCACGCTGTCGGTCGACTACTATGACATCAGCATCAAGGACGTCATCTCCATCGTCCCGGGCCTGACCGCGCTCAGCAAGTGCTACAACCTGGATGGCTCCAACCCCGGCTACGATCCCAACAACTCGTTCTGCGCTTTGTTGACTCGCGACGCGAACGGTCTGTTGCAGGTGATCCGCACGCCGTATTTGAATCTCGGCGGGCTCGAGACCAGTGGCGTCGACGTGCAGTTCGCCTGGAACGCCGACTTGAACGAGCTGGGCTTCGGCACCGGGCGGGTGTTCTTTTCCACCGGCGTGGGCTACTCCAAGAACTTCTCGATTCAGACATTGCCGAACACGCCGTTCCAGGAATACGGCGGCACCAACACCGTCGGCGCGTCGTATCCCGAGTACAAGGCGTTGACCAGCGTCGGCTACGGTATCGGCGGCGCTTCGGTGACGGTGCGCTGGAGATATCAAGCCGGCATGGACGACGTGACCGCAGTAACGACGCCGGCGAATCCCGGCATCGGCGTGGGCGCCTATAACCTGTATGACCTGGTGGCCTCGTACGAGATCAACGATCGCTGGGAGCTCCGCGCAGGTATTACCAACCTGACGGATGAGGACTCGGTGTTCGTGTCCAGCTCCCAGAACAGCACGGACACGAGCGTATTCGACGCTGTCGGTCGCTCGTACTATCTGGGGCTACGGTTCTCGTTGTAACTGTGCGACGGATACTTGTTTGGTTGATCCTGTCGCTCGCTGTGGGCGCAATACAGCCCGCAGCGAGCGACGCCCCTTCGGCTGAGTGCACGCCCACCAACAATCTCCGATTCATTTGCGGTGCCGAGCGGCCGGAGGACGTCGCTCGCATTCCTGCCACGCGCTGGCTGGTGTTCAGCGGTTTCAGCAATGGGGCAGGGCTGAAGCTCGTGGACAGCTCGGCGCATTCGATGCGGTTGTGGTATTCGGGGGCGCCGGATCAGATTCAGCATGATCGGCAATCGTTTCCACGCTGCGCGTCGCCGCCGCACGCCGAAACATTCAACGCGCAAGGCATCAGCCTGCGCACCGTGGCGCCGTCGAGCCATCGCCTGTACGTCGTGAATCACGGTGGGCGTGAAAGCATCGAGGTGTTCTCTATCGATGCGAGAGTCGATGAGCCGAAGTTGTCTTGGATCGGTTGCGTGCTATTGCCGGACGGCGTTGCAGCCAACAGCGTTGCGACCTTCTCAGACGGAACCATTCTCGCGAGCGTGCTCACCCATCCCGGCACCTCCATCACCGACTTCGTGCTCGGCAAGACGACGGGCGGCGTTTACGAATGGCGGCCCGGCGCAGAACGTTTCCATTTGCTCAAAGGCACGGAGCTGCCAGGAAACAACGGCATCGAGACTTCGCTCGACGACCGGGAGTTCTACGTCGTTGCGTTCGGCTGGCGCTCGGTCGTCGTGTTCTCACGCGCCGATCCATCGAAGCCGGCACGTCGCGCGGTCGCTCCGGGATTCATGCCGGACAACATTCACTGGCATGAAGGTCGATTGCTGCTCGCGGGAATGCAGGTCGATGAGCCGGCCTGCGGCGGCCTTCGCAAGATCGTGGACGGCAAGGCGGACGGCATGTTGTGCCATCGCGGCTACGGCGTAGCGCAGCTCGATCCGACCACCCTGCAATTCAAGCTCATCGCCTACGACGGCCCCGATCCGGCATTCAACGGCGTGTCCGCGGCGCTGCTGGTCGACAACGATCTGTGGTTGGCGTCGTATCAATCCGATCGGGTCGCCGTCCGCAAGCTCAGTTATTCGCTAAGCCCCTAGCGAGGTCGTCTCATCCCGCAGGATGGCGATCGTGCAATCGACCAACGCCTCGAGCTGCCTGGTCGATAGCCTACGGTTACGCGATGTCTCGTGATAAAGGATCGAACCGATCAGCGTATCGAACGCGAACGCCAGCTTTTCCTGCGTCAATCCACCGCGCACGCGCCTGAACTCGGCATAGTAGAAATCCTTGGCGCGCTGTTCGCGACGAGCCATCAATGCGCTGAGCTCCGGGTTGCGGTTGCCGGCTTCACTGAGGCTCATCAGAGCCCGGCCGTGGCCCTCTCTCATGAACTCAGCGCTGGTGCGTGCATGCCAAAGCAGATTCTCCCGTGCTGACCGATTATCGAGTGGCGTGGTCGGCTCGGTGGCATCGAGCGTGGCGTTGATCGTGTCGGCCACCAGTTCGAAGCGCGAGGTGAATCGTCGGTACAGCGTCGCGCGGCTGCAGCCAACTGACTCGGCGACTCCTTCGAACGTGACGCCCTCATAGCCCACGGTCGCCAGCATGGTCCACACCGCCTGACGAATCGCTTCATCCGTTTCCGGTGCGCGCGGCCGACCCCGGCTCCTGATCGGTTGTTCTGATTTTGCTTTGCTTGCTACGCGCGCGGTCACGTCGATGTCCTCAGTCCGGTCCCGGTCTCACAATTCTGTAACAGATTATCGGTACAGTCGTGTCTCGTAAATAGCTTCGTGGGTTTGTCAGCTTCCATGGCCAAGTCGAGCACGCTGTTCTGTTCAATTCTGTGCGCTGTCGGCGCCGTTCAACCGGTGTCGGTCACGCTTGCGGACGATACAGCAACCGCACCGGAGTGGGGCAAGGTGGAAGAAGTGATCGTCACCGCGCAGAAGCGCGAGCAACGAATCACCGACGTGCCGATGTCCATCAGCGCGTTCACCGGCGAATTTCTGGAGCAGACGGGCGGTCGTGAATTGAGCAATGTCGCGGCCGTGACGCCGGGCTTTGTCATTCAACTGCAAGATAAGTTTGCTCCGGGTTTCTCGGTGCGCGGCATTACGTCGAATGATTTCCAGCCGCAGAGCGAGCAGCGCGTCGCTGTGTTTCAGGACGGCGTCGCGGTCACACAGACCGTTTCTGCTTATGGCGAGTTGTTCGACATCGATCGTATCGAAGTCGAGAAAGGTCCGCAGTCCACGCTGCATGGACGATCGGCGTTGAACGGCGGCGTGTCGATTTTCCAGAAGCGGCCGACGGACGAATTCACTGTCGACTTGAAGGGCGGCGTCGGCGCGGATGATTATCGTGCGGTCGAAGTTATCGTGAACGTGCCGGTGAGCGACACGTTGGCGTTGCGGGCCGGCGCGATGACCCGCGAGCGCGACGGATTCGTCGAGGACAGCGACGGCTCCGGCACGTTCAACGCGTTGAACGCGCAGGCTTATCGCCTGTCGGTGCGTTGGCAGCCCAGCGACGATTTCAGCTTCAATCTCAGCACCACCCACGACATCGACGACACCAGGGGCGGCGTGCCGTTCAAATCGCGCACCTTCGTGCCGCTGGATCAACAGACCGGCGCGGTGGTGGGCACGACAGATTTCTGGACGCCGACTCATCTCAATACCTTCGGCGACCTGCCGCCGGCTTACTTCAAGCGTGAGATCGTAGGCGTCAGCGGCACGGCCGAGCTGCGCATCAACGATATATTGAGCCTGACCTCGATCACCGGCTATCGCTGGTTCGACGCCTGTCAGTCCGGCGACAACGACGGCACGCCGACCAACATCATCGCTTACGAGCAATGTAATTTCGGCGATCAGTATTCCGAGGAAGTACGACTCAACTTCACCGATCTCGGCCCGTTCGAAGGTTTCGTCGGCGTGAGCGCGCTGAAGGCGGACAACGGCATGGACTTCGATCTGGGCTACGACGAGCGCGCGATGGCGCTGCTGCTCAGTGGCCGGTTGCAGGCGCTGGCCCCGCGCGGCCTCACGAATTCAGAGATCAATGCGTTGCTCGGCCCGACGGCCAACGCCCTCAAGCCCTTCCATCTGGATCGTTCGCTGACCGATGCGGACATCAAGACCTACGACTTGTTCGCCGACGCGACGACGCATATCACGGACGATCTGTCTGTGTTCGCGGGTGGACGAGTGACCTGGGATGAGAAGACCGTGTATGCGCAGGGCTTGACGCCGAACGGCCCCAGCCGACTCACTGGCGGTGGATTGTTGCTCGTGCCGACGCCGAACGGAGAGGTGCGCAGCGGTAGCAACAGCTCGACCGACGTGACCGGTCGTGTTGGCCTCCGATACACCATCACACCGGACATCAATACATACGCCGTGTATGGCATCGGCAAACGGCCCGAGACGTTGAACCTCAGCGGCACCAAGCCGCTGGAAATCACGCCGAAGGAAACCTTGAAGTCGGCGGAGATCGGTGTGAAGGCGCGCCTGCTCGACGGTCGCCTGATCGGAGATGCCTCGATGTTCCACTACGACTACGAGAACTTCCAGACGCTGGGCTACGTCAACGGCTTGATGTCCACTGTGAACGCCGGCAGTGCCGACGCCAATGGTTTCGAGACGCAGCTGTCGTGGAACGCCGTGCGCGGTCTGACCGTCTTCGGCAGCTATGGATATAACAAGGCACGTTTCCAATCTCAGGCCTACAAGGGCAACCGCTTCCGAAACAGCCCGGATCACAAGTTCGCGGTCGGCGCGAACTTCGAGTATGAGCTGCTGGGCGGCACGATGGCGCTCGCCCCCGTGTACAGCTGGCAATCGAAAATGTTCTTCTTCGACGATAACGATCGACTCGACCTGCAGCAGCGCACGCCGGCCGCCTATTCCGATCGCGTTGTCGACGAGTTCCAGGACGGTTTCGGCCTGCTGAACGCGCGCTTGTCTTATAAGCCGTTCGCGGGCCACTGGTCGGTGGCGGTGATTGGAGATAATCTCGCCGACGAGAAATACATCGTCGATGCCGGCAATACCGGCGACAGTTTCGGCATTCCCACGTTCATCGCCGGCACGCGTCGCACGTATCGCGCCGAGTTCTCCGTCAACTTCTAATCGGGTCGACTAATGAAACGTTCCATTGCTTCGCTCGTAAGCGCCCTGGTGCTGGCAACTTCGCTGGCGCAGGCGGCCGATCCGCACAGCTTCACCATCGCGGTGTTGCCGGATACGCAGAACTACATGGACTACACGCATCAGAAGGCGGAGAACTTCGCATTCGATGCGAGCGAGCTGTTCCTCGGCCAGATGAAGTTCGTTGCCGAGAATTTGCAGAGTCAGGGCGGCGACATCGCATTCGTGACATCGCTCGGCGACGTGTGGCAGCACCAGTCGTTGAAGATCGATCCGGAGCATGAAGCGCGCGGTTTCAAGGCGGTGCCGAATGCGGTGCTGGACGCGCATTTCGCGCCTACTCCGAAGGTACGCTCGGTCGAGATGCCGATGGCCAAGCGCGGTTTCGAGATGATTGCCGGCAAGGTGCCGTTCTCCGTAGTGCCGGGCAATCATGACTATGACGCGATGTGGACGCACTCGGTGCCGGAGGGCGGGGCGCGCTTCGATCCCAAGGACATGACCAAGCTCGGCATGCTTCATCCCGGCGGGCTCAACAATTTCCGTTCGGTGTTCGGCGATCAGACGCCGTTCTTCAAGGATCAGTCCTGGTACGTCGCTTCACACGATGGTGGGGCGGACAGTGCGCAGATCTTCACCGCCGGCGGTTATCGTTTCCTGCACATCGGTCTGCAATTCGATCCGCCGAACGCGTCGCTCGAATGGGCGGCGTCGGTGCTCAAACGTTACGCCGGTCTGCCGACGATCATTTCCACGCACGACTATATGGATAATGCCGGCCAACGCCTGCCCAATCCCATCATCGATGCGTCCGCCGCCGACCCGCAGGACAACAGCCCGCAGATGGTGTGGGACAAGTTGATCAGCCAGCACGACCAGATCTTCCTGGTGTTGTGCGGTCACGAGCATGGCCAGGCGTTCCGCACCGATAACAACAAGTTCGGTCATCCGGTGTATCAGGTGCTGGCCGACTACCAGGATCGCGGCCAGACTGCGAAAGACGCCGCCGTGAAGTCCGCTTATCCGGTCGGCATCGGCGACGGCTGGCTGCGGCTGATGACTTTCGAGCTGGGCGGCGCAAAGCCGGGCATCCAGGTGCGTACGTATTCGACGCATTATAAGAAGCACAGCACCGAGGCCGAGAGCTATGCGCAATGGTACAAGGCGCAGGAAAAACCCAAGCTGAGCGACGCCGAGTTCCTGCGCCAGGACGAGTTTCGTATCGAGCTGAGCGACTTCCAGGCGCGTTTCGGCAAGCCGGCGGCCGTGACAGCACGCTGACTTTCGAGCAGACTGGCGCCCACGAACGTGGCGCCAGTGCTAGTGATGTCCAGCCCTCGGTGCCTATCCAAACCGAGGCTGATCATGAAGTGCACGCACTGGCGGCAAGCGGCGCGCGGTCTTGTGCTGTTACTGGCGACTTGTCTGAGCCCTCTCGCGCATGCAGAGGGCGAGCGCATCGGCCTCGTGCTCGGCGGCGGCGGGGCACGAGGCGCAGCTCACATCGGCGTGTTGAAAGTGCTGGAGCGTGAGCGCATCCCGATTCACGCGATCACCGGCACCAGCGTCGGGTCCATTGTCGGCGGTTTGTATGCCGCCGGTTACTCGCCCGACGAGATCGAGCACGCCATCGGCTCCATCGACTGGATCGATATCTTCCACGACGACACCGCGCGCCGCGAACGGCCGATGCGCCAGAAGGAAACCGACATCGGCATCGTGGCCAACCTCGAGGTCGGCCTCGATAACGGCAACCTGCGATTCCCGACGACGCTGGTGCGTGGGCAGAAACTTGGGCTGTGGCTGCGCCGGATGTTTCTAGGTCGCGGCAAGGTCGAGAGCTTCGACGACCTGCCGATTCCGTTTCGCTGTGTGGCCACCGATATCGGCCAGGTGAAGCCGGTCGTGTTTCAGTCCGGCGATCTGGCGCTGGCGGTGCGGGCGAGCATGGCGGTGCCGGGCGCGTTCGCGCCGGTGAAGCACGAAGGGCGCGTGCTCGTGGATGGCGGCATCGTCAATAACATTCCCATCGATGTGGCTCGTGAGATGGGTGTCGACCGCGTGATCGTCGTCGATGTGGGGCAGCCGCTGGCGCCGGCGGAGTCGGTGCAGAGCGGCGTGCAGGTGCTGGTGCAGATGGTCAGCGGCATGATGCGCGATCGCACTCAGCAGAGTCTGAGCAAGATGAGCAGCCGCGACGTGCTGATCCGTCCGGACCTGGGCCCACTGACGAGCGCCAGTTTTCAAGAGGCCATCGAAGGCGTCGATGCGGGCGAAAAAGGGGCGCTCGCGGCGGTCGAGCAGTTGCGCGAGCTGTCCGTCTCCGAAGCCGAATATCAGGCCTGGCAGAGCAAGCAACGCGAGCCGTACTCGCCGCCGGAGCGGGTGGCGTTCGTCGATGTGGAGACGTCACAGAGCAAGACGTCGGAGTTCGTGCGCGACCGGCTCGACACGAAGTCGGGCCATCGGCTGGACCTGAAGAAGCTGGAGGACGACATCACCGGCACGTTCGGTCGCGGCACCTATGAATCCATCTCCTATCATCTGGATACCGACGCGCAGGGCAGGGAAGGTTTGCGGGTCGTGCCGGTGGATGCCGCCATCGGCCGCACCTTGTTTCGCGCCGGTCTGCAGATCGACGATGACTTCGCTGGCAACAGCGACTATCAATTGAATGTGGAAGGTCGGGTCACGGGATTGACCGAGAAGGGCGGCGAGTGGCGCACGTTGGTCGGCCTCGGGCGCGTGCTGTCGGTGGGGACCGATTTATATCTGCCATTCGCCGAGCGCGGCAACTGGTTCGTCTCGCCGTCGCTGGAGTACAGCGCACTCAATCAGCCGCTGGTCGAGGAAAGCAATACGGTCGCTCAATACCGCCTCACGACGTACGGTGGCGCTTTCAAAATCGGTCGGGACATCGGCGACCGATTGCAGCTGTCGACCTCTCTGGTCCGCAGTCGCGCACGCGCCGACTTGAAAGTGGGCTTACCCGAGTTTGGCGAGCTCAACTCCGAGGATGTCGGCGGCGTGGAGCTCGGCGTTCTTTGGGACAGCCTGGACAACGTGCGCTTCCCTCGTCACGGCATGCGCACCGAGATTGCCTATACGATGTTCGATACGTCGCTCGGCTCTGATGAGGACGGCGATCTGTTACGCGTGTCCTTCGACAAGGCCTATAGCTTCGGTCGCAATACGGTGATGATCGGTGGCCGCGCTTCGCTGTCGGGTGATGAGACAGGCGCTTTGCAGACGCTCTCGACGTTGGGCGGACTGACGTTTCTTTCGGGCTTGAGCGAGCGCGAATTGATCGGCACTCAGATGGTGTTCTTCCGGGGCATCTACTATCGACGCCTGACCCGGCAAAGCCTGCTCTTCGACTTGCCCGTATACCTGGCAGGCAGTCTGGAAGCCGGCAACGCGTGGCTCGACGAGCACGATGTGTCGACCGGCGATCTGATCAAAGCGGGCAGCATCTTCCTCGGGCTCGATTTGCCGATCGGTCCGCTGCAGCTCGGCTACGGCCGTACGTTCGATGGGCGAGATGCGGTGTATCTCAGCTTCGGCTCGCTGGTCCTACCCAACTATCGCTAAGATCCGCCCATGCAAGCTCATGAGATTTTCTGGCGCGGCTTCGCGGCGAGTTTTATCGCTGGCATGGGCACGGTGGTCGGCGCGGTCTGGGTGTTCTTCTTTCGACGCCCCTCGCCGAAGGCTCAAGATGCACTGTTGAGTGGCGCGGCGGGCGTCATGCTGGCGGCAACTTTCTTTTCGCTGTTACAGCCCGCGCTCGATCATGCCGAAGGGTACATTGCCTCCAAGCCGCTGGCTGTGTTGATTGTGATCTTCGGCCTGCTCGGCGGCGCAATCGGCTTGTACTGGATCCATTCGCGCGTGCCCCACGAGCACTTCGTGCTCGGCAAGGAAGGGCCGGATAGTCTGCGCATGCAGCGGTTGTGGCTGTTCATCATCGCCATCACTCTGCACAACTTCCCCGAAGGCATGGCGGTCGGCGTCGGTTTCGCCGGCGGCGATCTGGGCAAGGCGATGCCGCTCGCCGTTGGCATCGGTTTGCAGAATATCCCGGAAGGATTGGCGGTTGCCGCGGCCATGCTGGCCATCGACTATCCGAAGTCACAAGCCTTCCTGGTCGCGTCGCTGACCGGGCTGGTCGAGCCGCTCGGCGGTGCGCTCGGAGCCTCCGCAGTGTGGATTGCAGGGCCGATGATGCCCATCGTGCTCGGTATGGCGGCTGGCGCGATGCTGTTCATCATCAGCGATGAAATCATTCCCGAGACTCATCGCAACGGTTACGAAGACATCGCGACGTTCTCATTGCTCGGCGGGTTCGCGGTAATGATGTTCCTGGACGCGGTGTTCGCTTGAGCGTCAGTGATGGCCGAAGGGCGACGACGTGCCCGGCAGCCATGGGTCGTGCGTTTCCTTCTGGAACTTCGTCATTTCGGCGCGCATACGCTGCACGATTTCTTTATGAGCCGGGTCGTTCGCTAGATTCCGTACCTCGTTCGGATCTTTACTCAAGTCATACAGCTCCTCGGCGGGTCGATGCAGGAAGGCATCGAGCGAGCGCGATCCCAGTCCCAACGACGGCTTGGCTTCGATGGCGTGCCACGTTGCCGATGAGGCGATGTCGCCGGCGACGGGAAATGGCAACGGCGACGCCAGGTTCGCGATGTATTTGTATTGTCTGGTGCGTAGTGCGCGCATCGGGTAGTACTGGTTGATCTCGTGAAAGCCGTGTGACGCGAACACGCGATCCCAACCTGTGGGCTGGCTCTGCTCGAGAATAGCGAGCAACGATCGCCCTTGAAGCTTGTATTCCTTCGGCGCGGGCACGCCGGCCCAGTCGAGGATGGTCGGCGTGATATCGACCCAGCTCACCATGGCTTCGTTCTTCACGGCACGCTTGGTTTGTGTCGGTGAGGCGACGATCAGCGGCAAGTGGATGCCTTCGTCGTAAAGTGTCGTCTTCGCGCCAGGGAAGGGGCGGCCGTTGTCGCTCAGGAAGATGACGAGTGTGTCGGCGGCACGTCCCGATTTCTGCAACCCGTCGAGGAGCAGGCCGATGCCGCTGTCGAGACGGCTGATGGATTCGTAGTAGTCGGCCAGGTCTTTGCGGACTTCAGGGACATCGGGGAGATGCGCGGGCAGCGGGATTTTCTTCGGGTCGTATGTGACTTTCTTGATCGAAGGCCAGTCCTGCGTGTTGCCGAAATTCTCCGCCGCGCGATGCGGATCGCTGAAGCCGACGATCATCAGGAAGGGCTTGCCGGCGCTCGCTGAGATGAACTTGCGTGCTTCGTCCGCCATGAATGCGACGTCGCGAATGCCGGGTTTCTCTGGCGCCAATTCCGCATCGAACGGGAGCGCTGACTCGGGAAGGATGTGTTTCTTGCCGACCAGCGCCGTCGTGTAGCCGGCCGCTTTGAGCATCTGAGGCAGCGTGCGAACCCAGGGCAGGTAATGCTGGTTGTGAACGTCGTGCGCGAGCCCATACATGCCATTGCTGTGCGAGTACAGGCCGCTGTAGATCACAGATCGGCTTGGGCTACAGGAGGAAACAGTAGCGAACGCGTTCGTGAACAGCGTGCCGCGAGCAGCGAGGCCGTCGAGGATTGGCGTGCGCAGGACGGTGTTTCCGTAAGCGCCGAGGTCAAGGCCCTGGTCGTCGGAGATGATCAGCAGGACGCTGCGGGGCGCCGCGGTCCCAACTGCGCTGAAGAGCGCGAGCAACAGGAGAACCCATCGAGAGTGACGCACAGCTGGCCCGCCGAGTGACCTACGACGGGCCAAGCGTAACCGACGCGAATGGCCGCCAGAATAGGGCGCTTGCGTACGCCGGGCCGGGCTCATAGCTCCCTCGGGTCGGCATCCGCTCTCCCGCCATTCGAAGCGGGGCGATGGCTGAGTTACTTATCCAGGTCGATATGCATCGAGTAGACGAAGCGATCGGCGGGGTGATAGCTCGAGGAAATCTCGAACAGCCGGTCGTTGGCGCCCATGTAACACCGCAGGATGTGCAGGCAAGGCGTCTTGCGCGGAATGCCGAGCTCGGCCGCCACTTGATTACTGACCGCCACCGCTTTGATGTTCTGAGTCACGTGCGTCATCTTCACCCGCGCCAGCTTTTCGAGCTGAGCGAAGATCGCCAGGCCGTTCGGCTTGATCTTGTCGACGACGCTTTGGAAGTCGGGATGGATGTATGCGTCTGTCAGCGCGATCGGCTCCGGTTGGCCGGGGCGAGTACGCAGGCCGCGAAAATGAAACCAACGCTCCTCGGACGGCGCGCCGACATTCGCCGCGATCTCTTTCGGCAGTGTCGTTATGCCCATCGGTGTGAACGCCGATTTGGTATCACGGGCGTATTGCAGAATTTCGCGAACGCTAGACAGTTCATACAACGAGCCGCTACGAGCCGTTGCGGGCTGAATCGTAGTGCCCGAACCGCGCGTGCGCTCGATCAAGCCCTCCAGCTGCAGGGAACGCAACGCTTCGCGCACCGTGTAACGGCTGACACCGTAGCGCTTGCAAAGCACGTTTTCGGTAGGGAATTGATCGAGGTCGCGGTAATCACCGCGCAAAATGCCTTCGCGCAGCTCGGCCGCCATCTGCTGATATTTCGGCTTGCGAACCGCGCTACGCGTCGATCTCTTGATCTTTGCTGCCAAGCCAACGCCTCCATTCGGCGAACGTGGGTGGAGTGCCACCTGCAATGAATAGTAGCAAGCTTAGCGAAACCGAGCGCCTCGCGGAGCGACTTCTGCGGCGCCACCGATGGAGTGAGGTGGGCTGGCCAGCGCACCCGCGCAGTTCGAGCGCATGGTGCGCGGCCAGCATCTCGGCAAAGCTTTGGTCCGCATCGGGCCGGACCAAGCTTAGTCAGCGTTTCACTGCGCGGCTTGCTTGTTACAAGTCACCAGCTTGTTCCAGTCGGAGAAGTAACCGTCCGGGTTACGCTCCCACGCCCACACGTGCAGCTCGTAGAAGGCAGGCAGGCCGTAGCGATTGGGCTCGCCCACGTAGTGCATCAGGTGACCGTCGACGTTCGGCGCAGTGCCCGGATGTTTGCTGGCCCAGTCGGCGGCGATCACCAGAAACTCCACGCCCACCAGCCGCATCGCGCCGTTCGGCAGCGGCTCGTAGATCAACGCTTCCGGCTCGTCGCCATCCACCTGGCCGTCGCCGACCCGTGCTGGCAATACGAAGTGCACGCCCATCGCGCCGGCGGTCGGGCCGCTGACGCACGGGGTCGCCGCGACCCAGCCCTCGTTTTGCGCCGTGCTGATGTTCTTGAAATGCGCGGTGGCCCGTTTCACTTTCTCCACGAGCGGCGCCAGGCCCTTGCCGGTCATGGGACGGTCTGAATCGTCATTACCTTGATCGTGGGCCGCGACCAGCAGCGGCAGACTCAGGATGGCAGCGGCCAGCAAAGGACGTTGGAACGAATGCATGGGGGACTCCTATTTGTGGAGACACGACGATAGGGTCCCGGGGTGCCAGTCTTATAGGGCAGACCTGCCTATATTGCGTTGGGTGCGAAGCGAGGGTGCCTACCTGACTTTGGTCGGTTGTTTCGCGGCCCGAGGGTTGGTATCCCGAGGGTCGGTTTCATTTCAGTCCGCGTTGTTGAACTTGCCAGTCGGGGTTGATGCATAGCCTGCAGCGCTCGCCCACGAACATTCCTTTGCTGACGGAGTCGTCACCTAGCAATTGCCACTTGATCCACGCGACGGCGACTTCGCCGAACGGGCCGCCGTTGTCTTCGGAGTAGGTGCCGAAATGGCCAATTGACGGGCGCACGGCGTGGAAGACCGGGATTGAGGCGGGCAGGGTTTCGAAATCGCGCAGGCCGTTGGGATGGGCGACATCCTGTGGGCCGCCGGTGACGATGAGCGCGGAGCTGTGGAGCGCGTTGAAGATCGCGGCGTTGGGCTCGAGCAGGCCGCTGTTCCAGATGCCAATGGTTGTGACTCGTTTGTCGCTGGAGGCGCCATAGGTCATGAGGCCGCCGCAGGACATGCCCATGACCGCGACTTTGCTCATGTCGATGCGGTTGAAGAAGCGATTGCCTTGTTCTTGATTGCGAGCTTCGATCCAGTCGAGCGCGGCGATTTGCGGCGTACCGTCGAGTTTGAGCGAGCTTGGCGTCGGTCGAGGCAGCGGTTCACGACGCTGTTCGGATGGCGTGCGTTTCTCGGGAATCGGCGGGCCGTCCGCGATGATCACCACGCCATGCGAGGCGATCTCCGCAAGGAACTCAGCGAAGAGCAATCCGGATTTCTTACAGGCGCCGTTGGCCCAGGTCATCACCGGGTGTTTGATTGCGCCCAGCTTCGCCGGGCGGTAGATCGTGTGGGTTGTCAGCGAGGAGTCATGCTCAACGACGACGCCGTACTGACCGGACGGCGGCTTGCCGATCAAGTCAGCCTCGACGGTGTTAACGCTTGCCGCGGCGGTCGCGGAGAGGAGCAAGCACGACAGCAACAGATGTTGGATTTTCATGTTGCTCACCAAGCCTTCCGCACACTGACAGCAAACAACCTTCCGAGCGGGCTGGCCGTCTGCGGGTCATACCCGCCGCTGATATTCACGAACGGTGGATCCTCATCCGCAACGTTCTGCACATCCAGCGCGACTGTCAGCCCCTCTGACAACTGGTCGAGCTCATAACCAAAGTGCAGATCAATCGTCTTATACGCATCGATGCCCCGTGGCACAGCGACGCCAACCTGCTCATACGAGCTCACGTAATTAACAAACGCCACCGCGCTGAACACATTCCGGCGCCAACCCAATTCCGCGCGGCCGCGGAAGCGTTGGGGGAAGTTCAAGGTGTTGAGCACGTCGACCTGCGGGGCGCCGGGGGCTTGGGACGTCGTGAGTTTGGTGAAGTAGGAGCCGTTGAAGCCGGCGCTCAGTTGGCCGCCGGCTAAATCCCAGTCGTAATTGATTGCTGCATCGAGACCTTTCGCGATCGTCTCGCCCAAGTTCTGACGCCGCCCATCTTGAATGTAAGTGACAGTCGCCGGATTGATGGCGCTGTTGATAGGCAAGCCCGATCCAAGCAGCGCAGCCACTTGCTCAGCAGTTGGATTGAGAATGCGATACGGCGCATAGATCGAATTCGTCAGCAGCCCGGCCGTGCCGCGAAGGCCGACGATTTGATTTTCATAGTCGATGCTGAAATAAGTGAGCGACGCCCGCAGGTTGGGTAGCGCTTGCGGCGTGAGCTCCAAGCCCGCGGACCATGTCGTTGCCTCTTCGGGTTTCACATCTGGATTACCGCCGGCAATGCCGATGCCTTGGCAGGTTGTGGCGGGCGGGCGGTGCGTGCAGGGCAGAGTGTCACCATACAAACCGTAACCGCCGGAGCGGGGATCGTTTTCGGCGAGGCCGGGGGCGCGAAAGGAGGTGCCCCAGCTGCCGCGAAGAGTGAGGTCGGCGAACGGGCGCCAGGTCACGCCGATCTTTGGATTGAAGGTGTCGCCGAAATCGCTGTATTCCTCGTAGCGGCCGGCGAGCGACACGCCGAGTTCTTGTCCGCTCGCAGAGTTCTTCCCGCCGATAATGGGCACGTACGCCTCTGCAAACGCGGCGCTCACGTCGCGAGAAATATTGCTCGGGACGTACACAGGCGCGACAGTGGAGCCTTGTGTAAGAAGCCCGCCAAGGCCTTCGTCACGATACTCGGCGCCAACGGCCAGGCGCACATCGCCACCGGGCAACGACCACACAGGACCATCGGCTTGTACCGCGGCGACAGTCATGTCGGTGTCGCCTTGAATGATGAACATGCCATTGCGGATTGCGGCCACGGTTGCGGGATTGGAGATGCCGCCGCCACCGAAGGGATTGAAGGCCGTCGCAGGATTAGTGCTTGCAAGCGCGGCGTTGATGCCGCCCGTCGTGGTGTTCAGATTCTGAGTACGACGCACGAAGTCTTCGCTCTTGCCATGCGCGACGTAAGTTTCCGCCTGCCAGGTAGCGGAGAGATTGAAGCGAGCGCCCAAGATCGCTTGCCACGATTCGGCTTCACCGGGGTTTTCGGGAATGCCGCCGTCGTTGGCGAAGTCATATTGAACGGTGATCGGCCCCGTGCCGCCAGTCGGGTTGACGTAGTAAGGGTTCGCGCTCGTGACCGTGAGATTCGACACGACTTGTGAATCTTTCAGGGAGAACGAGCGTTGTGAGAAGTAACCTTCGGCGAACAACGTCACTGCGTCGCCGAGATCCTGAGTGACCGAGACGAATGCGCTGGTGCGTCTCAAGTCGGGAATGATGTCGCCGCGTTTCAGGTTGTCGCACAGATTTCGAGTGTTGGCAGTGAATGACGCGGGCGTCAGGCCGGTGCCGGTCGAGTTGGCAGGAATGGCATAGGGAACGCCGCCGACCAGAATGGTGCCGGGCGCGCACTGTTGCGAGCGCAGATCGTCGCCACCGAATGGCCGCAGATCCGACGTGTAGAAATGCCGATCCTTGCCCTGGAGCGCGCTGTGATACGTGTGCTCGATCGCCGCCATCGCATGGCCGGTGCTCCAGCCGAAGCCGCCGATCTGCGCGACCGACCAATCGTAGTAGTCATCGGCGATGCCGTAGCGCGCCGACGTTTCCGCGCCGTTGAAATCGCGCCTCGGTACCAGATTCACTACGCCGGTCACTGCGTCGGAGCCATAGATCGCAGAGCCGCCGTCCGCCACCACTTCGAGACGTTCGATGGCGATGGAGGGAATGACCGATGCGTCGGTGAATTGACCTTGCGTCCCGGCCGGCGGCATGCGGCGGCCGCCGAGCAGAAGTAACGTTGCGTTCGAGCCGATGCCGCGCAAGTTCACAGCGACACCGCGTGTCGCATTCGCGGCGCCGTTCTGCGCGCCGGACGCTGTTTCGGAGGCACCGAGGCCGACGATCTGCGGCAGCTTTCTGATCAGATCGCTCGTGGTGGGGGCGCCGGTTTCGACGATGACATCGCGATCCAGTGCAATGACCGCGGACCCGGTCGGTTCCACACCGCGAATGCGGCTGCCTGTGACGACGACTTCACTCAGGCTCTCAGCAGTCGGTGTCTCGCTTTGCGCGAACACTGCTGGAGTGCCGAGCGAAGCGGCGGTGAATGCCAGCCCGAGTGCGTGATGAAGTGCGCGACGCGATGAAGCGCCGCCAGCGTGGCTCGCCATAAAATCCCCCGAGGCATCGTTGTGTGTTCGTATCGAGCGCGCAAAGTAATAACACAGAATTTATTGGCGTCGTATCGCGAAAAAAATAATTTTGTGATTTTGTATTGACGCCACGGAGGCTGAAGAAAACAATCGTCGCCGCTTCAGGGGCTCTCGCTGTCGAGCCATATGAAGTGCTTATGAAGCCATCTCCATTTGCTTATGGAGCGGCGTAAGAAATGTTTGCTGGGGGACGGTATGAAAGAATCGGTCGCGGCGTTGCTGATCTCCCTGGTCACAGCGAGTGGTGTGCACGCGGCGGATCGATCCTGCACGGCCTTGCAGGCGTTGGCATTGAAGGATATGAAGCTCACGGCGACGTTCATCGAGCCGGCGCCCCATTGGAGTGTGGAGAACGACACGCTCACTCGCGGTTCCGTTTCTGTCAGCGAGCCGTTTTGTCGCGTGCAAGGACGCATCGAGACGGAAATCGAGTTCGAGGTGTGGTTGCCGCGGCCGTCACGCTGGAACGGCAAGCATTTGGGCGTCGGTAATGGCGGCTATGCGGGCTTCATCAACTACAGCTCGCTCGCGCACGGTCTCAAGCGCGGCTACGCGACAGCGTCGACGGACACCGGTCACAAAGGCGGGCCGATGGATGCTTCGTGGGCTCTCGGTCACCCGCAACGAATCGAAGACTACGGTGGACGCGCTCAGCATCTGACGTCGGCTGCGACCAAGCAGATTCTCAAGGCGTACTACACGCGGCCCGCGCGCCATTCGTATTTCATGGGATGTTCGAATGGCGGTCAGCAGGGGCTGACCGCGGCACAGAGATATCCGGACGACTACGACGGTATCGTCTCCGGCGCGCCGGGCACGAGCTTTCCAGATATGTCCACGTACGTGATGCTCAGCGGCCGCGCGAATCGCGGTGTCGATGCGGGTCGATTGACACAGTCAGACATGGAGTTCGCGGTCGCGCGCATGGTGGCCGCTTGCGACAAGAACGATGGTGTCGAGGACGCGCTCATTGAGCACCCGCCGTCCTGCAAGTTCGATTTTGCATCGCTGACTTGCCGCGGCGCCGAGCAGGGTCAGTGTTTGAGCAAGGATCAAGTGGAGACTCTGCGCGGATTGTTCTCGCCGTTGCGGGATGCGAAGGGCAAGGAGATTTATCCGCCTCCCGCCGTTGGCACGTTGCTGCCGGTGTCCGAGCTGGAACGGCGGGGCAAGCTCGGTGCCGACATGTATCGATACGCGGTGTTTCAGGATAAGGCCTGGGACCCGGCATCGTTCGTTCTCGAGCGCGATCTGCCCATTGCACGTGAACGGTTGAAGGCGCTGATCTCCGATGATGTCGATTTGAGTCCGTTCGCCAGGAGCGACGCGCGTTTGATTTTGTATCACGGCTGGGATGACTCTGGGCCGTCGCCTTACAACAGCATCAACTACTACGAAGCCGTCAAACGAACGGTCGGCGAGCAGAAGACGGACAGTTTCTTCCGCCTGTTCATGGTGCCAGGCATGTATCACTGCCGCGGCGGACCGGGTCCGAACAGTTTCGGCAACGCCGGCGATCCGCCCGTGCTCGATGCTCAGCACGACGTGTTGATGGCGCTGGAGCAGTGGGTGGAGCGGGGCGTCGCGCCGGAACGAATCATTGCGAGCAATGTGATCGCCGGCCGGGTGGAGCGCTCGCGACCGCTGTGTCCGTATCCGAAAGTGGCTCGCTACAAAGGCACGGGCAGTATCGACGAGGCTGGGAACTTTGCATGCGTAGCGCCATGAGCCATCCCGATGACGTGCTGATCTATGCTGTCGGTGACATTGGTCCCAGCCGGCCCGATCCGGATACGTTGTTCGACTACGTGCGGCCAACGTTGCAGAAGGCGGACGTGGCATTCATGCAGTTGGAGCTGCCGGTTTCCGAGCGCGGCACGCGTTTACCTCAGGTTCGCCATACGGACCGCAGTCCGAAAGCGGCGGCGCCGGCGTTGCGACGAGCGGGCTTCACCGTTGCGTCGATGGCCGGCAATCACTGCATGGATTGGGGCGCGGACGCGATGTTCGACACCGTTCATGCGTTACGAGAGAGCGGGCTCAGCGTGGTCGGTGTCGGTGCGAATATCGCCGAGGCTCGCCGGCCGGTTATTTGTGAGGTGAAAGGAAGGCGGGTCGCGTTTCTCGCATACAGCTCTATTTTGCCTATGGGATTTTGGGCGGAGGAGAATCGCGCGGGCTGCGCGCCGATGCGGGCGTGGACCCTCTACGAGCAGGTCGAACATGACCAGCCCGGGACGCCTGCTCGGGTCCACACGTTTCCCAATCGAGAGGATCTGCAGGCACTCACCGACGACATTCGGAAGATTCGCAAGGAGGTGGACTTCGTTGCCGTGTCGTTGCACTGGGGTATTCATTTCATTCCCGGCGTGATCGCCGATTACCAGCGCGATGTCGGCCGCGCGGCCATCGATGCTGGTGCCGATGTGATTCTTGGGCACCATGCGCACATCTTGAAAGGCGTCGACGTTTACAAGGGCAAACCGATTTTTTACAGCCTGTGTAATTTTGCGATGGACTTGCACATGGATGAGAAGCACGCGCGCAGCAAGGGCTTTCGCGAGATTCAGAAGTTGCATCCGGAGTGGGAGCCGAACTTCGGCATCACCTACAACTTCCCTCCGGATTCCCGGCACAGCGCGATCGTGAAGTGCGTACTCACGCAGGGCGCGCCGGCGCGCATCAGCTTGCTGCCGGTGTTCATCGGGCCGATGTCGCAGCCGGAGATTTTGACAGCCAGCGACTCGCGATTCGAAGAGGTTCGCGCTTATTTGGAGCGGCACACCGCCAGCCAGGGTTTGAACGCGCGATATGTTGTCGCGGGCAACGAATTATTGCTTGAGGCGGTCGAATGACAGCGCGCACAGCGGCTGCAGTTCTGGTCTGCTTCGGGCGAATGACATCGCGCACGGCAGCGACAGTTCTGCTCTGCTTCGGGCGGATGGCGTCGCGCATGGCAGCTGCAGTTCCGTTCTGCGTCGGGCGGAGGACATCGCGAACGGCAGCTGCAGTTTCGTTCTGCTTCGGGCGGAGGACATCGCGCACAGCAGCCGCAGTTCTGGTCTGCTTCGGGCGGACGACATCGCGAACGGCAGCTGTGGTTCCGTTCTGCGTCGGGCGGAGGACATCGCGAACGGCAGCTGGAGTTCTGTTCTGCGTCGGGCGGAGGACATCGCGAACGGCAGCTGGAGTTCTGTTCTGCGTCGGGCGGAGGACATCGCGAACGGCAGCTGCAGTTCCGTTCTGCGTCGGGCGGGGGACATCGCACATGGCAGCTGTAGTTCTGTTCCGCGTCGGTGGCGGACATCGCGCATGGCAGCTGTAGTTCTGTTCCGCGTCGGGTGGCGGACATCGCGCATGGCAGCTGCAGTTCCGTTCTACGTCGGGCGGAGGACGTCGCGAACGGCAGCTGCAGTTCTGTTCTGCTTCGGGCGGACGACATTGCGAACGGCAGCTGTGGTTCCCAGAGTTCGGCCCATCGTCGGCGCATTGTCATCGTTTGGGCGGGGGATGCTGTGCGTCCTGAGCGCGATGTTCGCGCTGGCGGGGCAGGCGCGTGCTGAGTTGGTGATGCTCGAGGTGAGATCCACCGAGAGGGCATTTGCTGGTCGCGAGTTTGGAGCGGTCGGGCCGTACGAGCTGATTCGCGCGGTGGCGCACTATCGAGTCGATCCGGCGGCGCGAGTTAACGCGGGGTTGGTGAATATTCAGAAGGCGCCGCGTGACGCGCAGGGGCGCGTGGCGTTCGATGCGGACGTGATGATTTTGAGGCCGGTCGATCTATCGAAGGGCAATGGCCGCATGGTGTACGAGATGGTCAATCGGGGCCGTCCGTTAAGTCTCGGGCTGTTGAATCGCGCAGCCGGGCGAGGCAACTTCAGCGCCGCGACCGACGCCGGAGACGGCTTCTTGATGAACGCGGGTTTCAGCGTCGTGATGAGCGGCTGGCAGGCGGAGTATCCAGTACTCGACGCGCCGCCGATGGCAGTGGCGCTGGGCAGTCGTTTGCCGCGTCCGCCAAACTCGACCGCGCTCAGTGCTCGCTTGCCGATCGCCGAGGGTGTCGTCGCGATGACGCGCGAACAGTTCTTCGATGTTGGCGCAGACAAGACGTTCATCGGTTATCTCTCCTATCCAGCCGCCGATGTGAACGAGAAGGGAACGCTGACGATGCGCGAGCGCGACGCGGACCCGGCCGTGTCGCCGTCGGCACTCTCGTGGCGATATCTCGATCCCTGGCGCATTGAAGTGACCAAACCCGCCGGCACCAGTGCTGGCGCCTTGTACGAATTCGTCTATCGCGCCAAGGAGCCGGTAGTGTACGGACTGGCATTGGCATCGATGCGGGATCTTGTCTCTTATCTAAGATATAGCGACGCAGAACAAAATCCGTTTCGCTCGAGCATCAAAAAGGTCATCGGGTTAGGCGCATCGCAGACCGGTCGCACGCTGAAAGAGCTGGTGTCCGAGTTCAACGAAGACGAGTCAGGTCGCATCGTGCTCGACGGTGCCAACGTCGTGATCTCCGGCGCCGGCCGGAACTCGGTGAACTCAGCGTTCGCGCGACCCGGGCTCAAGGACGCGCAGCACACGAGTTGGGGATTGCGTGGCGATGAGTTTCCTTTCAGCTATCCGGTGACGCGCGATGACTTGAGCGGTCGCACCGACGGCGTGATCCGCCGTTGCTCGGCCACAAGCACCTGTCCTCGCATCATTCATATCGATTCAGAGAACGAGCTGTGGCACGGCGGCACGCTCACGTATGTGGACACGAACGGTCGCGATCTCACGATGCCAGACAACGTGCGCGTGTTCGTCTTCGCTGGCACGGAGCACACGGCGACACCTCGGCCCGGCATGAGTCCGCCGTTCTGCGCAGCCCCGGCGCCGGCGATGATCGATTGGAGTGTCTTTGCCAGAGCACTGTTCACCGCGCTCGATCGCTGGGTGACGAACGACGAAGCGCCGCCAGCGAGTCGCTATCCGACCGTGGCGCGTGGCGAGCTCGTGACCAAGGAGGCTTACAAGTTTCCGAAGTTGGCTCAGGCCACGTACGTCGGCGCGTTCTCGGCGAAGCACTATTACGACTTCAGCCAAGAGCCACCGAAGCGCATGGGCTCTTATCCACTGCTGGTACCGCAGGCTAATGAAGATGGGTTGATGATAGGCGGCGTTCGTCATCCCTTCGTGAGCGTGCCGCTGGCGACCAACGCGGGTTGGAACGTCCGCAAGCCGGGCTTCGGCGAAGGCGACCTGTGCATGGCCACGGGCTCGAGCGTGCCATTCGCTACAACTCGTCAGGATCGGATATCACATCGAGATCCACGCCTTTCAGTCGAAGAGCGCTATGCGTCCCAGGACGCGTACGTGCAAGCGGTGAAACAAGCGGCGCAAGCGCTGGTGAAGGATCGCCTGCTATTGCCCGCGGATGCGGACGCCATCGTTGCCGAAGCGGGCGACCTGTACCAGAAGGCGCTCGCGCGTCGTTGAGGATCGAGGAGAGCGGCGGTGGACATTCAGAAGCGCGTCGAACGAAAGCTGATGCTGCACGTCGCGAGCATCGTGTTCCTGCTGTATTTCTTCTTTGCGATCGATCGCGGCAACATCGGCTTCGCAGCGCTGCAGATGAACGACGCGCTCGGCCTGAGCGCCGAAGTGTTCGGCTGGGGCTCGGGCCTGTTCACGCTGGCGTATCTGTTGTTTCAGGCACCTAATGCCGAACTGCTTCGGCGTCTGGGTGCCAGTCGCGGTTTCGCAATCATCGCGTGCGCATGGGGCGTCGTGTCGACGTCCACTGCGTTCGTGCCAGATCAGTTCTGGTTTCTGGTGAACCGCTTCGCGCTGGGCATGGCGGAGGCCGGCTTTCACGCCTTCATGATTTATTACATCAGTCGCATCTTTCCCAAGCGCGTGCGCGGTTACGCGGTGGGCGTGAGCTTCGTCGCCGTGCCGTGTTCGATGATCGTCGCGTCGCCGCTGTCGGGGGCATTGCTGGATGTCGATTGGGCCAACTTCCATGGCTGGCAGTCGCTGTTCATTCTCGAGGGCGTGCCATCGGTGCTGATGGGCGTGCTGTGCCTGAAGCTGATTCCGGATACGCCGGCGGACGCGAAGTTTCTCACTGACGAGGAGCGCACCTGGCTCGCCGATGAACTGAGCGAGGTCGCCGATCCATCGGAGCATTCCAGCGCTCTGCGGAACATTCGCGAGGCCGCATTCAATCCTATGGTCTGGGCACTGGGCTTCGTGCTGTTCACGATGGTGCTGGCCATCAATGTGATGACAATCTGGATGCCGCTGATGATTCGGCAGGTGTCGGGCGCCGGCAATCTCGCCGTTGGCGCGCTCAACAGTTTGCCTTGGATCGCTTTCAGCATCGGCTGTCTGATCGCGGGTCGCAGCTCGGACAAAGTGCAGGATCGAGCCACGCCGCTGCGAATCTCGGTCGCCATCGCCACCTTCGGATTCTTCTGCTCGGCGGCCTTGCAGGAGTCGAGCACGATGTTGGCGTTCGTGGCGTTTCTGCTGGCGTGTCTGGGGGCAGGCGGAGCGCAAGGTGTGTTCTGGGCATTGGCCATGCAATTGCTCGAAGGGCGGGCCGCAGCGGCAGCGTTCGCGATGATCACGGTCGTCGGTAGTGGCTCGGGCGTGGTCGCGCATCCATTGATCGGCAACTTGCATGATTCCACCGGTTCATTCGGCGGGTTGGTGTGGACGCTGGCGGGCTTCTACATCGCGGCACTCGCGACGCTGCATTGGATCTCGCGCGCGAAGACGCCGAACAATCCAAACGACGCGTCGAATAGCCTGCAGCCCGACACGGCCAAGTAACGATGACAGATTCAATTTCACAAGCGCTCGCTGACTTCGTAGCGAGCACGGGCTACGAACAGATTCCTCAGCGCACCCGCGAGATGGCGAAGCGATGTTTGCTCGACGGACTGGGCGTCTCACTCGCTGCGACCGGGCTCGCTCCCGTGTGTCGACCGTTCATCGAGTACGCCGTAGAGCAGGGCGGTCGTGCGGAGAGCACTGTATTCGCAAGCGGCACGAGAGTGCCCGCTGCGCTGGCAGCCTTCGCCAACGGCGCTTTGGCGCATGCATTGGATTTCGAAGACGCGCATGATCGCGCGCTCCTCCATCCAAACGCACCGACCATTCCCGCCGTGCTGGCGGTGTGCGAAGCCTTCGGCCCCATCGATGGCAGGGAGTTGATCGCAGCGCTGGCAATCGGTTGCGATGTCGCTTGCCGAATCGGGCTCGCGCTCAGAGTGCCGTTGGACGAATACGGTTGGTATCCGCCGCCGATCATCGCAGCGTTCGGAACCACAGCTGCCGTTGGCCGATTACTCAAGCTGAGCGCGTCGCAACTGGTCGACGCGTTTTCGCTCACGCTCTGCCAGGCCACTTGCAGTGCCGAGCTGAAATTCAGCCCGCACTCCGATATTCGCGCGGTTCGCGATGCGTTCCCGGCACAGACCGGTGTGACTTCGGCGTTGCTCGCGCGGAAGGGTGTGCGAGGTTTCAATCGCCCGCTCGAAGGGCGGGCCGGCTTCTTCGCTTTATATGCGCGCGGCGCTTACGAACCCGAGGTCGTCACGCAGTCATTGGGCGAGCGCTTCGAAATCGATGAGATCGCTTTCAAGCCGTGGCCGTCGTGTCGCGGCACGCATGTTTATATCGAAGCGGCGGCGCAGCTCGTACGGGAACACCGTATCGATCCCGTTGACATCGCCAGCGCACGCCTCGTCGGCAGTCGCCTCAATCTGATGCTGGCGGAGCCTGTGGATCAGAAGCGCCGGCCCGCAACGGCAATCGACGCAAAATTCAGCCTGCCATTCACGGTGGCGACGGCGATCCATCGAGGGACGGTGACGCTCGATGATTTCACGGCGAGCTCGTTGAGCGACCCCGCCGTACTCGATCTCGCCGGTCGGGTGCAATATGCGGCCGAGCCCTCGCGTCCTGCCTCTGGCCCGGATGTATTGCGTGGCTCGGTGGAACTCGAGCTGCGCGGCGGTAATCCAGTGAAGCTCGAAATCGATGAACCGTCCGGCAGCCCGGGCCGACCTGCATCGGACGCGGCGCTCATCGCCAAGTTCCGCGATTGTTGTCAACGGGCGCGATCGCATCCCAGCGCTGTCGCCATCGACGCCTGGGTCGAGCGAATCATGACATTGGAAACTTCCCTGGACGCGGGCGAGCTCGCGCGTTCCCTCTGAGGGGAGCCCACAACCGTATTTCTACCCATGTAGCGTCGTGCTGCTCGGCGATAGTGTCGACCGTCGGGGGACGGATAACCAAGAGCCGATGAGCGTACGCGACGGGCAACTCGAACAATCCCGTTCCGGATGGCTGTTTCCAGGCGCAGTTGCGCTGGCCATTCTGGGATTGGGAGCCGCCGTGACGGCAGCCTTCGCGCTATCCATGGAGCGGGCGGCCCGCGCCTTGACTCAAAGCACCCTGGAAGAGCGCGCTTCTCATAGCGAGCATGCCGTCGAAGATCGAATGATGGCTTGCGAAGCGGTGCTGCGCGCCGGCGCCGGTTTCATCGACAACGCCTGGCCGGTCGCCGAGGAACAATGGCGACGTTTCGTCGCGCCCTTGAATCTGGGCGAAGTGCTGGTCGGCGTGCAGGGTTATGGATTCACCGCGGTCGTCGACAAGTTGAGCCCGGCCCAGCTCGGCGCTTTGCCGGCCGGGTTGTGGAGCAATCCGGCGGGCCGGGAAGAGCATCCGCAGACCGCGATCATTTTCCTGGAGCCGCACGACCTGCGGAACAAACAAGCGCTCGGCTTCGACATGGCTAGCGAGACCGTGCGTCGTGCCGCCATGGAGCGGGCGCGCGATGAGCGGACGGCGGCGGTGTCCGGCAAAGTCACATTGGTGCAGGAGATCGATTCGAAGCCGCAGCCGGGCTTTCTGATGTATGTGCCGGTCTATCAGCGCGACTTGCCCACGGCCACGGTGCAAGAGCGTCGCGACGCGTTGATCGGTTACGTGTACAGCCCGTTTCGAGCGGGCGATTTCATGGAGCGCGTCTTCGAAGGCGACCCGCGCGACGTGGAGCTCGAGGTTTATGACGATGGGCAAGTGCGCCCCGGCGAGCTGCTGTATCGACGCGCCGGTAAAGATGCACACGTCGTCGAATCCGTGTTCATTCTTCGGCAGGTCGTCGTGGGCGGCCATGCCTGGACGCTGCGTCTCGCCGCCACGGCGTCGATGATCAAGAACAATCAGCTCGTGCCGGTGTGGGTCGTGTGGATGGTCGGCGCGTGCGGCTCGGTGTTGTTGAGCTGCCTGGCATTCGCAATGGCCCGCAGCCGGCACGTCCTCCGGGAGCGCGTGCTCGCCGATGAGCGGTTGCTCGAACAAGAGCGGGACGCGGCGACCATTCTGGAAAACTCGCTGGAAGTGTTCATCGTCATCGACGGGCAGGACCGCATTCTGGAATGGAACAAACAAGCGGTGCAGACCTTCGGCTGGACCAAGGACGAAGTGCTCGGACGCCAGCTCGCCGAAATCATCGTGCCCGAGAGCTTGCGCGAGGCGCACATCAACGCGATCAGGAACTTTCACATTCGCAAGCACACGGTGCTCGGCAAGCGCGTCGAGATGCCGGCAGTACGGCGCGATGGCACCGGCATCATTGTGGCCATCTCGATTGCTTCCACCTTGCGGCGGGGCCAGACCGTGTTCTTTGCATCGTTGCGCGATATCACCGCCCGGCGACAGCAAGAGGAGCAGGTCAAGCTGCTCACCGCCACGCTCGAACATCGTGTCGGCGAGCGCACGCAGGAGCTGGAAACAGCGAACCGGCGATTGGAAGCCGCGTATCGGGATCTCGAAGCGTTCACTCGCAGCGTGTCGCATGACTTGCGCGCCCCGCTGCGTGCGATCAAAGGGTATTCGTCGATGCTGGCGGAGGACCTTGGCAAGTCGATCACGCCGCAGGTTCAGCGCGACCTGGACGCGATTGCGGCCACGACCGGGCGCATGGACGCGATCATCGACAATCTGCTCAAGCTCGCGTCGGTCAGTCAGCGCGAACTGCAGACCCAGGAGCTGGAGCTCGGCGATCTGATGCGGCAAGTGGTGTCGGAGGTGAATCCGCAACCGCCGGCGGAAGTGCACATCGCCCTGCGGCCGTCCGAATGCGTGCGCGCCGATGCGGGCCTGTTGACGCTGGCATTGCGAAATTTAATTGCCAACGCGGTGAAGTTCTCGCAGACGCGCGCGACTCCGGAGATCTGGGTGGGCGCGACCGATGTGGAGGGCGGCGATCGTGCTTACTTCGTCCGCGACAACGGGGTTGGATTCGACCCCAAATATGCGCCTCGTCTGTTCGGCGCATTCCAGCGCCTGCACTCGGAGCGCGAATTCGAAGGAACGGGCCTGGGCCTCACCATCGTAAAGTCCGTGATCGAAAAGCACGGCGGACGAGTGTGGGCCGAGTCGCAGCCCGGCGCGGGGGCGACGTTCTATTTCATCTTGCCGGAGTGCCCGCCGGTCGCGGCCTGATCGCGCGGGTCGCGGAACTGGTAAAACAGCCAGGGTCGCCGCGGAGCACATATCGAACTATGATCGCGCCTACGAAGTTGGGAGGGCGGTCGCGGCGAAATGACGGTTGGTTCACGGCGAGGGCAGGCAACGGAATCCCTGCGGCAACTCACGGAAGCGGTCCGGACGGAATCCAGCGACGGTGCCAGGCTGGTCGCAAATATCGCGGACAATCCCATTTGCCGGGTCACGGTGGACACCGGCATTCCCTGCGTCGTGCTGGCCTGGGGCAGCTATGCCACCAGCGCGCAGCTACGTTTCGTGCACGAGTGCGCGCTCGATCTGCTGCGACGACATGCTTTACACAAGATCCTGGGCGACGACAGTGCGCTCGCGGTGATTCCGGTCGACGATCAAGGCTGGCTGCGCGAGGACTGGTTTCCCCGGGCGCTCGAGGCGGGCCTGAAGGCCGCCGCGAGCAAGTGTCCGAATGGATTTTTCGGTAAACAGTCCGTGGCGAATGTCATGTCCGGCGCGCCGGTCGGCATCACGGTGCGATCCTTCGAGCAGTTGGATGAGGCCAAAGCGTGGCTGCAGACCGTCAAGATTTGAGTCAGTTATCGCCCGCCTTGCTGACCAAGGCGATGCTTCGCGCCGTGGATCAGCTCAATCTCAAAGCGGAATTGCCGTCGCTGCTCCAGCTGCCTGCCGATGAAACGGCCCGGTTGCAGGCGGGCGAGCGCGTGCTCGATCCGCAGCGGCCAGAATGGCAGGGCGCACTTCAGCTCGTTGGCCTGTTCCGCACGATCGTCGAAGTGCTGGGATCGGTCGAGCGTGCGAAGGACTGGCTCGGCACATCGAACGAAACGCTGGGCGGTCGGCCCGTCGATCTGCTGGGCACACCGGGCGCCGAGCGCGTGCATCGCTATCTGAGCGCCGTGCGCAAACATGAGCTGCGCATGCCGCCTGCGAGCCGGCGCGAGCACTGAGATCTCTAGGGCATCGTGAAGCGATAGCCCACGCCGTAGATGGATTCGATCAACTCGTCGCCGGGATTGGCCAGTTGCAGCTTGCGACGCAGGTTCTTCACATGACTGTCGACGGTGCGATCGGTCACCACGCGATGATCCTCGTACAACGTATTTAACAGTTGCTGACGCGAGAACACGCGACCCGGCGAGGCTGACAAGGCCTTGAGCAAGCGAAATTCCACGGGTGTGAGATCCAGCAGCTGGCCGTTAAGTGTCGCTTTGAACTGGGCTTCGTCGATGCTCAGCCTGGAATCGACCTGCGCTTTCACCTGCTGCGGGCTTCTGCGAAGAATCGCTTTGACTCGTGCGACCACTTCGCGCGGGCTGAAGGGCTTGCAGATGTAGTCATCCGCGCCGAGCTCCAGTCCCAGCAGCCGATCGATCTCTTCGACGCGCGCCGTCACCATCACAATCGGAATATTGCTGAACGCGCGCACCTCTTTGCAGACCTCCAGGCCGTCGCGACCGGGCAGCATCAAATCCAGCAGCATCAGATCGAAATGCGAGGCCTTGAGGGCGGGCGCGACTTCGCGACCGTCGCCGACCATCTGCGCGTGATAACCGGCTGATGTGAGATAGTCCGCGAGCAGCTGCGCCAGCTTGGGCTCGTCCTCGACGATCAGAATTCGGGTTTGCGGGGCGCCGTCGCTCATATCACACCTTCAACGTCCGCAGGCGCGGCAGGCGGATGCTGACCAGCAATCCTCCCAGCGGCGCCGCGCTGGCCGTGATCGTACCGCCATGGGCCTGAACGATGTTGGCACAGATGGCCAGTCCCAGCCCCGCGCCGCCATGCGAGCGGTTTCGTGAAGCTTCCGCACGCACGAACCTTTCGAAGATGCGCGGCAGGATGTCGGCGGGAACGCCGGGCCCGGAGTCCTCAATCTCAATGAGCACATCGTCGTTTGTGTTCCGGCAACCGACTCGCACGGTGCCGTCGGCTTGCGTGTAACGCGCGCAGTTCTCGAGCAGGTTGGTGAACAACTGCTGCAGTCGGCCTTCGTCACCGTTCACTGCGATCTGCGAATCGATTTGTGTTTCCACTTTGAGCCCGCGCTCGGCCAGCCGTTGCTGGAAGACCCCGAGCGTGGCGTGGAGCACGTCGCCGATATCCACCTCGGCCATGCGATAGCTCAGCGCGCCGATATCGGAGAGCGACAGATCGTAAAGATCGCTGACCAGCTTGCTGAGGGTCGCCACTTCCGATTGCAACGACGCCAGGGTCTCGGGCGTCATGGTCCGCACGCCGTCTTCGATGGCTTCGAGCTCACCTTTCAACACGGACAGCGGTGTGCGCAATTCATGTGAGACGTCCGCCATGAACGAGCGACGCAATTGTTCGTTGTGTGCGAGCGCCTGGGCGAGGCGGTTGAAGTCTTCCGACAATCCACCGATCTCATCTTTCGACGCCACTGGAATACGCACGCTGTAGTCGCCGCTCGCGAGATTGTGTGTGGCCTTTGCGATTCGTGTGAGCGGTGTCACGAGCAAGCGCGATAACCACCATGCGGCCAGTGCCGCGAGCAGCACAGTGCCGAGACCAATCAGCCAGTTTTGTGTGAGCTGACGTTTTTGAAAGCGCACGTCGGCGGCGGCCGTGGCTTGCTGGAAAGGCACGAGCACCAGCCAGCCCACTGTCTTTCCATCGACTTCGATCGGTCGCCTCGGCGTATCGCGGGAGAACTCGCGATTGCCGATGACGATGTCCTTGTCCGCGTCCAGCAACGTCAACCGCAGCTGCGTGGCCGTGAAGTCGATTTCTGAGAATTGCGGCGGGCCGTCGCGACGGCCACGAGTGTCGAGCAGGCGGAACCAACCTCGGTTGTTGCGATGAAGAAAGTCCCAGCCGCCCTCGGATTTGTACGCCTCGGCCAATCGGGGAATGACTGATTCGACATAGGCGGTGCTCTGGTCGTTGAGATAGCCGATGAACCCGCGCGTGAAGCTGATGCGCGCGGACAGGCCCATAGCCGCCACGGCCGCGATGCTGATGGCAACCAGGACCAGGAACAGCTTGGTCGAAATACTCCATTTCATGGCTGCCATTAACGCCCGCCAGGCGCCCCGGGGGCAAGGCTCGGGCGTCGACTCCATAAAGTCTTCAATTTTCCTCCACGTTTGCTGGCCATGCTGATTCCCATGAACAAATTGTCTGGAACTGGCAGCACTGGCGGAGGCTCGAACATGCAACAAGCCCGAAAACTCAGCTCCTGGCAGAAACTGGGGCTGCCTGCGGCACTGGTCGCCGCGCTGGTGGCGGGGGCGTGTCATTACATCGGCGGCAACGACGACGCCGGCCTCAAGACGGTGACCGTGACCCGGGGCGACCTGCAAAAGAGCATCACCGCCGTGGGCTCGATCGAGCCCACGGATTATGTCGACGTCGGCACCCAGGTGGGCGGCCGCGTCATGAAAATCCATGTGGAGATCGGCGACCGGGTGACCAAGGGCGACCTGCTCGCCGAAATCGACCCGACTGTGTACGAGTCAACAGTCCGTAAAGATCGCGCCACGCTCGAGAATCTGAAGGCTCAGCTGGATCAGCAATTGGCCGAGTCCGTGCTCGCGGACACCGAGTTGAAGCGCAATCAGGAAATGCGGGCCGCCGATGCCATCAGCCAGACCACCGTGGATCAGGCTGACGCGCAGGCCAAGGTTGCCGCCGCGACCGTCGCGGCGACTCGCGCTCAGATCAAGGCCGCAGAAGCAACGCTTGCCGGTGATCTCGCGAATCTCGGCTACACGAAAATCTATGCGCCGCTCGACGGCACCGTCGCGTCTCAGACGACGCTCGAAGGTCAGACCGTGAATGCCTCGCAGTCCGCGCCGGTCATCGTGCAGGTCGCGAATATGGATGTGATGACTGTGTGGGCGCAGGTGGCCGAGGCCGATGTGAGTCGCATCGCTGTCGACATGCCTGCGACTTTCACGACGCTCGGCATGCCGGAGAAGAAGTGGCGCGGCAAGGTGCGGGCTGTGTATCCAACGCCGGTCGTCGAGAACGACGTGGTGCTCTACAACGTGCTCATCGACGTGGACAACCGTGAAGGGCAGCTGTTGCCGCAGATGACGGTGCAAGTGTTCTTCACATTGGGTGAAGCGAAGGATGTGCCGCTCGCGCCCATCAATGCTTTGCAGGCGCAGCGTGAAGCGGGTGTCGATGCCTACAAAGCTAAGGTGCTGACCGATAACGGCGTGGTCGAGCGCGATGTGAAGGTGGGTCTCACCAATCGTTCGATGGCACAGATCGTTTCCGGCCTGTTGCCCGGCGATCAGTTGGTCGTTGCCGCTGTGGTTCCGCCGGCGGGCGGCGCGGCGCAGGGTGGCCCCGGCCGACAGATGGGCCCGCGTCTCTAAGCCAGCCGCATGACACATCGGGAGAACACAATGAACGCCACTGCACCGTTGATCCGAGTCGTCGACGCGAGTCGCGTCTATGTCAGCGGCGATTCCGAGATCCGCGCGCTCGATCACGCGTCGCTGGAAATCCGACGCGGCGAGTTCGTGGCCATCATGGGCCAGTCGGGCTCCGGCAAGTCGACCTTGATGAATATCCTCGGCTGCTTGGACCGTCCCAGCGAAGGTCGTTACGAGGTGAATGGCGTCGACGTGGGCAGCTTGAATCCCGATGAGCTGGCGGCCTTGCGTCGTGACACGTTCGGTTTCGTGTTTCAGCGTTACAACTTGCTCGCAACGGTGACGGCGGCGGAGAACGTCGAGCTGCCGGCGATCTATGCCGGCATGGCGCAGGATGCACGCCGCCAGCGTGCGAAGAGCTTGCTGGCCAAGCTTGGGCTGGGTGAGCGCACGGATCATCGACCGAATCAGCTGTCCGGCGGTCAACAGCAGCGCGTCTCGATTGCACGCGCGCTCATGAATGACGCGGAAGTCATTCTCGCGGACGAACCGACTGGCGCGCTCGATAGTCGCAGCGGTGCGGAAGTCATGGCGCTTTTGAAGCAGCTGCACTCCGAAGGTCGCACGATCATTTTGATTACGCACGACGCGTCGGTTGCCGAGCATGCGGAACGCATCGTGCACATCAAGGATGGGCGGATCGTCGATGACTCGGGCGTGAAGCGGGCCGTCGCTGGTTCGAATCAACGCACTTCGCATGCAGCGCAAGCGAACTGGCTCGACGATCTGGAAGAGGCCGTGAAGATGGCCCTGCGCTCGCTTCGGGCCAACAAGTTTCGTAGCGCGTTGACGCTGCTCGGCGTAATGATCGGCGTCGCGGCCGTTGTGACCATGCTTGCCATCGGCAACGGCAGTAAAGAAGCCGTGATGAAACAAATCTCGGCGATGGGCAGCAACTTGTTGCTGGTGTTTCCGGGCGCGCCCGGTTCGCGTCCCTCGGGCGATATCGCTACGTTGGTGCCGGCGGATGCACAGGCGATTTCTGAGATGGGGAACGTCGTCGCTGTCTCGCCGGAGCGGAAGACGCGCGCCACGCTGCGCATGGGCTCGATCGACTATCAGAGCAATATCACGGGCGTGTGGCCGGCGTATCAGGTGACGCAGAACTGGCCGATGGCGAGCGGCACGTTCGTCACTGAAGACGATGTTCGTAGCTATGCCACGGTGATCGTGCTCGGCAAGACGGTCGCGAAGAATCTGTTTCCGAACGATGAAGATCCGGTGGGTCAGTTCGTGCTGGTCGGCAATACGCCGTTCGAAGTCATTGGGGTGCTGTCGACCAAGGGGGCGAACTCGTTTGGCTCCGATATGGACGACGCGGCGTTCGTGCCGCTGTCCACCGGCTTCAATCGGCTGTTTGGTCAGCAATACCTCGGCTCGGTCAATGTGAAATTGGCGTCGGATGAGAAGACTGCGGAGACGCAGGAGGAAATCCGTCAGTTGCTGATGTCCCGCCATCATCTCGAGGACTTCCAGATTCGCAGCACCAGCTCGTTCATGGCGGCGGCCGCGTCGACTCAGAACACGCTGACGTTGCTGCTCGGTTGTGTCGCGGCGATCTCGCTGATCGTCGGCGGTATCGGCGTGATGAACATCATGCTGGTCAGCGTGACGGAGCGGACGCGTGAGATTGGTGTGCGGATGGCGACGGGCGCTCGGGCCAGCAACATCCTGCTGCAATTCAATACGGAAGCGTTGGTGGTTTGCGGTATCGGTGGATTGATTGGTGTGGCGCTCGGATTTACGACGGGATTTATCGCCAGGGCATTGGGAACGAATGTGGCCTTCACGCCGACGCCTGCCTTGTTGGCGCTTGGGTCGGCATTGCTGACGGGTGTGCTGTTCGGATATCTGCCGGCGCGTAAGGCGGCTTACATGGACCCGGTGGTTGCGCTGGCCTCGGAGTAATGAACATGACTTACATGAAGCGAGTGGTGGCGGTTGCGGTGTTGGGCGTGCTGGCGGGCTGTAGCCTGACGCCGCAGTACGACCGGCCGAAGTCCGATCTGCCGGAGTCGTGGTCGGCGCAGAAGGTTGCCGCTACTAGTAACGCGCCTTCTGAATGGAACGATCTGTTCAAGGATGCGGAGCTGGAGCAGTTGATGGCTGAAGCGCTCGCTGCGAATCACGATCTCGCGGCGGCGACGATCCGCATCGAGCAGGCGAAGGCGACGGCGAAGATGGCGAGCAGTCGGTTGGTGCCGTATGCGTCGATGTCGGTTGGTGGCTCGCGCACGAAGGAGTTGAATGGCGCGCGGTCGCTGTCGTCGTCGGATGATTCGCAGCTGTCGGTGAGTTACGAGCTGGATCTCTGGGGCGGGAACCGGGCGAATGTGCAGGCTGCGGCGGCTCGGGTTGCGGCTCGTGAATTCGACATGCAGACGACGCGGTTGGTGTTGCAGGCGGACGTTGCTTCCTATTACTTCCAGACGCTGGCGTTGAAGGATCGGTTGACTATTGCGCAAAAGAATCTCGAGGCGGCGCGGTCGCTGATGTCGCTGGTCGAGGTTCGTTATAACAAGGGCGCGGCCAGTGGCTTGGATGTGGCTCAACAGCGCACGGCGTTGTTGAGTATTGAAGCTGAAGTGCCGGAGTTGCAGCAGAGTTTGACTGAGACGCAGAGTGCGCTGGCATTACTGCTTGGGCGCGTGCCGCAGGACTTCACTATTCGAACGGAAACGCTGGCTGATTTGCAGCCGCCGTCCATCGCGGCGAGGCAGCCAGGCGATCTGTTGCAGCGTCGACCGGATGTTCGCGCCGCCGAGGCGGACTTGGTTGCTGCCAATGCTGATGTTGGAGTTGCGCGGGCTGCGCTGTATCCGAGCATGGAGTTGAGTGCGACGGGTGTTGTGACGAACTGGATCACCGGCGGCTCATCCAGCGTCGCGGCGCTGGCTGCGTCGCTGTCGCAGGTTCTGTTCGATGGCGGTGAGTTGCGTGGGCAAGTACAGTTGGCCGATGCGTCCCGGCGCGAGTTGGTCGAGACTTATTTGCAAACGGTGCTGACGAGCGTCAAGGAAGTGAACGATAGTTTGAGTGCGGTCTCAACCGCTGAGCGTCGCACGTCGCTGCTCACGCAGACGGTTGAACAAGCGCAGCTGGCGCTGCGGCTTGCGACTACGCGGTATCAGGCGGGCTCCGATGATCTGCTGACGGTGCTGGAGAGTCAGACGTCGCAGCTCAATGCTGAAGACTCGCTGGTGCAGGCCAAGCTGGCTCGGGTGAATGCGTCCATCACCTTGTTCAAGGCGCTGGGTGGCGGGTGGGAGGCGATCTAGGATACTGCACCGATTTGTAAAGGATTACTCGTCTTGCCGCCAATCCTCACGGCCATGGCGAACGCGGATGATGAAGATGTCCTGGTCCGCATCGACTGTGTAGATGACGACGTGAGATTCGATCGGGTGAATGCGCACCGGAGGCCGGATTTCTGAGCGCTCACGAGCGGCTTCGGGTTCTCCGCCAGGAATTGGAACGTATTCCCCAGCAGGTCGTGATAGCGCTCTGCTTGCTGGAGGCCGAACTCCGCTACGCCCTATATAAATATGGCAATGATGTCTTCTTCGGCCTTGCGGCTTGGAGAGTAGCGTCTCACCGCGAAGGTTTGGTCGACGCGCGAGATTGGCGGCGGGCGGCTGCCTTCAGATCGATCGTCGGCCGACGCCGCTTTCGATACCTTCGGTCACCAGCGCCTGGATATGCGCGATCTTCGCCGCCCGTTCCTGATCCAACCGGATCAGGTGGCGCACATAATCACTAGCGTTGGCGTAGCGGCCCGAGTCCGCTTGCTGTTCGACCCACAGCTTCATGCTGTCGGGAATGGACACATTCATCGTGCTCATGGCGATACCTCTGAGGCTTACGGTCCTACCATTGGCAATCTTTGTCAATTCTCGGCCCAGCCCGACATCGAGGGTCGCTTCCGCGCTCCGCGGCTAACGCCCCGCGATCTTCGCCGCGATCTCCGCGACGTACTTGCCTTGATAACGCGCACCCTCTAACTCAACTTTCGATGGCTGCCGGCTACCATCCGTGCCCGCGATGGTCGATGCGCCGTACGGTGAATTGCCCATCACTTCACTCGTGCCCATCTGTCCCTGAAACGCATACGGCAGGCCGACGATGATGAAGCCCAGGTGCAATAGCACCGGATGAAAAGTCAGGATGGTGGACTCCTGTCCGCCGTGTTGAGTATTCGACGATGAGAACACCGACCCCACCTTGCCCACCAGCGCGCCTTTCATCCAGAGCGCTCCGGTCTGGTCGATGAAAGTTTTCATCTGCGCCGTCATGTTGCCGTAGCGGGTGCCCGTGCCGAAGATGATCGCGTCGTATTGGGGCAGCTCGTCGACGGTGGCGATCGGTGCCGGTTGGTCCAGCTTGAAGCCGGACTTGCGTGCCACATCTTCTGGCACAGTCTCGGGGACGCGTTTGACTGCCACCTGCGCGCCAGCGGAGCGAGCGCCTTCGGCGACTGCGTTCGCCATCTGTTCGATGTGACCATACGAGGAATAGTAGAGAACCAGAACTTTTGCCATGACACTCTCCGAGCGAGCCGACGCGAGACCCGTGGAACGCCAGGGCCGCGCTTAGGTTCCCAGTGTTGCCTGCCTCACGTATCGATTTCATGGATGCGCGTGCGCATCGTTGCGCCCCCTCCCATAGCGAAATGCAATCGCGCGAGCCTTGATCGGCTGTCGGTCGTTGCCTCTAATCCCGTCCTCGCTGCTGCCGTGAAGCGGGTGGAACGGTGGCACCAACCATAACAATCGGGTTCGCTGTGACCGACAAGCACGACGTGATCATCCTGGGCGGCGGATTGGCGGGTCTGACGCTGGCAATCCAGTTACGGCAACAGTTCGCAACGATGCGCATCCTGGTCATCGAGCGACGCAAGCACCCGGTGCCGGAGGCGGCGCATAAGGTCGGCGAGTCATCGGTGGAGATCGGCGCGCACTATTTCGATACGGTGCTGGGCCTCAAGGAGCATCTGGACAAACATCAGCTACGCAAGTTTGGCCTGCGCTTCTTCATCTACTCCTCCGTCCGCGAAGACATCGAAGGCGTCACCGAGATGGGCGCCAGTCGTTTCCTGCCCACGCCGAGTTATCAGCTGGACCGCGGCATCTTCGAGAACTATCTGACCGAGCACGGGCGCGCGTTGGGCATCGAGATCGTCGATGGCGCGGTGGTGAGACAGATCGATCTCGGCAAGGAGGGCGCCGAGCACTCAGTGCGTTTCGAGGTGGACAAGCAGAGCGTGCAGGCAACGGGGCGTTGGGTCGTGGACGCGTCGGGGCGCGCTGGATTGATCAAGCGTAAGCTCGGCCTCGCCGAAGACAACGCGCACGATGCCAACGCTGTGTGGTTTCGCATCGGTACCAAGATCGACATCGATGAGTGGTCCACCGATCGCCAGTGGCTCACCCGGTGCGATCCGCCGTTGCGTTGGCTATCCACCAATCATTTGATGGGCGAAGGCTACTGGGCGTGGTTGATTCCGCTCGCGTCGGGCTCGCACTCAGTCGGCATCGTCTGCGATGCCAGGATCCATCCGCTCGAGACCATGAATAGCTTCGAGAAGTCGATGGACTGGTTCCGCAAGCATCAGCCGCGGCTGGCGCGGGAACTTGAGGGCAAGCAGCACCTGCTGCAGGATTTCTGCTTCCTGCGCAATTTCTCGCACGGTTGCAAACAAGTGTTCTCAGGGGCCGATCGCTGGGCACTGACGGGCGAGGCCGGCGTGTTTCTCGATCCGTTCTATTCGCCGGGCAGCGACTTCATCGCCATGAGCAACAGCTATATCGCCGATCTCATCGCGCGCGATCGTGGCGGCGAGCACGTGGGCGGTCGTTCCAAGGTGTATCAGCAGCTGTACTTCTCGTTCTACGAAAGCACACTTGCGCTCTACACCGATCAGTATCGCATCATGGGCGATCCGCAAGTGATGCCGGTCAAGGTGATCTGGGACTACGCTTATTACTGGGGCATCTTGTGCCAGTTGTTCTTCCAGAACCGACTGACCGATCTGGCCAGCATCAGTGCGCTGTCAGTCGAGATGTCGCACAGCAAGGCGCTGAACTTCGCCATGCAGGATTTCATGCGCGAGTGGTCCAAGGTGAGTCGTAGGCGTGACGTGGCGGTGATGCTCGATCAGGCTCGGCTAGCGTGGTTCGCGGATTTGAACGGCAGCCTGCTCGACAGTATCGACGAGCTGACGTTCCGCAGGCGCATCCGGGAGAACACCGGCTTGCTCGATACGCTGGCGCGCGAGATTGTTGAACGCGCTCATGCGTCCTGCCCGGAAGTCGACGCGTCCGCGGTGCTGAAGCTGCTACCGGATGCGGACTCTGTTAGCGCGGGCCGCTTGCTGTTCGCGGAAGCGGCTTGACCAACTATGGCGGCGCTCCGTTACATCGAGCGCCGCCGGTCGTTGTGAGATACAGCTGTTAAGCGACCGCCTGGAAGTCCACCAGCGGCACGCCTTCCTTCACTTGATCGCCGGCATTGCAAAGATAGCTCACCAGCTTGCCCTTGCTCGGAGCAAACACAGTCAACTCCATCTTCATCGCTTCCATCACCAGCAACGGTGCGCCCTTGGCGACTTCGGCGCCGGGCTCGGAGAGCAGGGCGATGATCTTGCCGGGCATCGGAGCGGTCAGTCCGCCCTGAGTTTCTTCGGTCTCGCCCGCATGCACGAGCGGATCGACGTAGGTCAGTACGTGCTGCTGACCGCGAAGGAACACATGCATCTGCTCGCCGGATTTCACAACGGCCGTGTTGATGTGACGTTGATCGATCGTGATGCGCAGATCCGAATCCGATGTACGAACCACGCGTGCCGGCTCGTCGTCGATGAGATAACCCGTCGACGTGTATTGCACCGACACCGTCGCAGTCTGCTCGCCAGCGGAGAACTGCAACGTACGAGTCTGCGTGCCATTGATGCGCCAGCCATCCGCAATGCTCCACGGAGAGCTCGATTGCGCAGCCTGCTCACGCTCGGCAGCGAGCTGAGCCAGTGCGGCGACCTCGAAGATTTCTTTCGGAAGCTCGGTGGCGGCGGGCAGCAGCATGGCGCGCTCACGTTCGATCAGGCCAGTATCGACGCGGCCTTCGCGGAACGCGGGATGACCGACGAGGCGCGACAGGAAGTTCACGTTGTGACCGACACCAACGATGCGCGTCTCAGCCAGCGCGCCGAGCATGCGCTCGATGGCAGCTTCACGAGTGCGATCCCAAACGATCAGCTTGGCGATCATGGGATCGTAGTGAGGTGTGATCTCGTCCCCTTGTTCGACGCCGGTATCGAGCCGCACATGCGCGGAAGGCGCGGGTGTCTTGAAATACGCGAGCCGGCCAACCGAAGGCAGGAAGCCTTTCTCCGGCTCTTCGGCGTAGATGCGAACTTCGATCGAGTGCCCGTTCAGCGGCACTTGCTCTTGGGCCAGAGGCAGATCTTCGCCAGCGGCAACGCGCAGCTGCCATTCGACGAGATCGAGCCCCGTGATCATTTCAGTGACCGGATGCTCCACCTGCAGGCGCGTATTCATTTCCATGAAATAGAAATTGCCCTGCGAATCGGCGATGAACTCAACCGTGCCGGCGCCGACATAACCAACGGCGCGAGCAGCGTCGCAAGCCGCTTTGCCCATCGCTGCACGCTGTTCCGGCTTCACGCTGGGCGCGGGCGCTTCTTCGACGACCTTTTGATGTCGACGCTGCGCCGAGCAGTCGCGCTCGTTGAGGCTGATGGTGTGGCCCGCCTTGTCGGCGAACACCTGGATCTCGATGTGGCGCGGCTGCTGGAGATATTTTTCGATGAGGACGTTGTCATCGCCGAAGGACGTGCGGGCTTCGCGCTGACATGAAGCAAGCGCTGCGGGGAATTCACTGGTCGCGTTGACGACGCGCATGCCCTTGCCGCCGCCACCGGCGGATGCCTTGATCAGCACTGGATAGCCGATGCGATCGGCTTCACGCTGAAGCAACGCCGGATCTTGATCGGCGCCGTGATAGCCGGGGACCAGTGGCACCTTGGCCTGTTGCATGAGTGCCTTGGCGGCCGACTTCAAGCCCATGGCGCGGATACTCTTCACCGGCGGACCGATGAACACGATGCCATTCTCTTCGCACGCATGCGCGAAGCTCTCGTTCTCGGACAGGAAGCCGTAACCCGGATGCACGGCCTGTGCACCGGACTGTTTGCAAACTTCGATGATGCGATCGACGCGCAAATAGCTCTCACGCGACGCGGCCGGGCCAACACAGTAGGCCTCGTCAGCGAGGCGCACATGACGCGCGCCGGCGTCGGCTTCGGAATACACCGCGACGGTGCGAATGCCGAGCTTGCGACAAGTGGCGATGACCCGGCATGCGATTTCGCCGCGATTGGCGATCAGGATTTTTTTGAACATGTCTTTCTAATCCTTGCTTACATGCGGAACACGCCGAAGCGTGTGTCGCCGACCGGTGCGTTCGCCGCGGCCGCGAGGCCGAGCCCCAAGGTGCGCCGGGTCTGAGCCGGATCGATGATGCCGTCATCCCAGAGGCGCGCGGTGGCGTAGTAAGCACTGCCTTGCGTCTCGAACTGCGCTTTGGTCGGCGCCTTGAAGGCTTCTTCCTCGGCGGCGCTCCATTGCTTGCCTTGAGCTTCGAGCGCATCACGACGCACGGTCGCGAGCACGTTCGCGGCCTGCTCGCCGCCCATCACTGAGATCTTGGAGTTCGGCCAGGTCCACAAGAAGCGGGGCGAGTAGGCGCGACCACACATACCGTAGTTGCCAGCGCCGTAGGAACCGCCGATCAACACAGTGAACTTCGGCACTTGGGCCGTCGCGACCGCGGTCACCATCTTCGCGCCGTGGCGAGCGATGCCTTCGTTCTCATATTTACGGCCGACCATGAAGCCCGTGATGTTCTGCAAGAACACCAGCGGGATGCGGCGCTGACTGCACAGCTCGATGAAGTGCGCGGCCTTCTGCGCCGACTCGGAGAACAGCACGCCGTTGTTGGCGATGATGCCGACGGGGTAGCCGTACACGTGCGAGAAGCCCGTCACGAGCGTGTTGCCGAAACGAGCCTTGAATTCGTCGAAGCGCGAGCCGTCGACGATGCGGGCGATGACTTCGCGCACGTCGAAGGGCTTGCGAGTATCGGCCGGGATGACGCCGTACAGTTCCTCGGGGTCGTACAGCGGATCTTCCACCGCTTGCGGCTGAAACAAGGTTTCGCGAGGGCCGAGGTTGCCGACGATGCGGCGAACGATGGCCAGCGCGTGATGATCGTTCTCAGCGAGATGGTCCGCGACGCCAGAGATACGCGTGTGCACGTCGCCGCCGCCGAGATCTTCAGCGCTGACGACTTCACCGGTCGCGGCCTTCACCAGCGGCGGGCCGCCGAGGAAGATCGTGCCTTGATTGCGAACGATCACGGCTTCGTCGCTCATCGCGGGCACGTACGCGCCGCCAGCGGTGCACGAGCCCATCACGCATGCGATCTGCGGAATGCCGAGCGCCGACATGTTTGCTTGATTGAAGAAGATGCGGCCGAAATGTTCCTTGTCCGGAAACACTTCGTCCTGCATGGGCAGGAACGCGCCGCCGGAGTCCACCAGATACACGCAGGGCAGGCGGTTCTCGCGGGCGATCTCCTGGGCGCGCAAATGTTTCTTGATGGTGATGGGGTAGTAGGTGCCGCCTTTGACGGTCGCATCGTTGCCGACGATGACGCACTCACGACCGTTGATCCGACCGACGCCGGCGACAGCGCCCGAGCTCGCGACTTCACCGCCATACATTCCGAAGGCGGCGAGGGCGGAGAACTCGAGAAATGGCGTGCCGGGATCGAGCAGCAGATCGATACGATCGCGCACCAGCAGCTTGCCGCGCGAAGTATGTTTTTGCCGGGCGCTTTCGGAGCCGCCCAATGCGGCGGTGGCAGTCCGACCCCGTAACTCATCGACGAGCGCGCGGAGGGCGGCGCTGTTGGCGCGGTATTCGTCGCTGCCGGTTCGCAGCTTGGAAGTAATGACGTTCATGAAACCCCTGTTAGCCGCGGATCCGCTCGGCCCGACGGCATTGTAGGAGGGGCAGGCCAAGAAGTGAATGGCGATTCACAAAAAAAACTGGGATTCACTTCATGCTAGGATCAGGGCATGAGCTACAAGCGATCCTTCCTGATGGAGGAGCGGCTGGCCGATAACCGCCAGCGCATCCTCAAGGCGGCGCGGGCCCTGGTCGCCGAGGGCGGGTTCAATCACGCCTCGATTGCGGCCGTGGCCGCCAATGCCGGGTTGTCCGCCGGGGCCATCTATCGTTACTTTCCCTCCAAGTCGGCGCTATTCGTCGAAGTGCTGACCAGCGCGATCGATCACGAGATTGCGATCCTGCAGGAGATCGTAAAGGGTGAAGGCGATGTGACCGCACGGCTGCGGGCCTGCGTGGAATCGTTTGCGAATCGCGCGCTGGAAGGGCCGTATCTGGCCTATGCGTTCATCGCCGAGCCGGCCGAACAGGAGGTCGATGAGGCGCGGTTGCTGGGTCGTATCCGCTTCGGGGAAGTGTTCAAGTCGCTGCTGATCGAGGGCATCGATAAAGGCGAATTCCCGGCGCAATCCATCGATATCGGCGCGGCTTGTATCGTCGGCGCGTTCACTGAAGCATTGATCCGGCCGATCACGCCTCGAAGCAAGCGGGATGCGCGCACGGAACTGGTCGAGGGCATCGTGGCGTTCTGTTTACGAGCCGTCGGTGCAAAGATTTCCTAATTCGATGCGTCAGTTCACTCATATTCTCTCGATTCGCACGACCCGGCGCGGTCTGGTGGATGTCACGCGCGAGGTTCGTAGCTGGGTGGCTGCTCAACAGGTCGCCACCGGCTTGCTCACGATCTTTTGTAAGCACACGTCGGCGTCGTTGTTGATCCAGGAGAATGCGGCCCCGGAGGTGCGCAGCGATCTGGAAGCTTTTTTCGAGCAGATCGCGCCTGAAGATCCGGGCCGTTAGGAGCACGACGACGAAGGTCCCGACGACATGCCGGCCCATCTGCGCACGGCATTGACCCAAGTGCAATTGTCCATCCCCGTGCTCGACGGCGAGCCGGTGCTCGGCACCTGGCAGGCCATCTACCTGTTCGAGCACCGCCAGCGGCCCCATCAGCGCGAACTCGTCCTGCATTTGTTGGCCGATTGAGGGTTGTCCGTTTCGCGACGAAAGGTGTCGAACTTGTTAGGGACGCCGCGACACGGACTCCTTACACTGTGAGCCGACCCGCCCTCCTGTTGGAGCATCCGTTTGAACTCTTCGGCCGAGGCTCGCGATCCTGCCAGTTGGCGGGACGAGACCGCTTTCCCCATCATTATTGCCATCAGTTTCTGCCATCTGTTGAACGACACGATGCAGTCGCTGCTGCAAGGCTCCTATCCCGCGCTCAAGGCGAGCCATCACCTGACGTTCGCGGAGCTGGGCTGGATTTCGCTGGCGTATCAGCTGACCGCGTCGATGCTTCAACCCGTCGTCGGTTACGTCGCCGACCGTCGGCCCATGCCGTTTTCGTTGCCGATGGGCACGTTGTTCACGGCGTTGGGCCTGTTGGTGATCTCACTGGCCGGTAATTTCGAGTGGCTGCTGGCCGGCGCGGCGATGCTTGGCATGGGCTCTTCGGTGTTTCATCCGGAAGCGTCGCGCGTGGCGCGGATGGCGGCGGGCGGTCGGCATTCGCTCGCGCAATCGTTGTTTCAATTGGGCGGCAACGCGGGTCAAGCGATCGGTCCGTTGCTGGCGGCGCTGGTCGTCGTGCAGTGGGGGCAGTCGGGCCTGGGAGCGTTCGCGCTGCTGACGCTGGTGTCGACGGCCATCCTTTGGAACGTGGGCGTCTGGTACAAACATCATGGCTTGCCCCGCTTGAAGCGAGCGCACAGCACGCGCCGGCAGGAATCGGCGATTCCGCGCAAGACGGTCGTGCGAGGCATGACCATCCTGCTGCTGCTGATCTTTTCCAAGTACGCCTACATGGCGAGCCTGACCAACTACTACACGTTCTATCTGATCGAGCGCTTCAACATGAGCGTGGTCGAGGCGCAGGTGCATCTGTTCCTGTTCCTGGGCTCGATCGCCGTCGGCACGCTGCTCGGCGGCTATTTCGGCGATCGTTTCAGTCGCAGGGCGATGATCCAGTTCTCCGTGCTGGGCGCGTTGCCGTTTACGCTCCTGTTGCCGTTCGTGAGTCTGGCGTGGACCGAAGCGCTCACAGTGGTCATCGGGCTCACAATTGCGTCCGCGTTCCCCGCGATCGTCGTGTATGCGCAGGAACTGATGCCGACCCGTGTCGGCATGGTCTCGGGACTGATGTTCGGCTTCTCGTTCGGCATCGGCGGATTGGCCGCCGCGTCGTTCGGACACCTGGCGGACGTCTACGGAATTGCGTTTGTTTATAAGCTCGGCGCGTTCCTGCCGGTGCTCGGTGCGCTGGCGATCTGGCTGCCTGATCTGAAGCGGATCAAAGCCGCCGCGTAGCGATGAGCACGGGCATCGAAGGTTCGGCGTTAGCGCTGGTTCGAAAGCTGGAAGAGAGCCCCGAGGCGATCGTCGCGTTCTCGCGTGACTATCCCGCCGGCTATTTGATCGCGCGTCATCAGCATGACCGCGCGCAGCTCATCCATGCGTCGTCGGGCATCATGCGCGTCGATACGCCAAACGGCATCTGGGTCGTGCCGCCGATGCGTGCGATCTGGGTGCCGCCGCAAGTGCCTCACGAAATCCGTGCGAACAGCGCGGTGAAGATGCGCACGTTGTTCCTGCGGCCCGATGCGAGATCGGGCTTGCCGGCGGAGTGCTGTGTCATCGAAGTCACATCGCTGCTTCGTGAGCTGATCTTGCGCATGGTGGCGCTCGCTGAAGCCGAGCCGCGCGTGGCGCCTTCGGTTCATCTGACCGAGCTGATCCTCAGCGAGATTCGTGAGATCGGCACCTTGCCGTTGCACATCCCGATGCCGGCAGATACTCGCGTACGGCGTATTTGCCAGGCGATTCTGCAGGATCCGTCGGATTGCAGGACCAGCGCGGAGTGGGGCGAGACCGTGGGCGCGAGCTCACGCACGCTCGAGCGTTTGTTTCACAAAGAGACGGGGATTACGTTTGGGTCGTGGCGTCGACAAGCGCGCTTGCTTGCGGCGATGACTCAGCTTGCGGCCGGTCGCCCGGTTGCGAATGTGGCGGGCGATCTTGGCTATGACAGCCCGAGCGCGTTCACTGCGATGTTCAAGCGGGTGTTGGGCCACCCGCCGAGTCAGTTCTGTCCGTCACTCACGCAACGTGAGTTGCCCACAGGTCGTTGAGGTAGCCGAAGCTCCAGTTCTCGGGCGGCTCGCGCGCCACGATCTTGTCGGTGACGTGCGATTCCATCAGATCCACCAGCTTGGGCTCGAACGGCATGCCCGACTTGGTGGAGAAGAACAGTTTCACTTTCGGGGCGGTGAGCTTGGCGGGATTCTGCTCCACGACCACGCCCAGCTTGCCGGACGCCATGCGCACCAGCGAGCCGACCGGGTAGATACCGATGGTCTTGATGAATGTTTGCAACACCATCGAATCGAAGTGACCTTCCCACGAGGCCATGCGCGCGACCGACTCGGCCGGATCCCAGCCTGATTTGTAGGGCCGGTCTGAAGTGACGGCGTCGTAAACGTCGCAGACTGCGCTCATGCGCGCGATCAAAGAGATTTTGTCGGCCGTCAGTGCGTCGGGATAGCCCTTGCCGTCGATGCGCTCGTGATGATGGCGCGCCACATCGAGCACGCGCTCGTTGCTGACGCCGCTTTCCAGCAGCATCTCGTGTCCGCGCACCGGATGCGATTTGATGATGGTGAATTCGTCGTCGGTGAGCTTGCCTGGCTTGTTGATGATGTCCTGAGGCATCACTGCCTTGCCCAGGTCGTGCAGCAGTCCGGCCATGCCAGCATCGCGCAACGTCGGCTCATCGAGGCCGAGTTGTTTGCCGAGCGAAACCATCAACGCGCACACCGATACGGAGTGCATGTAGGTGTATTCGTCCGCGGTCTTCAACCGACACAGGCTGATCAGCGCGTGCGAGTTGCTATCGACGGAGTCGACGATGTCATTGACCAGCGGCGCGCACTCGCTCGTGTTGACGGCGTTGCCCATGCGCGCTTCAGCGAATAAAGAATTGACCGCCTGCTTGGAGCGCTTCAACACATTGGCTGCGTTGTGCAGCTCATCGCCCATTGATCGGCGAACTTTGGGTTTCGACGCTGGCGGCGGCGTCGGCACGATTTCGATGACCGGAGTCTCGGTCTTGGGTCGTGCGACGTCCAGGCCCTTGGATGTATCGATCCAGCATTCCTTCAGGCCCGACGCTTTCAGCCGGGCATGCGACTCCGCATCCACCAGGAAGCGGGTCTTCCAGAAGGAGTGTTGTAGCCACGGTCCCTCGACCGAAGCCACGAACATCCCGGTTCGAACTTCAGATATGGCGATTTTTTTCAGCATGGCGTTCGACTGGCAGCCAACGGGCCGCGCGTAATCCGTCGTCTGTTGACCTGCATCGGCAGGCGCGGACCAAAAATTACGGTGACCCCGTAGTGGATTATGAGAGGTCCGTCGCAAAGCGGATGCGGGGCAGGGGGAGGGAAAGCGCGGCGCGCGGCGGCATTCAGGGGTTTCCCTCACGACGCGGTGCGGCTGAGTACCATCTCACTCGTTATGGAAATTCGTTCTTGGCGGCGGAGCAGAAATCCATGCGTGTCCTCATCACCGGAGCTTCCGGATCCGGTACTTCCACGCTGGCCCGTGCGCTGGCGGCTGAGCTTGGGACGAGGGCGTTCGATCTGGATGATTATTTCTGGGTGCCGACGTCGCCGCCGTTCAAGGTCAAGCGCGATGCGGAGGAAAGATTGTCGATGCTGGTCCGCGACCTCGAGCAGGTGAAGATCGCGTTGATCTCCGGCTCGATCGTCACGTGGGGCCGAGAGTTGGCGGATTCCATGTCGATCATTGTTTTCTTGACCGTGCCCACCGAGATTCGGGTCGAACGGCTGCGTCGGCGTGAGCAAGAGCAGTTGGGCTACATCGATCCGGCGTTCATCGAGTGGGCCGCGCAATACGATGAGGGTCGCTTGCCGGGGCGCAATCGACAGAAGCACGAGCAGTGGCTGGCGGAGCGGAATGTTCCGATCGTTCGTATCGATGGCGAAGTTTCATTGGAGCACTCGCGGTCGGTCGTGCTGGCCGCGATGAAACAGCTGGCGTGAACGCAGCTTGACTCTCATCGCTCGCAGCAGGTAACGTCGCGCTCGCTAGGGGAGTCCCTATAGGGGCTGAGAGGTCATTGGCGCTCATGCGCGATATGGCGACCCTTACACCTGATCCAGGTCATGCTGGCGTAGGAAAGTCGTAAGCGCGGAGCGATAGTGTCTTTGATGACGTCGCACGCGCGCGTGCTACTCACGGCGGTTCTGGATCTCCAACTGGAGAATCAGATGAATGCCAAATCGGTCCCCGTCAGCACGGCCGCGCTGCCTTCCTCCCGAAAAGTCTACGAATCCGGCATCTTATATCCGCACATCAAGGTGCCGATGCGGGCCATTCAGCTGCATCCGTCGGCCAACGAGCCCGATGTGTGGGTCTACGATTCCTCCGGTCCGTACACCGATCCGCGAGCAAACATTCAAATCGAACGGGGTCTGACACGCATTCGCGAGCCGTGGATTCTGGCTCGTCAGGATGTTGAGCGTCAGGAAACTCAGCAGCAAGCGATCAACCAGTCGCCGTTGCGCGCGAAATCGAACGCGGGCGTAACTCAGCTCGCCTACGCACGTGCCGGAATCATCACGCCCGAGATGGAATTCGTGGCGATTCGCGAGAATGTCGGCCGCGCCAAGCTCAAAGCAGCGAATGGCCGGGATGGCAATTCATGGGGCGCCAACGTGCCCGAGTACGTGACACCCGAGTTTGTCCGCGCGGAGATCGCGGCGGGTCGCGCGATCATCCCGGCGAACATCAATCATCCCGAGTCCGAGCCGATGATCATCGGCCGCAACTTCCTGGTGAAGATCAACGCCAACATCGGCAATTCCGCGGTGAGCTCGAGCATGGCGGAAGAGGTCGACAAGATGGTGTGGGCCATTCGCTGGGGCGCGGACACCGTCATGGATCTGTCCACGGGCAAGAACATTCACAACATCCGCGAATGGATTCTGCGCAACTCGCCTGTGCCCATCGGCACCGTGCCCATCTATCAAGCGCTGGAGAAAGTGGATGGCGTCGCCGAAGCGCTCACATGGGAGATTTTCCGCGACACGCTCATCGAACAAGCGGAGCAGGGCGTCGATTACTTCACGATTCATGCGGGCGTGCGGCTCGCTTACATCCCGCTGACGGCGAATCGGGTCACCGGCATCGTGTCCCGGGGTGGCTCCATCATGGCGAAGTGGTGTCTCGCGCATCATCGCGAGAGTTTCCTGTACGAGCACTTCGAGGAAATCTGCGAGATCTGCCGCGCCTACGATGTGAGTTTCTCGCTCGGCGACGGCTTGCGTCCGGGCTCCATCGCGGACGCAAACGATGCCGCGCAGTTCGCGGAGCTCAGAACGCTCGGCGAGCTGACTCGCATCGCCTGGAGGCACGATTGCCAGGTGATGATCGAAGGGCCGGGCCACGTGCCGATGCATAAGATCAAAGAGAACATGGACGAGCAGCTGAAGCACTGCGCCGAAGCGCCGTTCTACACGCTCGGGCCGCTGACCACGGACATTGCGCCTGGCTACGATCACATCACGTCGGCGATCGGTGCGGCCATGATTGGCTGGTTCGGCACGGCGATGCTGTGCTACGTGACGCCTAAGGAACATTTGGGCCTGCCCAATCGCGACGACGTCAAAACCGGCGTCATTACGTACAAGATCGCGGCGCATGCGGCGGATCTCGCCAAAGGCCATCCCGGTGCACGAGATCGTGACGATGCGATTTCACGGGCGCGCTTCGACTTCCGTTGGGAGGATCAATTCAACCTTTCGCTCGATCCAGACACGGCCTGCGCATTCCACGACGAGACCATGCCGCGCGAGGCGCACAAGCTTGCGCACTTCTGCTCGATGTGCGGCCCGAAGTTCTGCTCCATGCGTATCTCGCACGAGGTGCAAGCGGCGGCGCGTGAATCGGGCATGAGCGAAATGGCGCTGAAGTTTCGAGAGCAGGGCGAAATCTACATTCGTTCAGAGCTGGGCTGAGCAACGTGCGTGTGTCGATCGTTGGGGCCGGCGTGGCGGGCATGACTTGCGCGGTCGAGTTCGCCGAGCGTGGCATTCCTACCGAAGTATTCGAGCAGGCAGCCAACTTCGGCCCGCACAGCTGCTCGTGGTACGCCGGCGGCATGCTTGCGCCCTGGTGCGAGTGTGATCATTCCGCCGATCTGGTCGCAACGTTCGGCGAGCAGAGTGTCGAATGGTGGAAGCAGCGAGTGCCGACCCTGGTACAACAGGGAAGCCTCGTGGTTGCGCACGGCCGCCACTTCTCTGAACTGGTCGCATTGAGTCGTCGGACGAGTCGTTATGAATGGCTGGATGCGGGCGGCATCAGCGAGTTGGAGCCGTCGCTCGCGAATCGCTTTCCGAAAGGCTTGTTCTTCAAAGACGAGGCGCACATCGACCCGCGTGAGGCGCTGCGGTGCCTGGCCGATCGATTTATCTCTCACGGCGGGCGAATTCACTTCGGCGTGACCAGCACCGCCCGGTCTGACGGCGATCATCTGGTCGTGGATTGCACCGGCCGGGCCGCGAGGGAGGCTCTACCGGAGCTTCGCGGGGTCAAAGGGGAAATGCTGGTGCTGCGGTCGAGGGAGATCTCGCTCAATCGCCCGGTGCGATTGCTCGACCCCCGCGTTCCGGCCTACATCGTGCCGCGTCCGAACGGCGTGTTCATGGTAGGTGCCACCATGATCGAGAGCGATGAGCTGAGCCGAGTGACTGCGCGCTCCGTGCTGGAGTTGCTGAGTGCGGCGTGTTCGTTACATCCGGCGTTCGCGGAAGCGGAGATTTTGGAGATGGGCTCGCAGGTGCGGCCCGCGTTTCCGGACAACATGCCGCGCATCGCCTGGCGCAGCGATCGTATTTATATCAACGGATTTTTCCGGCATGGATTTTTGCTCGCGCCAGCTTTCGCGCAAATGGCAGCGGACGCCGTGTTGACCGGCGAACCTTGTGCTCAGGTGGCGTATGAAAATCACGCTTAACGGAGTCGAGCGAGAGATCGCGGAGAGCCGCCTGGACCAGGCGCTCCAGGAGCTGGGCTATCGCGATGGCACGATTGCGACCGCTGTGAACGGACTGTTCATTCCCAAGACCCAGCGCCTGGAGATCGTTCTGAGCGAAGGCGATCGCGTCGAGGTCGTGGCGCCGATGCAAGGAGGATGACGTGCGCGTATACGACACGCTGCTGACATCCAGGCTGCTGCTCGGAACATCGAGATATCCCTCGCCGGCCGTGTTGACCGAGGCCGTCAAGGCGTCGGGCACTGAAGTCGTGACTGTTTCTCTGCGGCGCGAGTCGAGTGGCGAACGTTCCGGGCAGGGCTTCTTTTCGATCATTCGGTCGCTTGGCGTGCGTGTGTTGCCGAACACGGCGGGCTGTCATTCGGTGAAAGAAGCGGTCACGACGGCGCACATGGCGCGCGAAGTGTTCGACACGAGCTGGATCAAGCTCGAAGTCATCGGCGATCGCGCGACATTGCAGCCTGAAGTGTTCGGCTTGGTGGAGGCGGCGAAGATTCTGTGCGACGACGGCTTCCAGGTCTTTCCTTATACAACCGAAGATCTAGTAGTTGCGGACAAGCTGCTGGATGCGGGCTGTCGGGTGTTGATGCCGTGGGGCGCGCCGATCGGATCGGGGCAGGGCTTGAACAACGTGCTCGGTCTGCGAGCGATGCGGGCTCGATTTCCAGAGGTGCCGTTGATTGTGGATGCTGGCATCGGCGTGCCGTCGCACGCGGCGCGAGCTTTGGAATTGGGCATGGATGCTGTGCTGATCAACACGGCGGTGGCACGCGCGGGCGATCCTGTTGGAATGGCTCGAGCGTTTGCCGATGCCGTCAAGGCGGGGCATGCGGCCTTTGTCGCGCAGCCCATGATGCCGAGTGACGTTGCGATTCCATCGACGCCCGAGATTGGGTTGGCGCATCTGATATGAAACTCGATCCGTTTTATTTGATCGTCGACGATGTGGCCTGGCTGCGCAGGTTGCTGCCGGTGGGTGTGAAGCTGGTCCAGTTGCGCGTCAAAGATCGACCGGATGAAGAGATTCGCGAGCAGGTCGTCACTGCGAAAGCGCTGTGCGCTCGGGCGGGCGCATGTTTGATCGTTAATGACTATTGGCGGATGGCGCTCGATGAAGGCTGCGATTTCGTGCACCTCGGGCAGTCGGATCTGGATGAGGCGGATGTGCCGGCGTTGAAAAGGGCGGGCGTGCGGATTGGTATCAGCACGCATAGTCATGAGGAGCTGGAGCGGGCGCTGACATTCGGTCCTGACTACGTGGCGCTCGGGCCGATCTATCCGACGACGTTGAAGGTGATGCCTTGGGCGCCGCAGGGCCTGGCGCGCATTTCGGAATGGAAGGCGCGAGTTGCACCGATCCCGTTGGTGGCTATTGGCGGGCTGACGATTGAGCGCCTGCCTGGCGTGTTCAACGCTGGCGCCGATAGCGCAGCCGTTGTGTCGGATGTGCTTCGGCATGCGACGCCCGAGCTCAGAGCGCGCGAATGGATCGACGCATCGCGTGAGGCGAGGCCAGCGGCTCTGCCGCCGGTCAGATAGCGCATGTCAGGCGCGGCGCATGTCCTGGTCATCGGCGGCACCGACTCGAGCGGCGGCGCGGGCTTGGTGCGAGACATTCAAGTCATCACCGAACTCGGCGCTCGCGCATCATGCGTCGTCACTGCAGTCACGGCGCAATCGAATAGCGAGGTCGTGACATCACACGTCCTGGCACCCGAGTTAGTGAGGCAGCAGTTGCGTGCCGCGCTCCGCTCAAACGACGTTCGTGCCATCAAGATCGGCATGCTCGGCACCGGCGCGATTGTGCAAGCAGTGCTCGACGAACTGCCTGATCGAAGCCGCATCCCGATCATTGTCGATCCCGTCCTGTGCTCGTCGTCCGGCGCGCCCTTGCTCAATCCAGAAGGCCTGCATCTGTTGCGAGATCACCTCTTGTCTCGATGCACGCTGGTGACGCCAAACTTGATCGAGGCCAGCGCGCTGCTCGGCGAGCCCATTGCAAAGGATGACGCCAGGCAGTCATCGCAGGCAGAGGCGCTGCTTCGCTTCTGCTCGACAGGAGTTCTTCTCAAAGGTGGGCACGGGACTAAGGGCAATTCCGTGGACATACTCGCGACGCGAGCCGGGCCGCCGGTCTCCTTCAGAGCCAAGCGCCTCGACGTCACGATGCGGGGCACGGGCTGCGCGCTAAGTTCGGCCATCGCGGCTTCGATGGCGTCGGGCGTGCCGATGGAAGTCGCGTGTCAGCAGGCCAAGACCTACGTCTATGACAAGCTGCGGGCCCTGAGGCCATCTGGCTGAAGCAATACATCGGCTATAGTTCGCCGATGACTGCTCCTTCCTTCGACGCACCGGCGGGCCGGATCATCGGCTGGCGCGATGGGCGAGTGATTCGTGCGACGGGCCTCCGTTACGCGCGAGCCCTGCGTTTTCAGCCGCCGACGCCGGAGCCTGCAGCGTCGACCGACCTCCCTGCCACCGAGTGGTCCCCTGCTTGTGCCCAGGCCGATCATCCCTTCGGCATGGGGCTGATGAAATCGTCGGTGCGAACGCTCGCGTCGACGGAAGATTGTCTGCGGTTGTCGGTCACCGCGCCGGATGACATTGCACCGGTCGATAAGCGACCCGTGATGGTGTGGATTCATGGCGGGTCCTATGTGTTCGGCGCGGGCGACGCGGCGATCTACGATGCACGCGCGTTGGTGGAAGAGCAGGGCGTCATCGTTGTTTCGGTGACCTATCGGTTGGGGTTGCTCGGATTCCTCGGCGGCGCCGGTGGGCGAGCCGCGAATCTGGGATTGCTCGACATCATCGAAGCGCTGCGTTGGGTGAAGAAAAACATCGCGGCGTTCGGTGGCGACGCGGACAACATCACGCTGTTCGGTCAGTCGGCGGGCGGCGATGCGATCGCGCACTTGATGATTGCGGAAGGCGCGCAGGATCTGTTCCGGCGGGCCATCATTCAAAGCGCACCGCTCGGCATCAGTCTGGGTCGTCGCAAGATGAGCGAAGCGATGATGAAAATCGCCGCTCGCGTGACTCACGATGCGCCTACCGAAGAGGTCATCGGTGCGCAGGCTTCCGTTGTGTCCGCCTCGCAAGGATTCGGGTGGCCGGCCGCCATGCCATTCGGCACTCAATACGGACATCATCCCTTGCCGCCCGAGGAGGACGTGGACTCAGCGTGGTCGCGATGTGCGAGTCGCTTCGATGTGCTGATCGGCTCGGCGGCCGAAGAAGGTTCCTTCTTCATCCCCATCATGGAGCCTCTGCGTAAACTTTCAGCGCTGCCGTTGCTCGGCGACATGGTCCGTCACGTTGTTGTCAGAACGATCACGCGCAAGGTCTACGCCGTGGCGGCCGATCGTTTCGCGAGTCGTCACGCGCGAGCGGGCGGCCGCGCCTATACCTATAAGATTCATTGGGGATCGAAGACGAACCGGCTGGGCGCAACCCACGCCATCGATCTGCCGCTGCTGTTCGGCGACGAGTCGACCTGGCGGGACGCCGATCTGGTCGCCGGTCTGAGCTGGGCTGACGTGCATACCAGCGCCCAAAAAGTCAGAGCGCTATGGTCGACGTTTGCGCGGACCGGTCGCCTGGAGCCGGGCCTGATCGAGCCGGCGCTGGTGAGTTACCGCCGGGCGTAGGCACACCTCAAATCTATCGCCGCGGGCACGAATCCAATACTCGCTCGCCGCGGTCCGATGCAAGAATCGGCGAATGAACCGAAGACAACTGACGATGGGTATCGCGGCGGCGATCCTTTCCATCCAGATGGGCCTGCCTGCCACGGCCGCAGCCGACGTTGCGAAAAAGGGCGTCATGCTGATGAATCGCATCGGACCGAGCTCGTCCGAGCTCTACGTCGCCAACGCTGACGGCACCGGCGAGCGCAAGCTGCTCCAGAGCTCGGTGTTCGACTATCACCCCTCGTATTCCGCGGACGGCCAGTGGATCGTCTTCACTTCCGAGCGCGGCGGGCTCGGCCAGGCGGACATCTATCGCGTGCGTGCCGACGGTACGGGCATCGAGCAGTTGACCGAAGATCCTGCCGTCGATGATCAAGCAACGCTGTCGCCCGACGGCTCACGGGTCGCTTTCATGTCGACGCGCGGCAGTCTGAAAGCAAACATCTGGACGCTCGATATCAAATCGGGCCAGCTTCGTAATCTCACTGCGACGGCCCGGACCGCGCAGGATTCGGGCAAGCCGGATGGTTTCTTCCGGCCTGCGTGGTCGCCCGATGGCAAGTGGATCGCGTTCTCGTCGGATCGCGGCACCGAGTGGCGCGGTCACGATGCGCCTCATGGGTGGGAGCACACTCAAGAGTTGAGCATTTACTTGATCGGCGCAGATGGCAAAGGCCTGCGCAAGCTCGCAACCAAGCCCGGCTATTGCCTCGGCTCGCCGAAATGGTCCCCCGATAGCAAGCGCGTGGTGTTCTATGAAACGACCACCGAGGAAACCTGGGGCGCGCGTCGGCCGGAAGGGATCGCGAAGGTGTCGTCGCAGATCGTGTCGGTCGATATCAAGACGGGCGAGCGCATCGAGCACACTTCGGGCCCGGGCTTCAAAGTCGCGCCGCAGTTCGTGAATGGCAAGGACGTCGCTTATCACATCAAGGGCGGTCCGCTGGAAGGCCTGTACAACTCGTCGGGCTCGGCCACGGTGAAAGCGCAGCTGCGCTCGCCGGTGTGGTCGGCGAATGGCTCGCAGATTGTTTATGAGAAGGTGGACTTCAAGCCGCGTGCGCAGAACCTGCCGCTCTACAGCTGGGATCCGGAATGGGACTATCAGTACACCGATGTGTTCCCGGCGCTGTCCAGCGACGGCAAGCTGGTGTACAGCGAGAAACATCGCAACTCGTCGATTGTGATCAGCGATCCGGACGGCTCCAATCGCAAGGTCGTGTATGAGGTTGCGACCAGCGGCCTGGATTCGACCCAAGCTTCGCGCGGCCTGGCCGGTGCATTTCAGCCGGCGTGGTCGCCGGATGGGCAGTGGATCGTGTTCGGTCTCGGGCAGTGGTTCCAGGAGCGTCGTCATGGCACGGCGAAGATCATGCGCGTTCGTCGCGATGGCACGGGTCTCGAAGAGTTGACCGACGGCACGGTTCACTCCGGCTTTCCGAGTTACTCCGCCGATGGCAAGCAGGTCGTGTTCCGCGTGTACAGCGAGAAGGAAAAGGGCCTGCGCATTCTCGATCTGGAGTCTCGCAAGGTTCGCGTGTTGACAAATGAGCCCGACAATCTGCCGGGCTGGTCGCCGGACGGCAGTGCCATTGTGTTTACGCGTCGCGTCGACGCGGTGAACTTCGATGTCTTCACCATTCGCCCGGATGGTACGGAGCTGAAGCGGTTGACCACGTCCGGAGCGAACGATGGGCACGCGGTGTGGACGGCGGATGGCAAGCAGATCCTTTGGAACACCGGCGAATATGGCTTCCGGGACGAAGCCTCGCTGTACGACCGGACCTTCCAACCGTACGGCCAGAATTGGGCGATGAATGCGGACGGCACCGGCAAGCGCATGCTCACCGATAGCCCGTGGGAGGACTCGATGCCGCTGTACATCCCCGCCAAATTCCTGCGGTGAAAAGAAAGCATGTAACAACTATTCGGCGATGAGCCAAAACTGGGGGGCCAAGATGAAGACGTCGATGGCGATGCTGGCGGGCACGATGCTCGTGACCGCGCTGGTGCAGGCACAGGAAACATCGATTCCAGAGGGCGGTCTGGAGGAAGTGATCGTCACCGCGCAGAAGCGCGAAGAGAACGCACAGGATGTGCCCATTGCCATTACCGCGCTCAGCGCGGATGACCTCGCCACCGCGGGGACCGCGAGCACGATGGATCTGAAGGCGGTCGTTCCGTCGCTCAACATCACGACCGGTGTCGCTGGCTTCGGCATGCCTCGTCTGCGAGGCATCGGTGCTTCGGGCCAGGGCCCAGGCATCGAGAACCCGGTGGCGGTGTATATCGACGATGTTTACTACGGCGCGACTTTCGGCAACATCCAATCTTTGTTCGACACTGCGCAGGTCGTCGTTTCCAAGGGGCCGCAGGGCACGCTGTACGGCCGGAACACCACCGGCGGTCTGATCCAGATCCGCACACGCGATCCCGAATTCGATCTGGCCGGCAAAGCACAGATCGGCTATGGCAATTACGACACCGCCAACGGCGGTTTCTTCCTGACCGGCGGCTTGAGCGATTCGGTTGCGATGAGCGTCTCGGCTCAATATGACAATCGCGACGAGGGTTACGGCGTCAATCGGTTCACCGGCAACGAGGTGATGACGTCGGAGAGCTGGGCGGGGCGCGTCAAGCTGCTGTGGAAGATCGGCGAGAACACCGATCTGCGCGTCTCGGTCGATACCAACGGTCGCGACGGCGCCGATCCGAGCTTCCGCAATTTCGAGCTCAACGCGCTGGGGCAGAACGTCAACACGCTCATCCGGGATGCGGGCGGCGATCCTGACTACGATATCTACAGCGACGTCGATCCCGAGCTGCGCGCTCGTCAGACTGGCGGCAGTGTGATCTTCGAACATGAGTTCGATGCCTTCACCTTCAAGAGCGTCACGGCCTATCGCGACACCAGCCTGAGCACCTATTTCGATCCCGACGGCACGACCCAGGCCCGGCTCCGCATCTTCAACGACAACTACGATGAGCAGTTCACCCAGGAGATCGATCTGATCTCCGCCGGCGACGGTGCGTTGAAATGGACTGTCGGCGCCTTTTATATGTGGAACTCGGCGGGGCAGGAGCCGGGCCGAACCACGGGCCTGACGACGTTCGGCGGCAATGGCTATAGCGACACCATGACCGATGTCGAGCTCAACTCGATCTCCGGCTTCGCCGAAGGGACGTATGCGCTGACCGATGCAACCAACGTGACGGCGGGCATTCGCTACACCAACGACAAGCGCGAGTTCGAGGCGAAGACGGTCACGTACAACGGCAACCTCAACGTCACGACCGTCAGCCCGACGATCCAGGACGAGCGCACGTTCAGCGATCCGAGCTGGAAGCTGTCCATCGACCATCGTTTCTCGCCTGAGTTGATGGTCTATGCAAGCTACAACCGCGGTTTCCGCAGCGGCACGTTCGTGCCTCAAGCGACGCCGGTCATCGCGCTCGAGCCCGAGCAGATCGATGGCTATGAGCTGGGATTCAAATCCGATCTGTTCGATCAACACCTGCGCTTGAACGTCGCCGGCTATTACTACGACCAGACCAACGTGCAGGTCCAGCAGGTCATTGCCGGCGTGAACAACGTTTACAACGCCGATGGCGCGGAGATTTACGGTGCCGATGCGGACTTCATTCTGCAGGTCAGCGATGGTTTCCGTTTGTTCGGCGGCGTCGGCTGGACGGATGCCACTTACACCGATTTCACCAATGCCATCATTTCGGTTCCGTACCCGCTGCCGGCGGGGTTCGTGATTCCCGCGGGGCAGACCTGTCTCGGCACGTTTGGCAGCCCGTTCACTCAACTCGGCGGCAACTGCCTGATCCGCGGCGAGGGCTCGGGCAACAAGCTGCAAAACACGCCGGAGATGACCGGCAGCTTCGGCGGTAGCCTGGAGATTCCAACCGGCATCGGCACGTTTACCTTGGCCGCGAACTACTATTACAACGACGGCTTCGTCGCCACCGCCGACGAACGCGTCGTCCAGGACAGCTACAGCCTCGTCGACGCATCCATCACGTGGCGCGACACCGGCGAACGGATGTATGTCCGATTGTGGGGAAACAATCTCACCGAGGAGTACTACCGGACGCAGCTCAGCGCGACCAATTCGGGCGACAACGGCACACCCGGCGCGCCGCGGACCTATGGGTTAACGTTGGGCGTGGAGTTCTGATCGTCATTGTGCGGGCGGCGATGGGCTGCCCGCATTAATCGGGACCAGGTGTCGGATTTCGCAGGGCTGGTCCGTCCTTGGGGCGACAGGTAGGCTCAACTCGATCCACCGAAGGAGACCCGACGATGGCCAAGAATGTAATTTGTATTTGGTATGACAACGCAGCGGAGCAAGCCGCTGAGTTCTACGCCCGGACTTTTCCGGACAGCAAGGTGACCGCGGTCCATCGGGCGCCCGGCGATTTTCCGGGCGGCAAGGAAGGGCAGATCCTGACGGTCGAGTTCACGGTGGTGGGCGTCCCCTGCGTCGGGCTGAATGGCGGCCCGATCTTCAAGCAGAGCGAAGCGTTTTCGTTTCAGATTCTCACCGAGGACCAGGCGGAGACCGATCGCTATTGGAATGCCATCGTCGGCAACGGCGGCGCCGAGAGCGCCTGCGGGTGGTGCAAGGACAAGTGGGGCCTGAACTGGCAGATCACTCCTCGCATTCTGATCCAAGCGACCACCGATCCAGACCGCGAGGCCGCGAAGCGCGCGTTCGCAGCGATGATGGAGATGAGAAAGATCGACATCGCTACCATCGAAGCCGCCTGGCGGGGAAAGTCTCGCTAGCCTGAAAGCTCGCGGGCGCCGGGGCGATCCGCCCCGGCGAAGCGTTTCCGCAGAAACGTCGAATGCAAATTCCGGGCATGGACCTCAGGCCGGGCCGGCGGTGCCGTGTAGACTTGGGCGCTCCCTCGTCAACAAGGAACGTCCGGAATGGACCGGCCCAAGGGCTCCGTCGAGCTCGCGCGTATCCATCGTGTCCCGGTGTATCTCCACTGGTCATTTCCGGTCGGGGCGCTCTTCCCGATAGGCTTGGCCAGGTTCGATCCCGTTCCGTCGATCTATCTCCTCGTGGGTTATGTGCTGCTGGTCTTGTGGCACGAGCTGGGTCATCTCGTCGCCGCTCGTCTGGTCAAACACCAGGTGGTCTCGATCGAGATCTCCGGGACCGGCGGGCTTTGCAGGACCGAGCTGCCGAGAGATACCCGATCGGCCGTCTTCATCTACTCGGGAGGGTTGATTGCCCAGCTGATTCTGTTGCTGATCGCGGTGCCGGGATTCTGGCTCCTGGACGAGCTGAATTCCGAAGCGTTCAGTTATTTTCTGATTGTGGCCGTCGTCATGAATGCCGCGATGTTCATTCTCAATGTGATTCCCGGCAGAGGGATCAACGGGCCGACGGATGGCTTCGTGCTATGGGCGATACTCAAGTACTACGTGAAGCGGATGCGAAGAGAGTGACGCGAGGAACAGGCGATGAGCCACGGAGCCGCCGATGACCAGGACTTCCCGGCGATCTTTCATCGCACATACCGCGGGCGTTGCCGCCGCCCTCGCCGTGCCGGCGTCGAGCTTCGCGAGTCGCGAGACCGCGTGGGTCGATGCGAGCGGCGAGATAAAGCTATGGATCGACGAGGCGCGAGAACAGATTCGTGCGGCGATGATCAAGGAGCGCATCCCAGGCGCTGCGATCTGCCTGGTCAACGATCGTCGACCCGTGTGGATCGAAGCGTTCGGAACGATCGACGACAAATCCAGGCGGCCCGTCGATCTGGACACGATCTTCAGCATTCAATCCACGTCCAAGAACATGACCACCACCGCGATCATGCTAGCGGTGCAGCGGGGCCTGCTCGACCTCGATAAGCCCATTGTCGCTTACCTGCCCGAATTCACCGTGAACAGCCGCTTCGATAAGCAGCCGCAAGCGAAGATGACATTGCGACATCTGCTGTCGCACCGTGCCGGCTTCACTCATGAGGCACCCATCGGGAATGACGACGACCTGAGTTTTCCCAGCTTCGAAGCGCATGTGCAAAGTATCTCCGACACCTGGCTGCGGTTCCCCATGGGCGATCGGTTTCGCTATTCGAATCTCGGGGTCGACCTGGCGGGATTCATCCTGCAGACGGCGATGAGAAAGCCGTTCGCCGCGTGCTTGAAGGAGCTGCTGTTCGATCCATTGAACATGCGTAGTACCACCGCGGAGACGAGTGACTACATGAAGCGAGCCAATCGGGCGCTCGGTCATGTGGACGGTCATGAAACTCGCCCACGAGCGTTGCCATTCATCCCGGCGGGTGGGATCTATGCGAGTGCGCGGGACATGGTGGCCTATCTGAAGTTTCACATCGACAAAGGTCGAAGCGGAGGGCAAGCGCTCTTGCAGGAACCGCTCTGGAACGAGATGCACAGCTTCCCGTTTGGCGGTGCGTATAGCCTCGGAGTGGCGGGATGGAAGCTGCGATTCGGCGCAACGAATCTGCCGACATTTCATCACAACGGTGGCGGGTGTGGATTCGGATCCGTGTTTCGCTTCTACCCCGAACAGGGTGTCGGGCTGGCGGTGTTGTTCAATCGCGGCGTGGGTCTCGCCTATGGTTGGGGTGGGGCGCTCGTCGACAAGATCCTCACTCGTATGTATGGGGCGCCACAGCCCAGTGTCCGGATCGAAGATTTCCCCGCGGCTGTAGTCTCGACCGAGACGCTCGGCAAATATGTCGGCAACTGGATAGGCCGCGAAACCTCCGGCGACTTCAGAATCAAAGAAGGCGGCCTGTTTCTCAAGCTGGGCCGTGAAGAGCCTCGTACCAGAGTGCTCTCATCTTCAGAGATCGCCATGTCTGCCGGGCCCAACGGCAACGCGACCCACATGACTTACTTTCCAGCGACAGAGGGAAGTACCGCGCACATCGAAACGGCATTCAGCTTTACGCATCTGGACTATAACGATGGGCCCAACGATGCGCCGGGGCCGAACAAGGCGGAGTGGCGCGCCTACGAAGGCAAATACTGGCTGCATTTCTGGGGCAAGCCCGCTTACGAGGTAATCGCCCATCGGCAGAACGGATATCTGTATTTGAACGGCGTGCGTCTGGTGGACGAGTTGCAACCGGGTTTGTTTTTCAGCTCGGATGGCGAGGCCGTCGATTTCAGGAGCGATCGACCCACCTGGCGTAGTGTGCCGCTGAGGCGCGCCTGACGTCGGCCGCCCAGCTCGTGCCGGGGCCGAGTAAATCTGCAATGGCTGCCCTCGATCGAGTGTTTGCGTGATGGGTCGCCGCCATAACAGCGGCGTTATGCACATATCAGGCAATTGTCATTGCCTCTATCCCCTGAGGCTCGCACCCTAGTTCTCGCCCGAGTTGCGAGAACCAGCCGGGTGTTGCGCTCAAAAAAACAAGCGTCGCAGCCATGGCTGAATGACAGGGGGATCGATGAGCATCGAACGAAAAGGTTTCAGAGACCGGCAGAATGTTTGTGCCAGTGCCCTGGCCGCCATTTGTGTCACTGCGTTCTGGCAACCCGCCTCGGCGCAGAGTACCGCGCCGCCGGCGCCCGAATCGAACGGCGAAGTTGCAACTCCCGCGCCAACGGACGCTGCGCTCACCACCGTCACCGTCACGGCTACCCGAATTACCCGAGATGGCTATTCCGCGCCAACGCCGCTGACGGTCTTCGGCGAAGAAGATCTCACGCGTGCGGGCCAGATCAATGCGTTCCAAGCGGCCAATCAGCTGCCGTCGCTCGCGGGCAGCAATTCAACGTCCACGTTCGGCACCACGCAGAGCACGGGTACCGGCGGACTCAGCACGTTGAACCTGCGAGGCCTGGGCACTAATCGCACATTGACCCTGCTCGACAATCAGCGCGTGGTCGGCGCGTTGAACATCGGTGTCACAGACGCCGGCGCGTTTCCGCAGGCTTTGGTGAAGAGAGTCGAGATCGTGACCGGCGGCGCCTCGGCATCGTGGGGCTCCGATGCGGTGGCGGGTGTCGTCAACTACGTACTCGATCATGAGTTCACCGGCGTGAAGGGCACCGTCAGCGGCGGTGTCACCACCTATGGCGACGACGAGCAATATCTGGTTTCGTTGACGGCGGGCACCAAGTTCGCCGACGGCCGTGGACACTTCATCATCAGCGGCGAATATCAGAACAACGACGGTATTCCGCGCGGTATCGGCGACCGCGATTGGTACGACGGCACTCGCATTCTCCAGCGCACCATCGCCGGGACGCCGGCGGGTGAGCCCCAGTACATCGTTGCGCCCAACACGGTCGACATGCGGCTGGCACCCGGCGGCTTGATTACGGCGGGTCCGTTGATGGGCACGGCCTTTGGGCCCGGTGGCGTGCCGTACACGTTCCAATATGGCTCGTTGATCGCGAGCCCGAACATGTCGGGCGGCGATCAGAGCGGCGACGTCGGTAACAACTCCAATCTGGATTCGACCCTCGAGCGCGACACTGTCTACCTGCGGCTCGCGTACGATCTCACGTCGTCGATGAATGTTTATGCGACGTACAATCACGGCGGCGTCGAGACCACGGCGCATTCCTTCCCGGGCCAGTATCGCACCGGCAATCTCACCATTCGCTGCGACAACGCATACCTGCCGGCGCAGATCGCCGCCGGTTGCACTGGCGGCGGTTTTCAGTTCGGCAGTTACATCGCCGACCTGCCGGATAGCGTGGCCGTCAACGAGCGCACGATGGATCGTTTCACGGTCGGTCTCGATGGCGAGTTCAGTCTGTTCAACCGGAACTGGACGCTCAACGCATACGCTACGCAGGGCACGACCGTCACGGACAGCTCGATTGAACATGGCACGCTGAATAACCTCGTGCTCGCAGCCATCGACGCGATCCGGTTGCCAGATGGCAGCGTGGTGTGTCGATCGGCTGTCGCGCAGGCAAATGGCTGCGTGCCGCTGAATGTCATCGGCACTGGCGTGGCCTCGCAGGACGCGATCGACTGGGTGAGCGGCACGCCGTTCCTGCATACCCGACTGAAACAGGAAGTCGTTGCGGTGAGCGCTTCGGGCGATGTGTTCGACAACTGGGCAGGCCCGGTGTCTCTGGCGGTCGGCGCGGAGTATCGGCGCGAGTCGTTCAGTCAGCGCGCGGACGCGGCGTCGACCGGCAACGCCGACAATCCTTTGCTATCCGCTTCCGGCAACAACTGGTTCACTGGCAACTTCCGGCCCTCGGCGGGCGCGTACGATGTCATCGAAGGATTTGCCGAAACTGTCGTGCCGATCGTCAATAACGAAGCTGCCGGCAAAGCCGAACTGAATCTTGCCGCTCGCGCCACGGAGTACAGCGAAGCGGGTTATGTGACGACATGGAAAGTCGGAGCCACCTGGGAGACGCCGTTGCCGGGGTTGCGATTGCGAGGACTGCAATCGCGCGATATTCGCGCTCCGAATCTGAGCGAGCTGTTCCGCGCGCCGCAGAATCTGACGGGCACCGTGATCGATCTGGTCGGTCCATTCGCGGGTCAGTCGTTCACGGTGAATCAGGCAACGCTGGCAAATCTGGATCTGGAGCCGGAGTATTCCAAGACCAAACAAATCGGCGTGGTCTATCAACCGGACTGGTTGCCGGGCTTCAGCGCCTCGATCGACTATTACCGGATCAATGTCGAAGGAGCGATCGGCACTATCACCACTCAGCAGGAAATGGATCTGTGTTTCCAGGGCAATCAGACGCTGTGTGACTTCATCGTTCGCGACGCGTCGGGCATGGTGACAGAGGTCCGCCTGAAGCCGGTGAACCTGGCGTCGACCGAGACCGACGGTGTGGACATCGAAGCTTCTTATCGCACGCCGGTCCCGGCGCTGTTCGGTGCAGGTCCCGCTGACCTCACGCTGCGCGCGTTGGCGACTCATGTGTTCAAGTACGACACCGACTCAGGCATTCCCAACGCGATTGTCACCGAGGCGGCGGGTCAGAACAGCGGCAACATCGCGAACTGGCGGGCCTATGCGACGGAGAGCTACAGCACCGATCGCTTCAGCATCACGTTGGCTCAGCGCTGGGTCAGCCCCGGCGTGATTGCCAACAACTGGATCGAGTGTACGTCGAACTGTCCGGCTCCCACGATCAATAACCCGACGGTGAATAACAATCACATCAAGGGTGCGCTGTACTGGGATCTCGGCGGTACCTACGATCTGGAGTTCGGCAACGGCGGCATGAAGAATCAGCTCTATTTCAAGATCGACAATCTGTTCAATCTCGATCCGCCCAAGGTGGCCACTGCGGGATTGAACCCGTATCTGGTGCGCGCGACGAATTCGGCGCTGTACGACTTGTTGGGACGCATGTATCGGTTGGGCGTCCGCTTCTCCTTCTGACGATAGAGGTTCGATCATGGTTCATCGCAGGCCGGGTCTCCGGGTCGTCATTGGCGTGGCGGGATGGTTGCTCGCGGGCATGACGCTCGCGGCGGATGCCAAGAGTCAGGCGCCGCACGGATCTGTTGTTATCAAACGAGATAACTACGGCGTCCCCAGTATCTATGCCGACGATACGTACAGCCTTTACTACGGCTATGGCTACGCGTTGGCGGAAGATCGATTGTTCCAGTTGGAATCGACACGCCGTTCTTCGCAGGGGCGCGCGGCCGAGGTGTTCGGTGCCAGTTATCTGGAGAAGGATCGCGACGTTCTCACCAACTACGATCCAGAAACCTTGCGACCGCAGCTGGCGGCCCTGAAGGGCGAGCATCGACTCGCGATCGACGGCATGGTCGCAGGCATCAACGCACGCATCCGCGACGTGTTGGCCGATCCGGATCGTCTGCTGCCGAAGCAGTTCAAGGATTTCGGCTTTCAACCCGAGCGCTGGACCGATATCGATGTGCCCATGTCGTGGGTCGGGCAATTGCTGTTTCGTTTCTCCGATTACACCTCGCAGATTTCCAACACGGCGTTGCTGTCCGAGCTGATTGCCGCTCATGGCGATGTTGAAGGAAAGAAGATCTTCGCGACCTTGCGCTGGCGCGATGATCGTTCCTCGCCGCTGACCGTCCAGATTGAAGATCAGGAGTCAGGTCGCGCTGGCAAGCCGGGCCGAGCATTCAAGCCGGCGGAGATGTCATCGCTCAAACCGTTGTCGCCGGCGGCGGCGATGGCCGAGGCGAGTCAGTCGATCAATTTGTGGGGCGGGACCGGGCCGGATCGCACGCCGCATTCGAGCAATACCTGGCTGGTCAATCGCAGCCGGCTGGTCGATGCCGATGCGGTGCTGGTGAGTGGACCGCAAGTCGGCGATCACGTACCCAGCATGATCTGGAGCGCGTCGCTGCACGGTGCCGGCCTCGATGCCACCGGCATGACCTACCCGGGCCTGCCGTATTTGCACTTCGGCACCAACGGCACGATTGCCTGGGGACGGACCGCGCTCGCCGGCAGCATCATCGATGTGTATCAAGAGCAGCTCAACCCGGCGAACCCGCACCAGTATCGTTTCAAAGGCAAGTGGGTGCCGATGACGAAGCGCACGGTCACGATCAAGGTGCGCGACGGTCAGCCGGTGACGCTCGATCTCTATTCGACCGTGCATGGGCCGGTGATCGCTTTCGACGACCAGAACCGCACTGCCTATGCGAAGCGTCGCTCCTGGGCGGGGCGTGAGCTCGAGTCGATGTTCGCGTACTACGATGAGATGAAGGCGCAGTCTTTCAGCGAATGGTCGGCGGCGATTGCACGCAAGTCGAACAACCAGAATCAGTACTACGCCGACCGCGATGGCAACATTGCTTACATTCAGGCGGGCCGCTATCCGATCCGTCCGAAGGACTTCGAGATCCAGTTGCCCACGCCCGGCACGGGCGAGCGCGAATGGCTCGGCTTTCAGCCGGCGGCCGATAACGCGCGGGTGATGAATCCGAAGCGAGGTTACATCGCCAACTGGAACAACCGGCCGTCCATCGATGTGCTCAACACCGATACCTTGCTGTGGTCGAAGTTGAATCATGTCGACGCCATCACCCGCCAGTTCGACGCGAAGCCGAAGCTGACGGTGGCGGAGGTGTGGGACGTCAATCGCACGGCTTCTTATGCGAGCGAACAGCAGCCGTACTTCGTGCCGCTGCTTCGAGCCGCCGTCGCGAATGAAGCGGCCGATAGCCGCGCACGTATCGTTGCCGAAGCGATTATTGGCTGGGATGGGCAGGAAGACGATGCCGCGCGGTCCGGCCGCTACACGTCGCCGGGCGTGGCTGCTTACTATGAATGGATGGCGACCGCGCTGACTCGTTTCTATTCGCGCGACATCCCGAAGAAATATCTCACTGGCTGCGGCGGCGCAGGCTCATCGCTCAATTGCCCTTGGGGCCAGCCATTGGGCGCGCAGGTGTTGTACTTCGCGCTTGCAAAGGGCGAGGGCGGTACTTTGATTCCTCCCTTCGACTTCCTGCACGGCGAAGCTCCCGCCGAGTTCATCCGTGCCACGCTGGCTGAAGCCGATAAAGCTCTGAGTGCCCGCTACGGTGCCGATCCTTCTGTCTGGTTGCTCGAAACCAAACCGAAGACCTGGAGCCCGCTGAGCCCGGCCGAAGTGCCTTGGAGCAGCCCGGACGAAAAGATCGTCTCGAAGCCCAATCAGAAACGCGGCTCGATGAACGCGATGTATGTTTTCAAGAACGGCAAAGTGTCCATGTGCGACGCCACGCCCCCCGGCCAAAGCGGCTTCATCGCCCCCGACGGCAAACCCGACCCTCACTACCGCGATCAACAGCAGCTGTACACCAGCTTCGATTGCAAGTCCCGACCGGTAACCGCGGCGGAGGTCGAGGCTAGTACGGTGAGTCGACGGGAGTTGAAGTTCTAGCCGCGAGCCCGCAGATGCAGCTCCCGCCGCTTGTAGTCGATGATCAACGTATCGAGCAGCCCGATGATATCCATGCCGATCAGCAGCGCCGGCTGATCGGTCATCTTCCAGGCGTCGAAGATATACATATCGCCGAATGTCACCTGCATGCCGCGAAGGGTGAGGTCGCCGAGCTCTACTGAGGGAGCGAGAACGGTTTCGCCTTTTTGGGCGTCGAGAGTGACGCCGATGATGGTGTTCTCCACGCCCTGGCGTTTTCGTTTTGCGAGGGCGGCGCGGAGGGTGCTGTTGCCGATGGTGGTTTGGGCGCCGGTGTCGAGCATGGCGCGAGTGCGGACGCCGGCGAGTTTGACGTCGAACATCAGCAAGTGGCCGTAGCGCAGCTTCACGGGAATGCGGGTGTAGCCGTTGGCGCGGACCGGGCCGGTGGAGCGCAGGATGGAAATCTGGTCGTTCTTGAAATCGATGTGGACGCGTTTGTCGCTGAGGCCGTCCGCGCCCAGCACGCCTTCAGCGCCACCGAACACGTCGGGGACGATGGCGACCTGGCGGTCGCCGAGGAACAGGTCGCCGACTTCGATGCTGTCGACCTTGATGGCGGGCACGATGGAGGAGCCGGTTGCGCCGAGCACTTTCAAAACGTTCGTTCCAGGATTGGTGCCGATCTTCCTGGCGAGCGAGGGAATGACGGCGGTCCGGTTGGCGCCGGTGTCGAGCACCAGTTTGTAAGGGCCTTTGCCGTTGATATAAACGGGAGCCCAGACTCGACCGATGCGATCTCTCAGGGTGGGAGCGACGTAACGCGGCTCGGGGGCGGCGACGACGACTTCCTCGACTTTATTGTCCGCGGTGGCCGGCGGCGGCGGTGCGGATGGAACATCGACGTCATTCGCCAGCGTCGCCAGAGGCGCCAGCGCTACGAGCGCGAATAAAAACAGACGTGGGGCCATAGCTCCCTCGGCACCTGTTCGGCGCCAGTCTCCCCCCAATTCCCCATTCAGTCCCATGAATTCTCCGAGCCGTTTTCTGGACCCGGTCGAATCCTAGCCTTGCAATTAGAGCGTGTCGTCGGCCATTCGTTCCGAGGACTGCGACCACTGACCGTTCCAACGCTCGGCTTCATAGCGCGTGGTCATCGGAAAGCCCGGCGGCCGTCGCTGCTCGAAACGATGGTCGTACTCGATTTCGGTCGCGTAGCGCGGCTCGCTGGCTGACAGGCTGCCGGCCGACAGGCTCCCGAAAATCCTCAAGGTTGCCGCACGCGGATGATCGATGTCGCGCACGACAAAGCGGCGGCCAGCAAAAATGGCCGCATGAATCGTCAGGTCGCCAGGACCGGTCGTGCCGGGCGAGGCGATTTCGATATAACGATCGCTCACCAGGCCGAGATAGTCGCGCGACTCCGGGTCGCGGCGCGGGTCGTTGGCGTAAGTGAGATCGTCCTCGATCACGATCTTGGTCGGCGAGTAGACCAGCATGTTGCCGGCCACCACCCCTTGCACGTACAGCGTCGCACCGACGCTGCCGACGAAGTACACCGGATGCTCGGAAGGCTTGTTCATATAGCCCGAGCCTGGCGCGTCATGGGTGCGCCACATATAACTACCGTCGGCGAAGAAGCGGATGCGCGTGTCATCCGTCAGCTGATGGATGCGGGCTTCCGGATCGTAAGGGGCCCAGGCGAAAGGCTGCAGCGACTGGGGCAGATTGATCCGATTCGTGCGCGTTTCGATGCCGCCGACGAAAACATCCGACTCGCGATTGCGACCTCTGGCCGACATTTCGAAACTACGCGCGGCGGTCGTGACTTTGCCCAGAAACTTCGGCCCGACCTTGGCGTCGTGGAGCACGTTGAACTGCGAATTGCTGTGAAAACGACCGACGATGACGTCATCGTGCAGCTGGACCAATGGATCCCAGCGATCCACCACCTGGGTGAACTGCGAGAACGCGAGCCGTTTGAGCATGATCCGCGTCGACATGAGCTTGCCGTGATCGGACGCGCTCACTTCGGCGACGACCCGATCGAGTGCGGTCCCGTCCCGCGCACGTTCCCACACCATTTTGGCGGTGTATTGCCTGCCGTCCTGTTCCCACTGCAGCGGGGTCTCGGGCTTGCTTTGGAGCTCTTCGGCGAGCTTGGCCAGGCGCTGGGGAAGTGAGGTTTGTTCCTGAATCGACGCCAGGAACGTCACCTCGGGCTTGTCCACCACGGGCGCGACCGGCGGCATGGGCTGAGTTTCGACATCGGGCGGCGTCAGTTCCTCGTCCGCCGGGTTGCTCCGGACTGCCTCGGAAGAGGGCAGCGGCAGCTCGGGCATGGTGACCGAGATATCGGCCGGCAGCGTCGATGCCTGCATCGGCTCGATCGGCCGCAGCTCGACGCCTTCGGCCCGATCGACATCGGGCGCTTCAATCAGGACCAGTTGTGCGAAGGACTGGTCGTTGGAACCGATGCCGTCCTGCTTGCCGCCCAATACGAAGGCGACGATGAAAATCATGAGGTGAAGCGCACCCGACGCACTGGCCGCGACCGTGCGTTGCGCGTTCTTCGACTCTAGAAGGCCAGAAAGCGCCATGGTGCCCCCCTGCGTGAAGGCAAGGGATAGAGTATTCCTGCGCGCGGAAAAAAACAGCCCACCCCGCTTTAGTTAGTGGGTGCTGGCGGTCGAGGCGTTCAGACAGCGCTGGCTGGCCTGGCGGCCGGCGAGGGCCACACATAGATTGATGCTGTCGCCGCTCGGGGCGGTCTGGGCCAGCACATCGCGGACTTCGTCCGCTTTCAAGCGATGTGACAGTAACAGGGCGATGCCGCCCGAAACATTGGCCGCCGCCATCGAGCTGCCGGAAACAAAGTCATAACCATTCTGCGGGACGAGCGTGAGCACGTCGGTGCCGGGCGCCAGCAGAACATTCCGGGCGCTGTGCTCGTGTCCGACCGCATCGACGACCACCACGCCAGGAATTTCCGACGGAAAGCCCGTCGCCGCGCCCGAGCTCGGCAGCGCCGCCACGAAAATCATATCGCGTGCCAGACCGTGCTCGACCAGCCGACGAAGCAACGGATCGCTGGGCCCGCCCAGGCTCAGGTTCACGATGTGAGCTTTCAACTCGATGGCCCTGGCCAGGGCAATGGCGAGCGTGAAGCTGTCACAGACCGCTTGCGCCGGATTGGCTGTATCGGCCCAGCATGCCGCCAGCGCATGCACGTCCGCTTCGGGGGCGATCCCAACGATTCCAAGATGATTGCCGCCAGTTGCGGCAATGATGCCGGTCACTGCCGTGCCATGAGCGGCCGGGCGTGGGCGTTGTCCTGTGAAATTGCTGACAGAGATATGGCTGCCGGCGAGATCGGCATGTGAGGTGTCCACGGCCGTGTCGATGACCGCGATATTCACGCCTTTGCCTCGTGACCAGGTGTGTGCCTGAGGCACGCCCATCGCGGCCAGACTGCCTTGAAGCCCGGCATACGGATCGTTGTAGGCCGCGGTGTCGGCACTGCTGAGCGTGGCAAACGAATTCAACGGCTGCGCCGATTCCACTCGCGCATCGCTGCGAAGTCGTCGAAGCAAATCGGACTGCGATTCGCCGGCATTCATCTCATACACGATGCAATGAACGCTCAACTGCGCGATGGGCCACTCGCGGACCGGTTTCATCCGGTAGTACGTGGCGAGTTGCGACGCCATCGCGCGAGTCGTGGGCGCGATCGCGTAGGGCATGGCCGCGCCGTAATCGCGCGGTGAGGAGCCGGCACGGGCCGAAGGCATCGTGTCCGTGTTGTGTAATGTGATAACGACGAAGCGCTCAGGATGCGTCCGAATCAGTTCCTCTTCGGTGCCATCGCGCGCGAGCTGCATGCAGCCGGCGAGGGCGAGCATCGCGAGCAGAGCAGCCAGGCGTTTCATTGGTAGGTTCCGACGACCGGCTGACTCGGCTCCGCAAACAGAACTTCCGGATGAGCACGCAACGTCACGATGATTCGTTGCACGTCCTTGCCGGCCGGCGCCGACAGCGTGTACACGCCGGCCTCGCTGGGCCCGGCAATGATGTTGCCTTCGATCTGTCGTAGCAGCTCGTTGACCTTGTTCAACGACGCATCGGGAGCGAACACCACGCGCACGGCCGCGCGCGGATCGGCGGCTTCAGGCGTCGGCGTCGAAAGCGTTTTGTATTCCGGCTGGCGGATGGAAGTGAATAACGCGCCCGCGAGCGCGGCGATAGCAACCAGCTGCAACCACAGCGCAGCGATCAGCCACGGCCGACGGACTTTGCGGGATTCGGATACCGGCGTTGCCGGTTGTGTATCGATCTGCGCGAGCAGTTTCTGCCACGACGCATTCGGTGCCGCAATCACATCGTCGTTGCCCCGCATCTGACTGTGAAGCACGCGGTGTCGTTCCAATTCTTCGCGACACTCGGCGCAGCTTTCGGCATGAGTCAGCACAGCGCGTTGTTCGGCGTCGGAAGCGCGGCCGTTCACGACCCAGGGAATCAACTCCCAGCAGTGTTCATGGTTGGCGTGCATTCGGGCGGGCATGCGATTTGTCACTTGCTCGAGTTATTGCCTTGGGGCGGGCTCTGAGCAGCGCCGGCCAGTCGTGGCAACAGCACGCTCAGTTTGCGGCGGGCATGGTACAAGCGTGTCTTGACGGTGTTGACCGGGCAGCTGGTGATCACCGAGATTTCTTCGCAGGAGTGACCGAGCACATACGCCAGCTCCAGGCACAGGCGTTGCTCGAGCGGCAGCTCTTCCAGGGCCTCTTCGATCCATTCCTGAGTTTCGCAAGCTTGCAGATTGTCGACGCCGACCAGCGAATCGGTGGCTTCCAGCTCGACCAGCTCGAACGAGCGTCGTCGCCGGATACTTTTCAACGCGCGTCGATAGGCGATCCCGACGATCCAGGTGGAGACCCGCGAGTCGCCGCGAAAACGGTCGGCACTGTTCCATACCACCAGCAACGTATCGTTGATGACTTCCTCGGCGAGGTCTTGCCGCTGCGTCAGTCGCATCAGGAAACGGGACAGCCGGCGGTGATAGAGCAGATACAGCTCGCGCAAGGCGGTGCGGTCGCGCAGGCTCACACGACGGATCAGTGCCAGCTCAGCTTCGTTATTGCTGAGCGCGGACGGCTTGGCGACCGTCGCCAGTCTCGGACCCGATTCGTTGTGGATACGCGTCATCACGCGGGTAGGTACCCCGGGCAGGCCAAGCGGTTCAATGCAGGTTGCCGAATCTCCAGATCACTGTGCCCAACCAGGTAATGGCGGCCCGGTCGTGACCGAACAGCTCGCGGGCCGTGCGGTCCACGTAGGTATAAGTGAGATGCACGGTGAACCGGTCGGTCGACAGCATCAGCCCGGCGTGGCCGTACCAATACGACTCATCGAACAGCTCGCTCAAGTCCCGATAGCCGACGCCGACATTGCCGGACCAGCCGCGCAGAATGGGTTGGTTGGCACTCAATTCATACGACAGCGTCGAACGGTCGTCCGCGTAGCCCTCATAACTTGCGTCGCCATAGTTCGGCGACCAGGCCACCGTTGCAAACGCCATGGATCGATAGCCCAGCGACGCGGTGACTTCGTCGTAATCGTAGTTCACATAGGGCAGGTCGTTCGGATAGAAATAATGCGTGGCGGTCAGCGACGCGATCCATTCGGGATTGAGTCGCCAGGCGCGGCCCGCATACACATCGATCTCCGTGCTGCCGCCTTTGCCGTGATAACGATCGATCGCGGAGGCCCAGGCGCCGACGGTCCAGCGCTCATCGAACTGGGCGCGCACTCCGCCTTGCAGTGCCGGCTCGCCCTGCGTCTGCGAGATGCCTTGCTGAATGTAATCGCTGGTCAACGCCAGCGAACCGGTCCATTTGATTTCAGCTCGTGCACTGCGCAGCGGGGCGCTCAAGATCAATAGGCACACGACGCATGCAACGAAGTGTCGAGCAGTGGGCGAAGTGAACGTGCTCATGTCGGGCCGTGGGCGCGCTGCTAGTCCGAGAGCATTCCCGGGACCAGCAGCATACGCGTTTCGACGGCCCGATGCGTACTGTCAAAAGTCGTTGCCCAAGGTCAAAGGCTTCGCTTGCATCAATTGTTTTGGGCACCCGCCGTGATCCACGCCCGAAGATTCGCGATCAATGCCGGATCGAGTGGCGCGCCGCCCAGCGGCATGCGACCGCCGCTGATGCCGGACGCACCTTCGACTTTGTGAACCAGATAACTCGTATCCGGATTGCCGGCGCTGACGCGCATCACCGAAGGCTGTTCTGTACTTGCGACACCTACAATCGCAGCAAACGTTGCGGCGGCGTTGCTCAAGTTCATCGAAGAGGGCAGCGAGCTGCCACCGCCGGTGTGACATCCCGAACAAATCGGCGTGAAGATCGTGGATTGCAGTTGGGTGAGTGTCGGTGCGGTGTTGGTCGCGGGCTCGGTATTCAGCGACAGCTGACCGCGCAGTGCGCCAGCCGGTGCGGCCGGCGTATGCACATCGACATACAGATTGTCAGCGGCCAGCGCATCTCGATCGGCTTGCGTGACCGCTTGTCCTTCCAGCAGCCAATGCGTGGGGGCGGTCGGGTCCTTCATCAACGAAAACAATGGCGCGGACGCATTCTGGCCGGCAGGTGAGTTGTGCACGTGAGCTTCGGTTGCATCGTCCACGCCGGTTGTTTGCACATGCACCGTCGCCGTGTTCGCTGTTTCGTTGACGGTCATGGCGGCGAAGCCGGTGGCCGAGTTGGTCACAGGCGGCACCACCTGGCTGTCATCTAATGTCGCCACGGCGACGGCGATTCCTTGCGGCCGGATCTGTCCGCGAATCTCGCCGTTGGGGAAGGCGGCGGTGTGCACGTTTACATACAACTGACCGGCGAGCAGCGCGGTCACCTGGTCGGCCGTCAGCGTGGCGCCGGATTCGGCGTCCCAGCGATTCGGATCAGTGCCGCTTTGCACGAAGTTGACGATCACCGGTCCATTGGTGCCGGCGATGCCGTTATGAATGTGCGCCATCGTCGCCGTGATGCCTGTGAGTGTCACACCTCCTGTCACGGCGCCTGTCACCAGATTGAACGTGAGCTGTCCGGTGCCCGTGGCAGCGGAGCCTGTGCTCGGAAACACTTCGGCCGAAGTTGTCGTCACATCGATCACGGGGAGGTTGAGCACAGTGATCGAGACTGCGGTTGATGTCGTCGAAGCATTTGCACTGTCGACCGTGCGTGCGGTGAGTGAATGCGAGCCATCGGCGACTGTCGATGTGTCCCAGCTCGCCTCGTAGGGAGCGGTGGTGTCGGTCGCGATGACGTTACCGTCGACGAGAAATTCCACGCGATTGATACCTGCGCCAGCGGTAGCGGTGGCTGTCAATTGCACGGTTCTGTTGAGAGAGGGCCCGCTCGGTGCAGTCACCGTTGCTGTCGGTGCCGCGGCTTGCGACATGCCCTGACTCGAACTTCCGCCTCCGTAGCCTCCGCCACCTCCGCCGCAGCCGCTGACCACGATCGTTGCGACCGCGAGTGAAATTTGCACGGCTCTTCGTAGCTGCATGTCGATTCCCCACGAGCGTGACTGTCAAGGGTTGTGCTCATGAGTACCTGAGCGTCGTTTGGAAAGTTCAACGCGGGCCATTGAACTCGACGCGCGTGCGCGGGCACTCATGCGACGAACAACAACGCCTGGGTGATGCATGAGAAAGGCGAAGCTCTTGGCGATGTGCATGACGTGTGCACTCGCCGGTTGCGCTGGCGACGGCAAAGGACTGGATGAGAACGGTCGACCGGAAGGAGAAAGTACCGGCACGTTGCAGCCAACGTTTCAATCCATTCAGGCGAATGTCTTCACGCCTGTTTGCACCGCCTGTCATGCGGGTGCGGCTGCGCCGTTGGGATTGAGGCTCGACGAAGGCGCGTCCTATGCGCTGCTCGTAAATGCGCCGAGTGTCGAAGTGCCGGAGCTGCGGCGAGTGCAGCCAGGCAATCCCAACGCGAGTTATCTGATTCAAAAGCTGGAAGGCACGGCGGCACGCGGCGGGCGCATGCCGCTCAATCAACCTGCCTTGCCGCCAGAGACGATCGCGGTCATTCGACAGTGGATTACGGATGGCGCGCCGAATAGCACGAGCGCGGGCGGCGGTGGCGGCGGCTCGAAGACGCGCTTTGAGTTAGTGACGCTGACGGCTGTCTCGCCCGCGCGCGACGAGACGGTGCCTGCGCCTGTGCGCGACATTGTCGTCGTCTCGGACGTCCAGCTCGACGCGTCGCTGCTGCAATCGAATCTGATTCAGCTGCGCGCCAGCGGCGGCGACGGCAACTTCGATTCCGGCAACGAAGTGTCGGTGCCCGTCGACGCGACGGTTCGCTCCGATCTGCCCACTGTTCTATCGATTACTCCACGTGCGCCGCTCGCCGCGGACTCTTATGAGTTACGCATCAGTGGCACCGAACCGGTCGCACTGGCCGATATGCAGGCCCGTCCCATCGACGGCGATGGCGACGGTGTGCCCGGCGGGGATTTTGTATTGCGCTTCACGGTGGAGATGACGCGATGAGGTCGAGCATGGTGTTTCGGAAGATCTGCGCGCTCGTCGCCTTCGTCGTCCTCGCCAGCGCGCACGTTGCCCAGGCCGAGCCGTACTTTGCCGTTCGCGAAGGACTGAAGTGCGCGAGCTGTCATTTCAATCCGACCGGCGGTGGCATGCGGAACGCTTTCGGTAATGCGTGGGCACAGAGCGCGTTGCCGGCACGTCGAATCGAAGGCACGGGAACGGATGCATGGACCGGTGTGTTGAATTCATTTGTCGCGCTCGGTGGCAATCTGCGCGCGAATGCAACTTACACCGATGTGCCGAATACGCGCGCTGCCTCTGAGTTCGAGCTTCAAGAGTTGCGTGCGTACCTTGCGGTCACCGCGATTCCCGATCGCCTGGCTGTTTACATCGATCAACGCCTCGCGCCGGGCGGCAGTACCAACCTGGAGGCGTTCGCTCGTTACACGACCAAAGATCAGCAATGGAACGTTCAGATGGGCCAGTTCTATTTGCCGTACGGCTTGCGGCTCGAAGATGACGATGCGTTCATTCGTCAGGTGACCGGCATCAACTTTGCGACGCCCGATCGCGGCGTGCAGGTGGGATATGAATCGGCCCAATGGTCCGCGCAACTCGCCGTCTCCAACGGCACGGCCAGCGGCCCCGAGACTGACGAGGGCAAGCAGGTGAGTTTGCGAGCCGAGCACGTGCAGAGCATCTGGCGCGTGGGCGCGGGCTTCAATTACAACCACACGGACGAAGGCAACCGCCAGATGCAGGGCGTGTTCGCGGGCGTTCGCACCGGCCCGATCGCCTGGCTCGCCGAAGCCGACTATCTGAAGGACGAAACGCTCGGCCCGACCGAACGCAAACAATGGGTGGGATTGATCGAGGGCAACTGGCTGATCACCCGTGGCCAGAATCTCAAGCTCACCGCTGAAGTGTTCGAGCCCGATACCGACGTGGACGAAGACGAGCAGAACCGGTTCAGCCTGGTTTGGGAATATGTGCCGTTCCAGTTTCTACAGCTGCGCGTCGGTGCACGCGTGTACGACGGCATTCCTCAGAACGATTTGCAGAACCGGAAGATTTATTTCGCGCAGGTGAATGGATTCTTCTAGGGCCGGCGCTGTTGCCGGGCCGTGATCCCGTCGTGGAGCTGTTGCGCACGCTCAGCTTTCTCTGGAAGGGTCAAACTTTGATCCTTTTCCAGACGCATGAGATCGATCAGCGAGCGCGTGGTGTCTTCTTCGACGCCGTAGAGCGCCTTGGCCACGTCGGGGCCGAAGTGAGCGACGCGTAACGCGTGCAGACCGTCCAGCTCGGCGAGCGCGGCTTCCTCGGTGGCCGGCGCGATGCCGGGTGGATACGACTGTCGCTGTGCTTTGGAATAGTTGTCGTAGCGCTCGAGCAAGGCCGTGGCTTCGGTGGCAGCGGCGGGTGGCAGTGTCGCAGTGGCGTTCTGTTGGGCTTCGGGTAAGTCGGCGCGGTCCGTCTGAGCGAACAACGCTTCCATGTTGAGGCGAGTTTGTTCATCGACGACCAGCTTGCCGGTGCTATCGACGCGGAACGGTTGTTTCGCGTCGGTCTTGCCCGGAGTTGAGTCTGATGGCGGAGCGGCGTCGGGGGCGACGATGTTTGTATCGGGCGCTTCCTCCGCGACAGCCTTTGTTGTCGATCCTTCAGCGAGCGTCGCCGATGTTTGTGGCTCAGCCGGCGGCTGAACCTCCGGACGCCGCCACCAAAAGATCGCCGCGCCAACGGCGACGAGCAAACAAACGATGGCCAGAACCCGATGTCGCATGGTCGCTCCTGACTCGGTCGGAAAGGATGGCGGCGTTGCGGCCGCCATCCTGGCGAGGGCTCTCAGTACGGACAGGTCGAACGATAGTCCGAGAACACCAGCGCCGTGGCGTAGCTCTGATGAGGCGCGCCGCACAGGAACGGCGTGTAACGAGTGTCGTTGTCCATGAAACGCTTGACCCAGGCCACCGAGTAGCGGCCGATCGGGGTGCTGGTGCTGTTGGGCGCGAAGTGCGTGCCGCCGTTCAGCTCCGCGTAGGCCTTGTCGAGAGAGTCCGACAGGCTGTTGTAGAACGGAATGGAATGCGACGCGACCGGCGCAATTGTGTCGGCCTCCGCACCCACCACCAACGTCGGCACCTGCATGCTCGAGAAAGACTTCAGCGTGCTCCATGCCGTTAACGGCACCGCCGCCTTCAACGACGGATTATCACGAGCGGCATACAACGTTCCGCCACCGCCCATCGAGTGACCGGCGACACCGCGACGGGACGCATCGACTTTGGCACGAACAGCGGCGCTGCTGGAGTTGGTGACGTAGTTCAACGCCGCCATCAACTGCGTCGCGCGGCTCGGCGGTTGATCGAGCGTGGTGTTGGTATCGATGGTGATCACGACGAAGCCGTGCGTCGCTATACGGCGCGCGAGCCACGCGATCGAAGATTGAGTCGCGGTGAAGCCCGGGCAGATCGCCAGCACGGCGTACGTGCCGGTAGCGGTCGGGTAGTAGATCGTGCCGCCACCGAAACCGACCGCGCCGAGACTCGACACGCTGGAGGTTGCGACACTGAACGGACCGCTCGTTGCATTCAACGACGCGGAAGTTGGATCGGGTCCCTTTTGATAGGGATTCGTTTGCGCGTGCGCGCCGGCGGCCAGCACCAGCAAACCCAGTCCGATGGCCCATCTGCGGCGGATGTTCTTCCTTTCCATGTGTATCCCCTGATGCATCGTGCATGTTGATGATTTGCGCGTGTTCCGTTCTGCAGCTGCAGGTCGCTCGTGACGGAATTGACGGCGGAGGGGATATAGCACGGTCGTCCACCGAATTACCATAGATGGGCAAATACGCCCCGAAACGTCAATTTCATTTGCTGCTCTGTCATGGGCTTCATGGAGTATCGGACGCTTAGGTCTCATCCCGATCGAGCACGTTGTCCGAATCGCGATCCACACCGATGCGCGAGCCATTTCCCGGCGGCGCGCAGGTGAAGGTCACTGTCGTTCCCGCCGAGCTCACTTGATTCAACAACCCTTGCAGCGTCAGTGCCGCTTCGGACGCGGCGTTCGGCACAAAGCTCTGATTGCTCTTCATGATCCAGCCCTTGGCGACGTTCTGAATCACTGCCCTGGCGACCAGCTCACATTCCGGCCGCGGGCTCGTGACTAACGCGCGCTGGACGAGGAGATTCACGCGCGCGACCACATCACTTTGCGTCACGTTCGCCGGCGTCACCGTGACTTGCTGACCGACGATGGGATTCATCTCGGACGGCATGGCCAGGACGAACTGCTCCACCTGAGATCGCTGAGTCGCATTCAAGGTGAACACCGGTGCGCTCAAGAACAAGCTGACCGTGCCTGACGCACCGGAGTTGTCGAAGCCGAAGCCCCGAATCTGATCGCCGAGCACGGCCGAGGAGGTCTGCGTGTTCTCGGCGAACATGCCGACCTTCTGATACATGTTCCGTAGATGCGGAATCTTGAAGTCTTCATCGACGCCCGCGCCTTCGATCGCCATCGTGCCGTCGGTGCCGAAGCGGCCTTGCGCCGGATTCACGACGTGACAACCGTTGCACGTGGTCAGCGTGTCGGAAGTGACGGTGTTATAGATCTGCTGACCCTGCGCCTGAAGGGTAGTGAGCGTGTTGTCCAGATTCGCGATGGGGTTCGGCGGATAGGTCAGTCGTAGCGCGAACTTCGCGAACGCATCCATCTCCGCATCGGTGAGCTGCGACGAGCGGCCGAGCAGGCCGGTGAATGCGACGTTGAAGTCTTCGAAGGACTGTTCTTCGAGCGTTTCGTTCGCGTCACGGTTTACGCCGGTGCGATCGCCGCGCCAATGCATCGGGCCGTTGCCTTTCAAGCCGCGCAGACTCTGAGTCGTCATCGGTCCCTTCATCGGATGCAGATTCCGATTGCGACCGATGATCGGAATGTTGGCGTTGTACGGCGTCGGGTTCTGCACCAGCGTCTCGTCGGGATTGCCGAGATCCCAGGAGAGATGATCCATGTCGCCGAAGATGTGGCAGCCGGCGCACGACGAGTCGCCGCGGCTCGACGTGAGATTGGCGTCGTACAGGAATGGCCGGCCGCTCGTGATCACCGCTGGCTCGGGATTGAACATGCGGATGTGCGCGGCCTCGGTGAATTGCGCCGTGTTGACGACGGAAATGCCATTGTCGAAGCGCGTCAGCACGTAGGCGCGCCCACGCGTCTCATCCAGCACGACGCCGGTTGGGCCGCCGCCGGAAAGTGTCAGCTGATTGGCGGCTGCCGGAGTAAACGTGTTCGCCTCCAACTGCGCGGTGTTGAAGCGAGCGAGCTTGCTCGAGCCCATCGCCACCAGAAACAAGTTGTTGCCGTCACCGCTCACGGCCATTTCAAGCGGCGTGGCCAGACTCAGCGCGCGTTCCGCAGCCGTGCCGACACTGCTGGCATAGCTCGTGATGTGTTTATTGAGATGACGGGGCGCGACCGAGGTGCCGTTGATGACTGTGATTCGGCTTTCTGCGAAGTGACCGCGAACTGTGGTCGCGCGGGTGCCTGGGCCTTCGAATCGCGTACGGTTCAACGCCTCAGTGTTGCTGACGTAGACGACACCGGTGCGCGGATTCACCGCAACGTTGAACAACGTCGTGCCGACGCCGCTGATCCGGCTCGTGACCTGGGGCAACGTGCCCGTCGCATCGATGGCAAACACGTCGTAGTCGGGCAGATTCAACTTCACCCGATTGTTCCAGATCTGCGGTGCCACGCCGGTCCGCGGATCGCCGCCGTCGAGCCAGTTCGTACCATTGAACTGCACGATCAGCCCGGTCCCTGGCTGCGTGGTGCCGTCGGCTGCGTTGAATGGCGGTGGCTTGGAGATGCCGCCTTCGCCGATGTCATCTGTGAGCACCGTGCTTCGATTGCCGGAGTTCAGCACGGCGGCGTACACGCGACTGCCATCCGCCGTTCGCGCCAGTCCGCGCAGCGTGTCGCCAAACATGTTGAGAACAGTGGCGGGCGCGCCGCCGAGTTTCGTGCCGAGATTGTTTCGAGCGAAGACCCAGACATCGGCGCGACCGACGCCTGCCGTCGTCAGCTGTGGATTGAACGGGGCGTTCTGGCCGCGATGGGCGGCGGTGATGAATGCCCAGGCATTGGCAGTGCCGGCGAATACGATGTCGCGTGGTTCGTCGCCAACCAGCAGCGTATTGACGACTCGCGCCGGACTCGACGACACGTCGATGATGCTCACGCTATCCGAGAGATGATTGACGACCCACAGCTCGTTGTCGTTGGCGAGGGCCACCGCGACCGGTTCCAATCCCACCGGAATCGACTCGATCGGAATCGGTGTGGCGCCGGTCGTGTCGAAGACCTCTACGCGATTGTCCGGGGTGTTGACGGCGTACAAACGCGAGCCGTTGCTGGACAATGCGAGCGGCCGGACTTGCCCGGTCTCGAATGTCACGAACTCGCCGAGCGCCGGTCGCGGACCGCCAGGGTTGCCGCCGCCTCGAGTGCCTGACAGCGCGACGTTGTCCACGTCGTAGGTTTCGAGCGTGCTGTTCGCACTGACGCTGAAGCGCAGAACGATGCGTGTGGCATTCGCCGCCGAAGCACCGAGAGAATAGGTGGCTCTACCGGACACCGTTCGGCTCGACTCGAGCGTGACAAAGGCGCCGTCATTGATGGAGACCGCCGCGGTGCCGGCCTCGCCGAGATCCAGCCCCGACGACGAGCGATCGAAGCTCAGGGAAATGTCAGTGAAACCTTGCGCATTGATGGCTGTCGACACGATCGCGCCATCCTCGCCAAGCAAGCTGCCGCGCATGCGGGCGGCGCCGGTCGTTGTCGATACAGTGCCGGTCGATGTGAACTGCCCCAGGCCGGAGCCGAAGGCTTCCTGGAAAATCACATCGGCGTGCACGAGTGGCGCCGACATGGCGAGCAGAATTCCGAGGCATGGATGCTTCATGGATCGTCCCCCCTGATGTGACGGGCCGATCCTAAGGAGTGGTGCTACGAGCGCGCTATGACACGACTTACCGCTTTAGTCGCTAATTGGCGCGTGACTTTCTCAGGCGGCGTCGCTCGCATGGCGCCGGCTGCAATTCCGCTCCAGTTCCGTATGGCGCGACGAAGGCTCGACGCGCACGAAAAGCCCATCAGTTCCGCAATCTGATCGACGCTCAAGTGCGAGCAGCGCAGATGATGTGCCGTGAGCTCCATGCGAACTTCATGAGCGATGCCGCGAAAGGTCGCGCCTTCGCTGGCGAGCCGCCGTGTCAGAGCGCGGGGCGTCACGCTCAGCATCGACGCAATCTCTTTGAGAGGCGGACGCTTGTTGAATCCGGCGAACACATGCCAGCGCACCTTCGCTCGATAACTGGGCTCGACTTGCGACTCGTTCAGTTCCTGCTCGCAGCGTTGGATGATGCGGTCGAACGCGCGGCGACGAAACGGACGGAACGGCTCCAGGACGAAGTGTCGATGCGCGGCGATATATGAGCGGGCGCAGTCGAAGCGAATCGAACTGCAGGGGAGTGCGTGATACAGGTGGACATGGCGGGGCTCGCCGTGACTGAGGCACACATGAATGGACGTGTCCGGTGCCGCTTTGTTGCCACAGGAATCCCAGAGGCGAAGTTGCGTGGCGAGTCGGAATTCGCCTTCGAACTGACGCAATGGCGCGGAAGCCTCGCCGGCCGGAAAGCAGTGGAGCGGGCACACGATCATGCCGTCGAGATCCAGATATGTTGTCGGCCGCCGGCCGCGGAATGCGTACCAAGGTTGCGCGATCATCAGATAACGTTGGAATGCTTCGCCGGCGGCACGCAGGCTGGGGCTGCATTGAACGACGCCGCCGACGGTCCCGTAATAACTCCAATCGAACATCTGACCGACGATCAGGCCGAGCCCGGGCTGACGGCATCGCGCCAACCCGTTGCCAATCAGCCGCGCTTGCTGAGCATATGAAATGCGGGCTCGCGGATCGTCGAGCATCGCGTGCGAGATGCCAGTGCCGCGTAGCAGAGCGGTGAGATTCGCGCCGAGTTGCGTGAACGCTTCAATGAATCCCAAGGGATGAAGCTGCAGCGGAATGACAGCTGCGTCGGCGTCCATGTCCTTCCCCCGTGCGCTACCGAGGCCGCTCGTCCTGGCGGGCGTTGCTCGTATAGCACGGGGTCGAGAACGTTGTCATCGGGCGGCGCTCGATTCCGCAGAGCGCCGCCCGCCAGTGCCGTTCCTCAGAACGACAGATAAGCGCCGAGGTTGAAATTGTCGCTTTCGTTCTTGATGCCGTTGTGAGATTCCGCTTTGATCTTGGAGTATTCGCCGATCAGCGTCAGATTCTCGGTCAACGAGTAATAGACGCCGCCGGTGTATTTGTCGTTCTTTTTCACCAGGTCCGAAGGGGCCTCGCCGGAAGCCAGATCCAGATTGCTCTCGCCGTAGTTCACGCCGACTTTGAGATCGCCGAATTTATAAGTGACCTGAGCAAGGAAGCCATCGGAGTCGCGTTCCTGACCGAGGGCGGTCGCGCCGAACAGGTACAACGCGGTCGTGCCCATGCCTTTGCCGCTGTAGTACCAGCCCATCACTTCCAGACCGGCGAGCGTGACCTTGCCGCCGGCGTCCCAGCCAGTGCTGTCGAAGTCGCCGACGTTGAGCGGGCCTTCGTGCTTCTGTGAGATGAAGCTGGCGGACAGATAGAACTTGTCCGCTTTGAACGCGACCTTGGCATGGTAGCCGGGACTGCCTTCCGGCGTCGGCGTGCCTTGGGTGATGGGCTCGAGCGGATCGAACACACCGACCGTGAGCTTGAAGCCACCGAAGCTCGGCGTCGTGTAGTTGATCTGGCCGAGCCAGTCCGCATAGATGTAACCCAGGCCGATCGAGCCCAGTGACGTGTTGGCCGGCGCCGCATAGTTGCCGTTGCCCCCGCCGACACCGGGCAGCGTCATGTCGTTCAAGATCGCATCGGCGCCGAACAGGCCGATGTCACGCCCGAGCTTGAACTCGCCGATTTGTTTGTTACCGAACGTCATGAAGACCTGGCGCATGTCGATGGCAGTCGTGCCCAGCGCGGTATTCAGCAACGGCGCGCCTTGCTGCAGATTCGGGCTGCCGTCGTTGGTGCTGATGCCGGGATAGAAGCCGAAAGTCACCGACAGATCCAGGCCTTTCTGGGTGGTCGATGCGCCGATCGCGAGCGCGGCTGGCAGGAGGCCGTTGCTGATCGACGAGGTGTCGGTCACGCCGGCGGCGCCGCGACAGGCGAGGCCGCCCGTAATACCTAGCGTTGTCTGGTCTTCGCAACTGGAATGGATGTAGTAAACATTCACGTTGCCGCTGGCGGTCAGTTTCCAATCGCCGGCGGCGACTTCGACTGCTGCTGCGGGGCGTGGCGAGATACTTGCTACGAATACGGCTGCTGCCGTGTACCACAAAATATGCGTCGATCCATCTCTGCGTTCTTTGATGCGCATGATTATCCCCTGAACGGTGTTGCCCGTTGCCCACTTGTAGCAAGGGCTATGCCACTTTGGGATTGGCTCGGTGCGCTTGCACATCGCGCTCGGTCCGTAGGCAATCGATATGCATCGGCGCATTGTTTGCAACGAAGAGCGGATGGAGTGCGCGGTCGTGTGGTTGGAGCAACAGCTCACAATGTGTCAGTGGGTGACAGTGTTACGGCACACACCGGCACAGTGATACAGTCATCGCAGCGATGTAACGTTTCTGGGCCGGAGCCGATACGTGCTTTCCAGGAAACATCCACACGCTTTGTGGCATTGCAGGCCGATCGTCGTCGGTCTGTGGCTGGCTTATCTCATATGTGCCGCCGATTCGTTATTTGCTGCGGAGCCGGTCACCCGGCAACAAGTGATATCGCAGCTCGAGTCCGGCACCAAGGACCTTTCCAATCTGCAAGCGGCGGGTGTCGATCTGTCCGGTGTCGATTTCCGCGGTGCCCGATTGTTTGGTGCCAACTTCGACGGCGCCAATCTTTCCAATGCCAGATTGGCTCACTGCAATCTGGATCTGACGCTGATGCGAGGCACCGTGCTGGTCAACGCGGACCTGCGTGAGTCGAGCATCTTCGGCGTGTTGATGGACAGAGCCAATCTGTCTGGAGCGAATCTGCGCGGCGCGCGGCTCATGAGTAAGCTCGACTCCGCCAATCTGGATGGCGCGAATTTATCCGAGTTGAAGTCGGGCGCGGACATGCGGAATCAGCCGATGGGATTGATCCGGATCGTGCTCACGCATGCCTCGCTCAAAGGTGCGAAGTTGATCGGTGCGGATCTGTCGCGAGGGGACTTGAGCTATGCCGATCTGCGCGAGGCCGATCTTACTCGCGCCAATCTGAGTCGAACCAATCTGACGGGAGCCAACTTGGGGAATGCGTGGCTCGACGGCGCGAATCTGACCGACGCCGAAATTCACAACGCCATCTTCGTCGGGGCGATGGGGATGCAGAAAGTGCTCGGGCTCGACTCGACGAAAGGCAAGGAGACGGCGACTTTCGATCAGTGAGGCGTCAGCCAGTTCGCCGTTCGAGGTGATCGTCGCCACCGGGGCCGCGCAGTCCCTCCAGCGCATCGGCCAGCTCGTTCGCCAGATAAGGTTTTCTGAGGAAGGGCCAGTCGCCGCCGTGCGCGAGCGATTCTTCCAATGTTTCTCCGGCATAGCCGGAGCTAAGCAGGATTTTGATGCCCGGTCGCAGCTGCTGGGCTTGTTTGGCCAGTTCCACGCCGCTGATGCCGCCGGGCATGACCACATCGCTCAGCAGTACGTCGATGCTCACATCCGAGTTCAGAACGCGCAGCGCTTCCTCCGCATTCGCGGCACGAAGCACGCGGTAGCCGAGATCCGCGAGCATGACTTCCACGATGCCACCGACCGAAGGATCGTCTTCGGTCAGCAGAACATTCCAACCCGTGTTCACCGGTTGGACGATGCGATCGGGCGTCGACTCCGGCACGGGCAGGGTGGCACCGATCGGTAAATAGATGCTGAACGTCGTGCCCGCGCCCAGCACGCTGCGCACTTCGACTTCGCCGCCGGACTGACGCACGAATCCATACACCTGACTCAGGCCGAGCCCGGTGCCCTTGCCGGCCGCCTTGGTCGTGAAGAAGGGCTCGAAGATCCGGCTCATCACCGCTTCGTTCATGCCCTCGCCACGATCGGCGACGCTCACTTCCAGGTAGCGGCCTCGCGCCAGATTCGGCAATTCGTCGGCCGCCAGCTCCACGACCTTGGTCTGCACGATGATTTCGCTGCCGGAGACGCTGGCATCGGTCGCGTTCACCAGCAGATTCAACATCGACGCTTCGAACTGCGCGGGATCGATCAGCGCGACCGCTTCGTCGGAGCACAAACGCATCACCAGCGAGATCGATTCGCCGGTCGCGCGTTTCAACAGCGGCTCGCACTCGCGGATCAGGACGTTGAGATCGCAGGCCTGCGGCTGCAGCGGTTGACGACGAGCGAATGCAAGCAGTTGCGCCGTGAGTCGTTCACCACGGCGTGCGGCGGCGAGCGCAGCTTCGCCGAGCCGTTTGCGACGGGCCGCGTTCTCTGGATGCTTGAGAATGACATCCAGTGCGCCGATGACCACCGTCAGCAGATTGTTGAAATCGTGCGCGACGCCGCCGGTCAAGCGGCCGAGCGCGTCGAGTCGTTGAGCGTGCATCAGAGCCGCTTCCGCTTCGGACTGCGCGGCGATGGCATCGGCGGCTCGTTGTTCGGCGGCCAGCTTGGCCGTGACGTCGTGAAACGCAGCGACCGTGAGTGGAGCATCGCCGGTCGCTTGCACTGGAGCCGCAGTGGTCTCGAACTGCACGACTTCGCCGTCGGGCCGGCGATAGCTTTGCAGGTGCGGGCCGATGCGACGGCCTTCGGTCATCGCTTTATAGAGCACATAGTCTTTGGGCGGCCGCTGGTTGCCCATCTGGTCGACCACGCCGCCGGCGATCTGCTGATCCCAAATCGCTTGCGCCTCGATCGGCCGGCCCAGCAAACGTTCCGCCTCGGCATTTGCAAACCGAATCTCGCCGGCGGGCGCGGCCGCGACCAGCACGCCGATCGGCAGATTGTCCAGGACTGCGCGCAGCTGTTGTTCGCTTTGCAGAGCGGCCCGCAATGCCAACGCTTCGAGTCTACGATCGTGAAGGGCGGCGATCAGCGTCAGTAACAAAATGAAGAAGGTGCCCGCGGCCACGCCGATGGCCAGTACGATCGTATCGATGCCGGCCGGCTCGATATCGCGAGTGGTTGCCGCGTCGACCTGAACGCCCAGCATCGCGGAGTAGTGCATGCCGACGATGGCGAAACCCAATGCACAGGCGCCGAGCACACGTTGTGTTCCCGTGGTCTTTTTCTCCGCCATCACCAATGCACCGGTCGATGCGCTCACTGCCACCAGGAAGGCGAGCACCGCATACGCCGGGTTATAGGTCAGCACCACGCCCGTGATCACGGCCGCCATCCCGACGTAATGCATCGTGCAAATGCCGGCGCCCATGATCCCGCCGCTGATCAATTGCCGAGCGAACGATTGCCGCCGGGAGTAAAAAAAGAACGCGAACGCGGTCGTCGCAATCGCCAGGACCAGCGACAACAACGTGAGCCCGACCTGATAGCGCACTTCGCTGCCCGGGTTGAAGCCGAGCATGGCGATGAAGTGCATGGACCAGATACTCAAGCCCAGCGCGATGCCGGCCGCGGCGATCCAGGCGAGCCGCCACGCTCCGCCATGGGCCCGCACCCGACGGAACAGATCGAGCGCGGTCCAGGAACCGAACCACGCCGTGAGAACCGACAGAATGACGAAAATTGGGTGATGGGCCGCGTGCATATCTTCTAAGCACACATCCGTGCTGTAGGCCCGCCAGCATAGAGCCAGAAAAATCAGCAAGACAATAGGACGGCCCAGGTATTACGAGGCGGTTTGGGGCCGAGGGACTGCCGGATTCCCCGAGGGCCCCTGCGGTTGGCCGCAGAGTTGACAACTCAGCGCCTGATGTCGCCAGTCGCCGACAGGAGATTTAACAGTTAACGAAGCGGCTGAAGCTCTTCGTCGCTCCACGGCTGTTCGCGATGTGAGACCACATTGCGGATGGATTCGACGGTGCGCTCATCGACCGGGCTCGCCTCATTGCCCCACGAACGGCGTACATAAGTCAGGATGGATGCGATGGTCGCGTTGTCGAGGCTGGCCAGGCTGGGCATGGCGAGCTGATCGACCTTGCCATTGAGCACGATGCGCACCAGGGCTTGCGGCGAGCCGTTGACCCATTGCGAGCCGGCGAGGGCCGGCGCGAGTCCTTTCATTCCCTGGCCTTCGTCTTGATGACAGGCGGCGCAGACGGCGAATGAAGTGCGGCCTTTGTCATAGAGCGCGCGTTGTTCAGGTGTGAGCTTTGCGAGCGACGCAGCCATGTCCACAGCGGCGCCGCGCCAACGCAAGAACGTCGCGAGTTGTGCGGCTCTCGGCGCATCGGTCGCGCCACTCGATGCATATGTGAGCAGCGGTTTCGGCTCGACCGCAAGGTAGGCCACGCGTTTCGATCCATCGTCGGCGCGAGGGATGAGGCGGTCGATGCCATCGAGCAGGGCAGTGCGCACCCACGCACTCGTTTTCGGTTCAGTGAGGCGGTTGAGCAGCGACTGGCTCTGTTCCGCGTCGCCCGATTGCAGCAGGGTTGCGCTAGTTACCGCCAACACCGGCGATGCGTTGGAAATATTCGGTGCGCCCTCGGTCGCGATCAGCGAAGTCACAAACATGGATTCTCGACCGGCGATGCTGCTGACGATGGCGTCGGCGACGTAGGGCTGTGCGCCGGCTTGTCGAGCCAATTCCAACAACGCGGGATCGGCGTGCTTGCCTTGAGCCTTGCCGATCGAAAGTGCCACCTGGCGCACGATCGCCGGCTCATTCCAACGCGCGCGTTCGAGCAAGGCCGCAATCGTGCGCTCTGGATCGGTCGTCAGGAACTTTTCTGACACACGCACGGCAGTGGCGGCGACACGAGGCTCAGCGTCGCGCAAAGCAACTGTCGCTGTTGGCCAATCGATCGCGCCGATGCCATCGAGCGACCACAGCGCATGCACGCGCGTCGCGGGACGAGAAGAGGTTGTCACCAAACGTCGAAGCGCGGATACCGTGCTGCTGTCCTGACGTTCGACGAGCAGGCGCTGTGCTGTTTCTCTCACCCACGCGTCTTCGTGATCGAGCGCGCTGACGAGTTGTGCTGGCGTTGCTTTCGCCAGCGTCGGAACGGGACGACGAGAAACATTCTCCGGCACGATACGATAGACGCGCCCCATGCCGAGCGGCGCTTCGAGTCCGCGCTCCTTGATCTGATTGCGCAGATACGTCGTCAGGAAGATGCGGTGCTGAATGATGCCGCGGTACATGTCCACGACGTACAGCGAACCATCGGGCCCGTTATAAAGATTGACTGGCCGGAAGCGCTCGTCGGTGGAGGCGAGGAATTCAGTGCGCTCGTAGGCGTTGCGCACGCGAGGTACGCCATCGCGCTCTTCAATCACGAGTCGCTTCACCAGATTGCCGGCGGGCTCGCAGATGAAGGCGTCCCCTCGAAAGCTATCCGGGAACATCGAGCCGCGATAGATGGCGGGGCCGCTGGCGGCAGTGAGCACGGGCAGCGTGCCATCTTCCCGCAGGATTTGATAACCGCGATTGACGCCGGTGGTCACGCGAGCGGGCCAGACGGATATGTCAGACGCACGAGCGAGCTGCACATTCGAGCCGCGCGGGTTCGGCAGATTGCGATTGCGGAGCAGGTACTCGGCCGGAAGCGGGTCGGTGTAAAGCGCGACGCTATTGTTGTTGAAGTACAGCTGACCGAAGTCATCCTGCGCGATGCCCCACTGACCGCGAAACGAAGTGGGCTCGCGTTTCCATTGTCCGCGTTCGTAACGGAAGCGCGTTGTGTGATTGGCGTTGTAGATCCAATTGTCGAACCCCCACAGCAGTCCGTTGGCGCTGTGCTCCGGGTTCGACGGGTTGCCGTAATCGTTCGCGACCAGTTGTTTGTCGTCGGCCTTGCCGTCGTTGTTCGTGTCGCGCATGAACCAGAGATTCGGGGGCTCGGCGACCAGCACGCCGTCGGCCACCAGCGCGATTGCGCGAGGCAGGATCAGTCCGCTCGCAAACTCCGTGCGCTTGTCCATCCGGCCATCGTTGTTAGTGTCTTCGAGCGTGGCGATGGTGCCGATGGGCGCATCTTCGCCAACGCCGTCGACGTTCGGCATATAAGCGCGCATCTCGACGACCCACATGCGACCGTCCGGTCCCACCGTGATGGCGACGGGATCGAACAGCAGCGGATCGCTCGCGACGATTTCCACCTTGAAACCAGGCGCGACACGCAAACTTTTCAGCGCGGCTTCCGGATTCAGCGGAGGGGCGGGCGGCGCTTTGATATGCGGCGGTGGCGGTTGTTGTTTCTCACCGGGCCGGTCGCCGCTCTGCGCCTGCGCTTGCCAGGCCGGAATCAATGCCAGACAGACGGCCGCGACGATGCCGCGGCCCACGCTGTGAAATCTCATCGGCTGAGCTGATAGGCCTGCATGAGGGTCGCGTACTTGGTGAGAATGTTCGGCACTTCCCATGCCGGCAGCTTGCCTGAGCGCAGATATTTGAGGAAGTTCTCAGTGACCTGGGCGAAGTGCGCTTCGTGGCCGACGTTGTAGGTCTCCGGCACGGTCACCGTCCAGCGTTCGCCGTCGCGCCGCACGCCCACGCCCGGATATTTGCTTTGTAAGGATTCGATAGTGGATTTTACCGCCGCATCGAAGGCCTCGGCTGTCACGTTCTTCGCGCGCTCGATAGAGAGCACGGGCTTGAACTGCTGGGCCGCGCCTTGCTGAATCATGAGCGTCGCCTTCGAGCCGCGCATCACCGAGAAATGCGTGTCACCGCCGCCCGGAGGCGCTTCGAAGTTCCACTTCACCGAGATCAGCGCGTGCACGTCTCGCAGGCGATAGGTGAACTCGCCATTCGCGTAGACGTTCAGCACGCCGTTCTGCACGTCCGACTTCAGGAAATCGGGGAACGCCGTCGCGCCGGTGACTTTGCTGAACTGCTCGAGCGTGATCGGCGTGCGGCTGTGCTTGGCGCTGAGAACCTTCGCGTCTTCGGGCTGGAGCGCTTGCTCCGGAAACGCCTGCCACTGCACCAGATCGACCAGATGCGTCGTCACATCGACCAGCCCTTCGCCTTGCTGATGCACGTCGAAGAACCATTGCGGCCGCTTCAACGGCGCGCCGGCCACGATCTTGGAGAAGTGATGCACACTTTCTTTGCGAATCGCGGGATCGGTCGGCGTGCCTCTCAGCAGCGAGCCGAACAGCTCCGGCCGCTGCGACAGCTCACGTTGCAGGATGGAGGTGATCTCGAAGCGCTCCGTCATGATGTCGTAGAGCAGCGTGCCTTTCTTCTCCGCGAGTGCGAACGCCTGCTTGAGCTTTTCCAGATCCGCCGGCGTGATAGCCATCGGCTTGTCGGCGAGCACGTTGAAGCCCGCATCGATGGAGCTCAGGATGTACTGTGCCTTCTGCGCATTGTTGCCAGAGATGACCACGACATTGCCGCTTCGATCCTGAAGCATGCGCTGCAAGTAATCGGGGCCGGTGTAGATCTCGGTGCGCCACTGCGTGGGCCGGTCCGCTCGCTTGTTGAAGCCTTCGATGCGCTTCATATGCTCGAGCACGTCGTCGCCCTTGGGCGCGTAGACGTGCACCGACGGATCGACGCCTTCATACATGAACTTCTGCACCAGCGAGGCGTGGAAATGCCCCGGGTCGAGCGTCACCAGGCGCACCGGACCGGTGACTCCTTCGGCGTGAGCAGTGAGGACAACACCAACCATCAGCGTCGCGCTGACCAGGGACCGCAACAGATTTCGCATGATGCCGTTCAGCTCTTGATCAACCGGGTCACGCCGTACGGAGCACGTTCGGCACGTGACAGCCACTTATTCGCTTCGGCATCGTTGAGGAAACTTTCGGACTTCACATCCCAGGTCAGCGGTCGCTGTAACTTCATCGCGATCCAGCTGACGATGCAGGCGCTGCTGCTGCGATGAGCGATGTGGGCGGGGGCGAGCGGTTCCTTGCGCGAGCGCACGCTCTCCAGCCAGTTCCTGTGATGACTGTCGCTACGGGGCAGCTCCACCTTCAGGCCCTTCGGATCGAGCAGCCGTTTATCGCTGGCGTCGAGCGGCGGCATCGTCTGCCCGGATTTCGGATCGCTGGCGGTCGCCTGACCGTCGCGCGTGACCCAGATCCAGCGGCCGTCTTCACCGATGAACTTCAATCCGTTGTTGTTCTTGTCGGAAACATGCACGCGGATGTCGCCGGGATACGTGAGCTTCACATCGTAGGCACCGTGCACGTTCCAGATCTTGTTGGTCGGGAAGTCGGCCGTGCCTTCGACGCGCGACGGACCGCTCGATTCCAGATCGAGCGCCCAATGCATGGTGTCGTAGTGATGCGAGCCCCAGCCCGTGATCATGCCCAGGCAGAACGATTCATTACGCAGCCAGCCCGGGCGTGTATATCCGACGCGCGGATGAACGCGCTGCTCGGTGTAATAAGCAAGCTCGGCGGGCCCGATCCATCGATCGAAGTCGAAGCCCTTCGGCACGGGCTGCGCCGGATCGTCCGGCGCGGTGGGATCGATGGGCAAGCCGATCTCGACGCTGCGCACTTGCCCGATGCGTCCCGAACGAACGAGCTCCGCGGCCTGACGAAACTGAATCCAAGAGCGCTGCTGGCTGCCGACTTGAAGGATACGCTTGCTGCGCGCGACGGCATCCCGAAGGATCTTGCCCTCAGCGATCGTCATCGTGAACGGCTTCTGCAAATAAACATCCTTGCCCGCCAGGATCGCGGCGAGCGCGGGCTCGGCGTGCTGGTGATCCGGCGTGCTGATGACGACCGCGTCGATGTCCTTGCGCTGAAGGATCTCGCGATAGTCGCCGTGCACGCTCACGGTCGGCAGCGTTGCATTGATCTCGCGATACAATTCCTCGACGCGCTTCTTGCCGTCGGCCGCGCGATTCGCATCGAGGTCGCAGACCGCGACGATGTCGGCGAGCCCGGACTTCAAAACGCCGGGCATGTCATGATCGCGCGCAATTCGACCGCAGCCGATCTGCCCGACCCGAATACGATTGCTGGGGGCCTCGGCTCCCCACAACCGGCGGGGCAGTATTAGCGGTAACGATAACCCCATCAGCGTCTTGCCAAAGGTCCGGCGGGAAACGGAACTCGCGGGGTGTCGTGATCTCATGTCGTCATCCTAAAACTGGCCGCGGATTCCCAAAATGAACTGGCGGCCGGGTTTGTTCAATGTATTCGCCCGGTTCTCATAACCGTAGAACGAATATTCTTCCTCATCGGTCAGGTTGAGCGCTTCCAGGCTCAAGGTCAGCTCCTGACCGAGCGCTTCGAAGTTTACGCTACCGGAAAAGTCCAGATAACCCGCTTCGCGACGATAACCGGTCTCCGGCGAAGTCGAGCCGCAGTTCAGCTCACATTCGACGTAGTCGTCACGATAGTTATACGACAGCCGGAGCGCGTAACGGTCCTGTTCATAGTAGGCAATGGCGTTGTAATTATTTTCCGCCAGGCCGAGGATGGTCTGGCTGCCCGGATCGAGGCGCGTGAAGTTCAGCGTGAAGCCGAGGCCCTGCAGCAGCTTGTCGAGGCGCTGCTGATACAGCACCTCGGCGCCTTTCAGATACGTCACTGCTTCGATATTCACCGGCGTGTTGAACAGCAGGATGGTGTCGAGGCCGTTCGGCAGCAGCGCCAGAATGGTCGGATCGGTGATGGTATCGAGCGGGACGCCTGCGTTCCGGAACGGCTGCGGAATGTTCTGCCGCACGACGAAACCGGTGATCTCTTTGTAGAACAGGTTGCCGCCCAGTGCGCCGCCTTCCGAGAAATACCATTCGATGCCGCCGTCGAGCTGATCGGCGATATAGGGATCGAGGTTGGGATTGCCTTGTGAGACGACACCGCCGGTGCTGATCGAGGTGAACGGCTGCAAGTCGGACGGGTTGGGGCGGGTCATCGCCCTGGAGACCGATAGGCGTGTCACCAGTGAATCGCTCACATCGTAGGCGAGGTTCAGAGATGGCAGGGTTTCTTTGTATTCGCCGTCGATGGTATTGCGACCGTAATCTTCCTTGCGCAGGCCGAACAGGTTGCCCGCAGCCGGCGGCGTCGACGGGATGCGGATGAAGCCTTCCATCTCGTGCTCGGTCTTCACATAGCGCACGCCGGCGTTGACGCGCAGAGTGCGCCCCCACAAGTCGAATTCCCCGTTGGCTTCCACGTACGCCGACAGGTTTTTTTCCTCGAAGCTGCCCGAGTTCTGGAAGTCCAGATTGGCGGCGGCGTCGAGCGCGTTCGGATTCAACATCCGGCTGAAGGCGTCGAGGTCGGATACGATCCAGCGGTTGTAGCCGACCGGATCGTCGAGGTCTTTGCCGAAGTTCTTCACCGGCACCACCTCGGCGAAGCTGGTGATGTTGAACTCGTTGAGATTCGCGCCGCCGGTGTAACCGAAAGGTGTCAACGCGGTGCCCTGCGTTACGCCGACGGAGGACGAGTAGGCAAGGCGCTCGCGGTAGTACTTGTTGGCCAGCGCGCCGACCCGAATGTTTCGATCGTCGTCGCCGAACTTCAGATCGAGCGCCAGATTCTCGTTCTCTTCCTCACGGGTGCGCGGCTGCACGCGAACCGTGTCGAATTGCCAGTTGCCCGCGTCGGCCAGATTGAGCTGCGGGGTGATCCTGGGAATGCTGCCGTTCACGTCGATGTCGACGGTGCCCGGTCGCGACAGAAACAGGTAGGTGGTCATGCGCCAGCGGAAATCCGATTCCGCCTTCGAGGCCTTCATGTCCAGTGCGATCCTGTCCGAGATCTGCCACGAGCCGCCGAGGCCGAGATGTTTGAAGTCGGACTCCTGCTCGAACAGACGATTCTCCGACCAGAACTTGGCGTTGAGCAGCGTGCCATGGGTCAACGTGTTGTTGCCGTCGATCTGGAAATTGCTGGGCGTGATATAGCCGAAGCCGGTCTCTCCCGCGGTTTGCGGCGTGGTGTTTCTTACCAGCAGGTTGTTGGTGTACCGATCGAAGTTGGATTCCAGCTTGGCGTAAATGAAATCCAGGTTGAACGCTAACTTTTCGTTGGGCGCCCATTGCAATGCCAAGGTGCCGCCGACCCGATCGCGATCGCCGACTTGCGTTTCGGGGCGACCGAGACGCGGCACCTGAGCGTTGGCCAGTTGCGCGTTGGTCAAGCCGGACTCGTTGACGTAGTCCGGCCGCTGATTCGCGGGCGTCGAGTTGACGCTTGGCAGATTCCAATCGAAGCCGCCCGCGTAGCCCGCCGCCGGCGGATTGTTTGGAATGCGCCCCGAGGTCCAGCCCTGCGAGGTCCAGCCATCGGTACGGAATGTTCGCTGAGACATCGACACGCTTAGCAGCGCGCCGAACTTGCCATCCCAGTTCTTGCTGACCAGGAAGCTGCCGCGAGGATCGACTTCCTCGGACGAGGATTGATACGCGCCTTTCAGCTGATAGCTGGCCTGGAAGTCGTGGTAATCGAAAGGGCGGGGCGTGCGCAGATCCACTGTGCCCGACAGGCCGCCTTCAGTGGTGCTGGCTTTCGGGGTTTTCGACACCTGCAGCATGCTGAAAATTTCCGAGGGCAACAGATCGAAATCGAACTCGCGGTTGCGCGCTTGTTGATCGACGCTGCCTTCGGAGGCGGCCGAGACCGGCATGCCATCGAGCAACACGCGGGCGAAGCTCGGGCCCATGCCGCGTATCGATATTTGCTGTCCTTCGCCGTTGGTGCGCGAGATCTGCACGCCGGGCACGCGTTGCAGAGCTTCGGCGAGGTTGTTGTCCGGCAGCTTGCCGACGTCCTCCGCCGTGATGGAATCGATGAAGTTGACCGAGTCGCGCTTGGCGTCCAGCGCGATTTCCAGGCTCTCGCGATAGCCGCTGACGACGACTTCTTCGAGTTGGCCGGGGTTGGCGGTGGATGTTTCCTGTGCCAGGGCGACGCTGCCCAGGCACAAGCTCAACACTCCCGCGCTGGCCGAAGTAATGCCGCGTTCCATCTTCAGCTCCTTACGTTCTCGTGGACCACGATGTAGGGCCGTCGACATGGAGGAAGCTTTGGTTTTGCCGGGACGAGCGCGCCCGTGTCGCTTTTTTCAAGCGACCTTGCAGACCGGATTTTCCCCCTGGCCGGCCACCCTCATCGTTGGAAAGTGGCCTGACCAGCAGATTGTTAGATCAGCGCGGGAAGCCTGTCAATGCTGTATTGGGATCGCTAACATGGTCAGGCCAATCAAGCCAGGATTGGCCGGGTTGCGTCCCGTTGCGCGGTCAGCACCAGTTCGGCGGCGAGCAGGGCTTGTTGCTGATCCTGCGCAACCTGGGTGCGCTCGACGATGTCCGTGACGAACTGCGGACCGAACGGCAGGGCCACCTCTTTGCAATCGATATAGCGGGCCTGCTTGCGGTCGACGATGTACAAGTGATCGCCGCCCGGCAGCCCGGAGGCGACGTTGATGTATTTGCGCAGCTCGATATAACCCTCGGTGCCGAGGATAAACAGGCGGCCGTCGCCCCAGGTGCTCAAGCCATCGGGTGTGTACCAGTCAACGCGGACGTAACCTGTGCCGCCGTTGCCGGTCATTGTCATGTCGCCGAAATCTTCGAACTTCGGATAGTTCGGATGCGCGAGATTGCCCGTCTGCGCAGCCACGACGCGCGCCTGTGTGCTGTTCGTGTAGTACAGAAACTGATCGGCCTGATGCGAGCCGATGTCGGTCAGGATGCCGCCGAAACGAGCCTTGTCCCAGAACCAGTCCGGTCGCGACGGCGCATTCACGCGATGAGGCGCGAGGTTGACGGTTTGAATGACCCGACCGATCGCGCCCTGGCGAATCAACTCTCCGGCATACACCGCCGAGCGCACTTCGAGCCGTTCCGAATACATGATGGCGAATTTTCGACCGGTGGCTTCGACCGTCCGGCGCACCTCGGCCAGCTGGTCCAGCGTCGTGATACCCGGTTTATCCGCGAGATAATCTTTCCCGGCCTTCATTACGCGCACACCGAGCGGCGCGCGTTGATCGGGAATCGGCGCGCCGGCAATCAGCTGGATGGACTTGTCCTGCAGGATCTCATCCTCGCTGCGCGCCACCTTCACATCGCCGAACTTGGCGCGAAAATCCGCGATCTGTTTCGCATCGGACCCGTAAACAGCCACGAGCTGGCCACCGCCCCGTTGCATGGCCGCGGTCATGCCGTAGATGTGCGCGTGGTCGAGGCCAATCACGCCGAAGCGAATGGAATGTTTGCTTGCGGGCGCCTCGGTCCTGGCTTTCTCAACCGCAGGCGTGCCTTCCGCCAACGCGACCGATGACAAAGTGGAGGCGATGCCTGCGAGGCCGGCGGATTGCAGGAAGCTGCGTCGATCAGTGGTCATTGCTTGTTCCTAAAGCGCACGGATTTTGATGCTACGGAAACGAACTTCATCGCCATGATCCTGCAGCAGAATCCGGCCTTGTTCCAGCTGGCCGAAGCCAGCGATGTCCTTGAATTTGCTGGCGGCGACGCGGCGCTGGAAATCTTCCGACCCGCGCTTGAATGTCAGCACCTGCACGCCGTTGAGCCAGTGCTCGATGGTGCCGTCTGCCCGGGCGACGATGCGCGCATGCTGCCATTCGCCGACCTTCGGCGCGATGCCCACGTTCGACATCAGCCGGCCGCGAGGCTGGATATCGTACAGGGACGCGAGCGTGCGATTGCCATCGATGCCTTGTTTCGCGTCGGGGTGACGCTCGTCGTCCAGTAGCTGATATTCGAGTCCGAGCGCGTCGCCGGTGCCATAGTCGCCCACGTAATATTTGATGCCGCTGTTCGCGCCGGGTGTCAGTTTGAAATCCAGCTGCAACTCGAATGCGCCGAAGGTTTTTTCCGTGACCACGTCGCCACCACCGCCGCCGGTGACAATCAGCTCGCCATCTTTGATTTTCCAGCCGCGCGTGGGAAAGGCGTCGCCCTTGGCGCTGCGCCAGCCGGTTGTCGAGGTGCCGTCCCAGAGCAGTTGCCAGCCCTGTTTGCGCTCCACTTCGCTCAAGTTGTTGGGCAGGGTGTTGCGGACGAAAATGCTTGCATCGGCGCGCGTGGCGGTCGGATGTTCCTTGATTCGCAAGTTGCGCCAATGAATTTGACGGCCCGCTTCGTCGGGCTTGTCGATGGAATGCACCTGGAGCGCGATGAAGCCGTCCTGGTAGGTCGCATCGAGCACGTACGCGGAAAGCTGGCCGTTCACCCAAGTGCGCATGGACGGGCCGACGGCTTCGATGCGGATTTGATTCCACTCGTTGAATTTGTAGAGCCCGGGCTGGGGATTCAGCGTGCCCGGATACCACCAGCCGCTCATGGCTTCATCGTACAGTCCGCCGGTCCATTGGCGCTCGGACGGATCGAGATCCATCTGCGGGCCATGCACGCGGCCTTGCATGACTTCCGGTTTGCTCTGGCTTCGAAACTGCACGCCGCTGTTGGTCGGGCCGACGGTCTGTCTGGCCTCGAATTCCAGCACGAAATCGCCGAAGGTCTTATCGGTGGCGAGAAAGCTGTTGGGCGAGCCTGCGGTGGTCGTGCCGACGATGGCACCGTCGACCACTTCGTACTTCGCCGAGCCGTTGGCGACGTGCCAGCCGTTCAGCGTTTTACCGTCGAACAACGATTGCCATTCGCTATCGCCGGCGGCGTGCGCGAGGCCCGCGACCAGCGGCAGTGTCATCAGGCAGGTCAGGACAAACTTCATGTAGAGTCCCTCGATAGTGAGAACTGTCGCAAGCGCGTGGCGCCGAGCATAGCGAATTTTTTCTTGTCCGCTGGCGCGATCGCCCGCTAGGATGAATTCATGAGCCTGTCGCCCTTCCACCTCGCCATCCCCGTTCACGATCTGCCCGCCGCGCGCCGCTTCTACGGCGAAGTCTTCGGCCTGGCGGAAGGGCGCTCCAGCGCGCAGTGGGTGGACTTCGACTTCTTCGGTCATCAGCTCGTCATTCACGAGCACCCGAAGACCGCCTCTCAAGAGCACGCGCATACCAATCCCGTCGACGGTCATGACGTGCCCGTGCCACATTTCGGCGTGGTGCTCGCCTGGGAGCAATGGGAGGCGCTGGCCGAACGGCTGAAGTCTTTCGGCATCCGGTTCGTGATCGAGCCTCACATTCGCTTCCGAGGTCAAACTGGCGAGCAGGCCACGATGTTCCTGCTCGACCCCTGCGGAAATGCCCTGGAGTTCAAGGCATTCAAGGATATCGGGCAGTTGTTCGCGAAGTGAGCTGGCTGGTGTGAGCTACGGAATGATCACCGGCGTGTGATCGTCCGGACCGATCCTGCCGAGCAGCGGCAGCTTGATCGACAGGCTCGCCGGATCGATGCCGAAGGTCAGGCCCAACAAATTCAGCTCGACGCCTTCTTCCCAACCCGCTGCAATGCCGGCGACGCCGAACAGATTCACTTGGGCACCGGTGCCGCTTGGCGTGAGTGCGACAGGAACAATGCCGAGATAGTCCTTGCCGATCGCGGTCGGCGGTAAGTCGACGCGCAGCTCGGGCACGTCGCGAAGGACGAACGCGGTGAAGGTGTTCGAGTTGGGGCCGGGCCAGATGCGATAGGTGCCGTTGTATGGATAGTTCTGGATGGCGATGTCGATGCGATCGATCAGCGCGTCGACGCCCGGGCCGCGAACGTCTTTGAGCAAGTCGGGCTCGGCGCCGAACCAGCGGCTGTCAGGCGGGCGCATGCGTGAGACGACGGTGGTTCCATCTCGTTGCAATCGATAGCCGATGACTTCGTGCACTGTGAATTCCGATGCACCGCTGCGTTTCACCGCAATCCACGTGTGCACGCCGAAGTAACCTTTCCAGTTGATGGTGCGTGCCGCATACACCTGCACGACGGCTTCGGGCGTCTTGGCCGGATCGGGGGCGAGGCCCACGGGCTCGCGGCTGGCCGTGCGCCAATCGTTATGGCTCGCCGAGCAGGCCGCATAGAGCGGCAAAAGTAAAATCAGCCAGCCGATGCGCCGGCGTCTGGTAGTCATCGTTCGTGCTCCCGCTCAACGTAGCGTCCAGCAAATCGAACGACATTGCAAACAGCGGCGGGTGCGCCAGCACCCGCCGAGGCCTCAGCTTACAGCGACGTCAGAATTCGGCGCGGACTCCGAGGGTATAGCGACGACCGGTCTCCTCGAGCAGCAGGATCTGATTGTCGTAACGGCCCACGCGCTGCTGGATCTCGTTGCCGAGATTCACGCCTTCGGCGAACACCGAGAAGTGGTCGCTGATTGCGAAACTGGCGCGGGCATCGATCTGTTGATACGGCTCAACAAACGTAGGCTCGCCGCCGAAACCGACGGCGGTGCGCAGGAAACGTTCGCGGCGGTTCCAGGCAATGCGCACTTCCAGCGGACCGTTCTCGTAGAAGCCGACGACGTTATAGGAATCGCCCAGGCCCTCGAGCGCGAACGTTTGTGACACATCGTCGACGTTGAGCTCGGCGCCGCTATCGACCAGCGTTGCATTCGCGCCCAGGCCGAAACCGCTCCAGACGCCGGGCAGATAGTCGAAGCTGTGTTGTACGCCGATCTCGACGCCCTTGACCGTCGCGCTCTCCAGATTGTCGAGCAGGCTGACTTCGAACACCGGATCGCCCGTGAACAGATTGTCCGAGTCGGCGATGGGCAGCGGCCGATTCTCGACGGTGTTCACCAGAAAGTTCTGCACTTCTTTGTAGAACACGCCGACGGTGATGAAGCCGTTGTCCTGGTAGTACCACTCGGCCGACAGATCCGCGTTCTTGGACTTGAACGGCTTCAGATCCGGATTGCCGCTCGATGCCTGCAAGTTGCCGGGGCGCGTCGTGCCAATCACCAGACGCGGCGACAATGCACCCAGCGGCGGACGAGTGAGAGTTTTCGAAGCAGCGAAGCGCAACACCACGTCGTCGGTGACATTCAATCGGAAACTCAAGCTCGGCAGGAAATCGTTGTACTTGTTCGTTTGGCTGACGGTAACCGCTTCGCCAAGCACGGTCGTGTAGAGCGTCGGGTCGCCGCTGTTGACCAGATCCTGCAGCGCTTGTGAGATACCGAAGGCTGTCGTCTCGGTGCGCACATAACGCGCGCCGATGGTGAGATTCCAGGGCATCTGGGCCAGTGAGCCTTCGAAGCTCGCATCGGCATACAACGAAGCGACTTCTTCTTCGACACGCGAGGAGTCCGGCCGCTGATGAATCTCGAACCCGTTGCTCGCAGCGAGCTCGGCCAACGTGCTTCCCGGCGGCAAGCCTTGTGCAGCGTCACGCGCGCTGGCAGCGGCCGAGGACTCGAGATAAGCGAGCAGGGGATTGATATCGAACGCCTGCCACGCCGAAGGCACCGACACGCGGCCGCCGAGATACCCGGAGCCGACGTTGAACGGTCGCATCAAATTATCGGGAATGCCGACGAAGTAGCCGCAGTACATGCAGAGGATGTTGTTATCCGAGAGTCGAGTGTCGCGGCTCTGCTTCTCCTTGGCATAGTAACCACCGACCGTGACGCGCTTGAGCAGATCGCTGTCGGGCTGCCATTGCGCCTCGATACGATGTTCGAAGATCTCATCTTCGAGATCGGCGCCGCCGCCAAGCGGACCACCGCCGGTGCCGCGCAGGTTGAAGTGCGCAACGGGCAGGCTCGGATCGACATAGTCTGCTGACGGCACGCCTGTGACAGAGGGAATGCCATTCGGCGCGTACGACAATGTGTAGATGTCTTTGCGGAAGCCGACCACCGCGACGTTGGTGCCTTCAGCGCCGCCGGACTTGGCGCGCGACCATGACGAGTCGAGAGATACGTTGACGTTGTCGCTCACATCCCAGGCCAGATTTAGACCGCCGGCGTAGATGTCCGTGGGGCGATCTCGCTCCGACCGAGTGAAGTCGACGGCGGCGTCGATCGTCTGCGTGATGCTCGTCGCCGTTCGATGCTCGTCGAAAGTTGCGTTGGTGATGATGGAGGGCGTGACGAAGAAGCCGAGCGAGTTCGCCTCGGTGAACACGCTGAACTTATCGTACATGCCGTCGACGGTCAGGCGAACCTTGTCTGAAATCTGATACTGGAACGTGGCGTTGGCGTTGATTCGTTCGCGATCCTCATCCACCGGGCTCACATTGAGGTTCTGCGGAATGAAGAACTGATCGTCAGCGGAGTATCCCTGGGCGGCCAGATTGTTCGCGATTAGCGTCATGCTGTCGCGAGGTGCGGTGAGATAGCCGTCGGTGAGAATGCGTTCCGAGCGGTTCTTGCGCCTCTGGTACGACGCCGAGGCGAGCAGGCCGATGCGTCCGTCAGCAAACGTATCGCTGATCATGCCGAACGCTTCCGGGCTCGTGTGCTCCGAGAGATCTTCGTACAGCGCTTTGGCGGAGAGAATGCTCTTGAAATCGCCAAGCTCCAGCGGGCGCGGCGTGTGTAGCAGGATCGTCGAGCCGATGCCGCCTTCCTGAAGCAATGCCGTTGCGCTCTTGTACACGTCGACACGCGAGATCAGCTCGGCCGGCAGCACATCGAAGTTGAACGAGCGCGCACCGGTGTCCGAAGCGAGTCGGCGCCCATTGAGCAGCACTGTATTGAACTCCGGCCCGAAGCCGCGCACCGTGACTGCTTGGCCTTCGCCACCGCTGCGATCGATGGAGACGCCGGTGATTCGTTGCAAGGACTCGGCGATGTTGGTGTCTGGAAACTTGCCCAGACTTTCCGAGGCGATCGAGTCGACGATTTGATCGGAGTCGCGCTTGATCTCCATCGCCTGGCGCAAGCTGCTGCGAATGCCGGTGACGACGACTTCTTCGAGGTCTTGCGGCGAAGCGGTGGACTGCGCGGCGGCGGGGCCGCTCGCGACACCGAACATGACGGCCGAAGCCGCCGACGCCAGACGAACGTTCTTCACAATCCAAGGTCTGCTGATGCGTGGCACGCGTTGATCTCCGGACTCTTCGTTGCTGGGCCGTTCGCGCACGGGTGCAGCTGGCGCGACCGGCAAAATCGTGACGGTGTGCTCGTTGAGATACTTGAAGGTGAGGCCGGTGCCGGCGAGCAGCTTCGCGAGTGCTTCTTCGGGCGTGAACTCGCCGACGGCGCCCTGAGTGTTCAGAACGTCGACCTCCTCGGAGACATACACGAGCTGAAAGCTGCGCTCCTTGGCCAGGCTTTGCAGCGCCACTCCGAGGCCCTGCGACGGAATATCCGTTTGTTTCCTGACCGAGGCTTGCGATTCGGCCGTGCCGGACAATCCCATCAGCGCCAGGCAAACAGCTGCTACGCTTACTCGCATGACATCCCCCAGCCTCAAGCTTGCGCCAGGCTCGTTCTCGATTCATTCGGGCCGTCGTCTGTGCGACGGGCTCAATTACCGTTGTTTCGTCAGATAAATCGCGGTGTCGCTCTCGACCACGTGCACGCCGGCGCGCTCGCGCAGGAATTGCAGCAACGCGCCCGGATCGCTCGACGCAAACACGCCACTGATGTGGAACTCGTACAGCTCCGGGTCCTGCACGACGAGTGGCCGCTGGTTGTAGCGGTTGAACTCTTCGGCGACCTCGGTCAGCGTTGCAGCCTTGAACACCAGTTGTTTCTGAGTCCAGGCGATGGCGCGAGCGACGTCGGGCTGCTGAATCTTTTGCGCAGCCTTGTCGTTGACCGAAATTTGTTCGCCCGCGGCGAGCAGGATGCCCGCGCCACTTTCATTCGGAAGCTGCGGCATCGATTCAGTGACGTTGACCGCGACCGGATCGATGCGGGCATCGGGCACCTCCGTGAGCACGGAAACTCGACCTTCGACGACTGTCACAACCGTGCCCTCGCGTTTCTTGTTCACATCGAACTGCGTTCCTACCGCTCGCACTCGCGTGCCGTCGCTGGTGACGATGAAGGGTCGCGACGTATCGTGAGCCACACGAAACAACGCCTGACCTTCGAGCAGTTCCAATGCGCGCTCATGCTCGGAATAGCGAACGCGAACTTTGGAGCGTGAGTTGAGCTCCATGGTCGAGCCGTCCGACAAGGTGATCGAGCGTTGCTCGCCGATCTGCGTGACGTAGATGGGCTCGCGAAACAGATATACCCAGACAAAGGCGGCAAGGCCGATGGCGATGAAGGCGACCACCGCCGCCCACCGTGCGTGAGAAATAGACGTGGGGGCCCGCACGGTGGGCGAGGTGATCAGCGTCGCGACGTTGCTTTGATCGGCCAGGGCTTCGGCAATGAGTGTTTCGGTGTCCCAACGGCGTTCGGCATCGAGCGTCGCGCCTTCATCCCAGATTGCGGCGAGCTCCAGATAAGCACTCAGATGCTGGGGCGACTGACGCAGCCAGGCGTCGAACTTGCGACGCTTGTCATCGTCGAGTGCGCCGCTGCGACAGTTCACAAACCATTCCGAGGCCTCGGAGTAGATCTGCGCGTTGAGCCTGGCGGACGAAGTGCGCGGCATGGCTCAACCTCGCTCCAGCCGCTGGCGGAGTTGCACCAGGGCTTGCATGAGGTTCTTTTTCACCATCGGCAGCGAGATGCCGAGTCGTTCGGCGATCTCTTCCAGCGACAGGCCGTCTCGACGATGCAGCAGGAAGGTGGCGCGCAGCTTCGGTGACAATCGATCCAGCTCGGACTGCAATTGTTCCAGGCACTGTTGCGCGTCCAGATCGAGCACCGGATCCACGTCGGGGACCGCTCGAGCGGAGTTCAACATCTCGCTCAACTCGACCGACGGCGGCGCCGCCGATTGTCGAAGCGAGTGCTGTTGAACCACATGTTGCGCGACCGTGAACAGATAAGCCTCCGGCGATCGGATCGACTCCACGTTTGGCACGCGTAACATTCGGAGATATACCTCCTGCAGCATGTCAGGCACGTCGGCGGCATTGCGGACCCGCAGCAGCAGGAAACGGCGCAATTTCACGCCGTGGCTGGCAACCAAGCCGGTAATCAATGCGCGAGCAGCCTCGGCTGACATGGTTCTCCGGATGTCGGCCCGTGAAGTCGTAACCCTGTTGCAGTGTTAAGAGCGATCGCCGCGAATCTGGTTACCGCGTCGACGCACTTTTTCTGAGCTACGTCGGCGTGAGGCCGTAGAGCAGGGAGGCGTGAGGGGCCAGAGTGGCGGACACACGATCGCGAACGGTGCCGATGTCACGTTTGGCCCAGAGATCTCGAACCTTGGCGGACTTCAGTCCGAGACGCGAGAGATCGAAGTGAACTTGCTTCGAGTCGGCCTTGTCGCTGACGTTGAACATGGCGAGATAACGCGTCTCGCCTCGTTCGGCACGCGCGGTCCAGGTGCGAACTTCTTCGATGAGCGCGGCCGGCTTGTTGTCGCGGCTCGCCTGATTGACTGCGAGCACTTCACGATTGGTCAACAACGCGAGCGTCGCGGGATCGAGGTGTCGCAAATCGCCGCCCATGATCAGCGGCGAGCGGGCGATGGACCACAACGTCATCAATGTGCGTTGCTCGTCCGGCGTGAAGTGACAATCGCGCTTGCCCATTTGCAAGCGGCCGAGCGGCAGCATGTCCGCGTCCGGCCAACGACCGGGCTGACGGAACATCGACCAGTTCTCCAGTCGTGTGAACTGTGCTTTCAACTGCGGCCATTCGTCCCAGAAATCATCGCTGATCCGCCACATCTGCGCGTAACGACGCACGTGCTCAGCACTTGCGAGCGGCGTCTCGCCGGGGGACAGGCTCAAGATCATCGGGCGGCCGCTGGCTTGAATGGCTCGGTGCGCGGCTTCGATCTCCGGCGCATTCGCGTCGTAAGGTCGACTCATGTCGTCCATCTTCACGAAGTCGATGTCCCAGGAGGCGAGCAATGCGAACACGCTGTTGTAGTACTCCTGCGCGCCGGGCTTGCTCATGTCGACGCCGTACATATCCGGGTTCCATGGGCAAACGCTATTGGTGTTCGCGATGTCGCGAGCTTTCCATTTGCCGCCGAGGATTGGCAGGTTGCGCTCGACCGCGAGTCGCGGAATGCCGCGCATGAGATGCACGCCGAACTTCAATCCAAGCGCGTGGACTTTGTCGGCGATGGGTTTGAACCCGGCACCTTTTACACTCGACGGAAATCGATTCGGCGCGGGCAACAGTCGGCCGTGCTCGTCCATCGTCGGAATGGGCTTGGTGTTGTAGTCGTAGCCCGTGGCTGCGCCTTCATACCATTGGATGTCGATGGTGAAGATGTCGTAGCCGAACGGCTTCAGCTCGCGCGCCATGATCTCGGCGTTCGCGATGGCTTGTTCCTCAGTGATGGTCGTCGCAAAAGAATTCCAGCTGTTCCAGCCCATTGGCGGAGTGGGGGCGAGCGGCGGCGTCGCGCTATTCGATGCCGGTGCCGCGCTCGAAGCGGTGCTCTGAGAAAGCAGGCCAAGCGCACCCGTGGCCGCGAGCAATTCGCGGCGATTGATTCCTGTCGACACTGTCGTGCGTCCCCCGACTACTGGTCCTGTCTAAGAGCGATGGCCGCCGAAGCGGTTACCGTCCTGACGGATTTAATTGTATGAGTAATTCCGGAAGATGCAACCGGGCGCTCAACCGCCGGCGGCGCGCAGGATGGAGCGGCTTTCCTCGGCCGTCTTGTGAATGATCGCCGCGCCTTTCTCGAGCAGGAAACTGCGGAACGCCACGGCAATCGGCGACAGGCGCTTGTCGCGCATGTGAATCACGAACCAGTCGCGGATCAGCGGCAGGCCGGTTACGTTCAACAGCACGAGCTTGCCGGCCGCGAGCTCCAGGCCCACGGTGTGGATGGAAATGAAGCCGATGCCCATGCCGGCCATGACGGCTTGCTTGATGGTTTCGTTGCTGCTGACTTCCATGAGCGCGCGGATCGGCACGCCGCGCTTGCTGAAGACATGCTCCATCGACGCACGCGTGCCGGAGCCTTCCTCGCGGATGATGAAGTTCTCGCTGCCCAGTCGCTCCAACGGAATGCGACGCTTGCCCGCGAGCGGATGAGTGGGCGAGGCGATGACGACCAGCGGATGTTTCGCGAACGGCTCGGCGATGGTGATGAGCTCACGGGGCGGCCGGCCCATGATGACCAGGTCCGTTTCGTTCGCCGCCAGCTGCTGGATGATTTCTTCCCGATTGCCCACCGAGAAACGAATGGTGACTTCCGGATAGGCGGGCGAGAACGCAGAGAGGAGTGATGGCGCGAAATATTTCGCCGTGCTCACCGCGCCCAGCTTCAACACCCCTCGTTTCAAACCACGCATGGCCGCGAGCGATTCGCCGGCTTCACGCAGCAGCTCGGTGACTTGCGAGGCATAACGCAACAGCTCATCGCCCGCCGCGGTGAGATGAATCTGGCGGCCGACATGCTCGAGCAGCGGCAGCCCGACTTCGATCTCGAGCAATTTGATCTGCTGAGAAATCGCCGGCTGCGTGAGATGCAGCTCGCGCGCCGCTTTGGTGAAAGAGCGGTAGCGCGCAACGGCGGCGAACACCCGCATCTGTCTCAAGGTGATGTTCCGCATGGCGATTCCCCAATGCACGATTCCCCTCTGCGCCAAAGCGCGAGTGGCAGGATGCCCGAGTCGCTGTTTAATAAGAGAATCTTATCCAGAGGTCAACTATTTCCAATTGGACCTAATAAGCTTCGCGCGGCCACATTGTGCCCCACAGGTTGGCGGCACTAACGAGGCTCGATGGCCATGAAACGAATCGGTAATCGCACTGCGTCGGATCCGGCGGCCGAGCGCTACCGGGCAGGTGTGTTGAAGTACGCGCAAATGGGGTATTGGGACAGCGGCTATCGGCCTAAGGAGACCGATGTGCTGGCGATGTTCCGAATCACACCGCAGGAAGGTGTGGATCCTAACGAAGCCGCCGCGGCGGTGGCTGGTGAGTCGTCAACAGCAACGTGGACGGTGGTGTGGACCGATCGATTGACTGCTTGCGATCGGTATCGCGCCAAGGCCTACAAGGTCGAGCCGGTGCCCGGCGCTCCGGGACAATACTTCGCTTACATCGCCTACGACCTGGACTTATTCGAGCCCGGCTCAGTCGCGAATCTCACCGCGTCCATCATCGGCAACGTGTTCGGCTTCAAGCCGCTCAAGGCGCTCCGCTTGGAAGACATGCGTTTTCCGGTCGCCTATGTGAAGACCTTCGCAGGGCCGCCCACCGGCATCATCGTCGAGCGCGAGCGTCTCGATAAGTTCGGCCGGCCGCTGCTCGGCGCGACGGTGAAGCCCAAGCTCGGCCTGTCTGGCAAGAACTATGGGCGCGTCGTTTACGAGGCTCTGAAAGGCGGGCTCGACTTCACCAAGGACGACGAGAACATCAATTCGCAGCCCTTCATGCACTGGCGCGATCGGTTTCTCAATTGCATGGAAGCGGTCAATCGCGCTCAGGCTGTGAGCGGCGAAGTGAAGGGTCACTACCTCAACGTCACCGCCGCGACCATGGAGGACATGTACGAGCGCGCCGAGTTCGCGAAGCAACTGGGGTCGGTCATCGTGATGATCGATCTGGTCATCGGCTACACCGCCATTCAGTCGATGGGACGCTGGGCTCGCAAGAACGACATGATCTTGCATCTACATCGCGCGGGTCACGGCACGTATACGCGGCAGAAGAATCACGGCGTTTCTTTCCGCGTTATCGCCAAGTGGATGCGGCTTGCGGGTGTGGATCATCTGCACGCCGGCACCATCGTCGGCAAGCTCGAAGGCGATCCAAATACGGTGCAAGGTTTCTACAACGTGCTGCGCGAGCCGCACAACCCGGTGGATTTACAGCGCGGCATTTTCTTCGAACAGGACTGGGCGGGACTGGGCGGCATCATGCCGGTCGCATCGGGTGGCATTCACGCGGGACAGATGCACCAGCTACTGACTTATCTGGGCGATGACACCGTGCTTCAGTTCGGCGGTGGAACCATCGGTCATCCGATGGGCATCGCGGCCGGTGCCACTGCGAATCGGGTCGCGCTCGAAGCGATGGTGCTGGCGAGAAACGAAGGGCGGGACATCTGGCGCGAAGGGCCGGCGATTCTTTCCGACGCTGCCAAGCACTGCACACCGCTGCGGGCAGCGCTGGATACGTGGGGCGAGGTCACGTTCGATTATGCGAGCACCGATACACCTGATTTTGTTCCGACGCCGACCGCGGCCGCTTGATCTTATTAGAGAGCACAGCCATGCGACTTACTCAAGGCACCTTCTCCTTTCTTCCCGATCTCACGGACGCGCAGATCAGCTCGCAGATCGAATACTGCCTGCAACGTGGCTGGGCCGTGTCGGTCGAGCATACCGAGGATCCGCATCCTCGTAACACGTACTGGGAAATGTACGGCAACCCGATGTTCGATCTGAAAGATGCAGCCGGAATCATGCGCGAAGTGGATGAATGCCGGCGCACGTTTCCGAATCGATACGTCAAGGTGAATGCGTTCGATTCGACCCGCGGCATCGAGTCGCTGCGACTGTCTTTCATCGTCGCGCGACCGCAAGACGAGCCTGGCTTCGAGCTGCTGCGCGAGGAGGGACCGGGCCGTGAGGTGAGGTATTCGATGCGGTCGTACGCGACGCGACGGCCCGAAGGGCACCGGTATTAGCCATGAACTCTGTGCTCAAAAACACAGACGACTTCAACCTCGAAGCCGCTTTCCGCGACTCGCACGTCGCCGACGTGCTCGATCAGCTCGAGAGCGAGCTGGTCGGCCTCGCTCCAGTGAAGACTCGCATTCGTGACATCTGCGCACTGCTGCTCGTCGATACCTTGCGGAAGCAGGCGGGCTTGAGCACCGAAGCGCTCTCGCTTCACATGAGCTTCACCGGCAACCCCGGCACCGGCAAGACCACCGTCGCGCTTCGCATGGCCGAGATCCTGCATCGGCTCGGCTACGTTCGCAAAGGTCACATGGTCGCCGTCACTCGCGACGATCTGGTTGGCCAATACATCGGCCACACCGCGCCGAAGACCAAGGAAGTGCTGAAGCGCGCCATGGGCGGCGTGTTGTTCATCGACGAGGCCTACTACTTATATCGACCGGAGAACGAGCGCGACTACGGCCAGGAAGCCATCGAAATCCTGTTGCAGGAAATGGAAAACCATCGCGACGACCTGGTCGTGATTCTGGCCGGCTACGAAGACCGCATGGATCGCTTCTTCCGTAGCAACCCCGGGATGTCTTCGCGCATCGCGCATCACATCGCATTCCCGGACTACACGGCGGTGGAGCTGCTCGCCATTGCCGACCTGATGCTCGATCAGATGCAGTACTCGCTCAGCGCCGACGCCCGGACCGCGCTGGAGGAATACATCGAGCGCCGACAAACGCTGCCGCATTTCGCGAATGCCCGATCCATTCGCAATGCGCTGGACCGCGCACGCTTGCGACAAGCCAGCCGCTTGTTCAACAAGCGCGACGCGTCGCTTGCGAGGAACGATCTCATGACGATCGAAGCGGCGGACATCCGAGCCAGCCGCGTGTTCGCCGAGACCCCACCCCCAGGACGACAGGGAGAATTGCAACCATGACGACGCCCGCGCCCAGAACGTTGACCCGATTCCTGATCGAGGAACAGCGCCGTCACGCGAATGCGACCGGCAACTTCACCGCGCTGGTGAATGACGTGCGTCTCGCGTGCAAGCGTATCGCCACGCTCATCGGCAAGGGCGCGCTGTCCGGCGCGTACGGCGATGCCGGTGTCGTCAACGTTCAGGGCGAGGTACAGAAGAAACTCGACGTGTTGACCAACGACATCTTCATTCGCACCAACGAGTGGGGCGGTCAGCTGGCCGGCATGGTGTCCGAAGAGATGGAGAAGCCTTACGCGATTCCGGCGGAGTTTCCCACCGGCAAATATTTGTTGCTGTTCGACCCACTCGACGGCTCCTCGAACGTGGACGTGAATGTCGCCGTCGGCAGCATTTTCTCCGTGCTGCGCTGTCCTGACGGTGTCACGGACCCGTCCGAGGAGCATTTTTTACAGCCAGGCACCGAACAGGTGTGCGCGGGATACGCGATCTACGGTCCGTCCACCATGCTCGTGTTGAGCACGGGACGCGGCGTGCACGGATTCACGCTCGATCGTGAGATCGGCGAGTTCATGTTGACCCATCCGGATCTGCGCATTCCGGAAACCACCTCGGAGTTTGCCATCAATGCTTCCAATTCACGTTACTGGGAATCGCCCATCACGCGCTATGTGCGCGAATGTCAGGAAGGAGCGGCTGGCCCGCGCGGTCGCGACTTCAACATGCGCTGGGTCGCCGCTGTGGTGGCTGAAGCTCATCGCATTCTCATGCGTGGCGGCGTCTATATGTATCCACGCGATCGGCGGGATCTGACCAAGCCGGGCCGCCTGCGACTGCTGTACGAAGCGAACCCGCTCGGCTTTCTGATCGAGCAGGCGGGTGGACGCGCCAGCACGGGCCGCGAGCCGGTGCTGACCGTCAAGCCCGAAAGCCTGCATCAGCGCATTGGCTTCATATTCGGCGCACGCGCGGAAGTGGAGCGCATCGAGCGCTACCACGCCGAGTGCAATGACTTTGAATTCAAGGCGCCGTTGTTCGGTACCCGCAGCGTGCTTCGAAGTCCGGCATAGGTAACGGTCATGTCAGCCACACATCCCATCATCGCATGTACGGGCTCTTCCGGTGCCGGCACGACGTCGGTCTCACGGACCTTCGAACAGATCTTTCGTCGCGAATCGATCGCCGCGGCGTTCATTGAAGGCGACAGCTTTCATCGCTACGACCGCGTAGCGATGAAGCAGCAAATGGCCGATGCAATCACTCGCGGCGATCAGTACTTCAGCCACTTCGGGCCGGACGCAAACTTGTTCGCCGAGCTGGACGGCCTGTTCAGAAGCTACGGCGAGAACGGCCGGGGCCGCCGTCGCAAGTATCTGCATGACGACCAGGAGGCCGCACCGTACGGACAGAAGCCGGGCACGTTCACCGAATGGGAGGACCTGCCCGACACGACTGATCTGCTGTTCTATGAGGGCCTGCATGGCGCGGCCGCTCACGAGGACATCGAGATCTGGAAGCATGTGGATCTGCTGATCGGCGTCGTGCCGGTCATCAACCTCGAATGGATTCAGAAGTTACATCGCGACAAGTCCACACGCGGCTATTCCACCGAAGCAGTGGCCGACACGATTCTGCGTCGAATGCATGACTACGTGCACTACATCTGCCCGCAGTTCTCACGCACGCACATCAACTTTCAGCGCGTGCCGGTCGTCGACACGTCCGATCCGTTCATTGCACGGTTCATTCCGACGCCGGAGGAGTCGATGCTGGTCATTCGTTTCGCCAACCCGCAGGGCATCGACTTTCCCTATCTGCTGGCGATGTTGCACGACTCGTTCATGTCCCGCTCAAACACCATCGTCTGTCCGGGCGGCAAGATGGATCTGGCCATGCAACTGATTTTCACGCCGATGATCATGCGGCTGATCGAGCGACGCAAGGAATCGCTGGCGCGCCGGTCGCAACGTTCCACGCACGCATTACTGGAGCCCACTTTCTGACTCGAGGTCATCATGCCGAAGCTCATCGACTGCGTCGCAGCCGTGTCGTTCGATCTGGACGGTACGATCATCGACACCGCGCCGGATCTCGGCGCGGCAGCCAACATGATGTTGGTCATGCTTGGCGGCCGTCCGCTGCCGGACGAGCGCATTCCGGGATTGATCGGCGCCGGCATCGATGAGTTCGTAAAAAAGGTACTGCAGCAAGCCGGCGTGACGCCCGATGCGCCGATGCTGGAGATGGCGTCGATGTTGTTCCGGGATCTGTACGGGCAACGCGTGTTCCAGCGCAGTCGGATTTATCCCAACGTTGTGATGACGCTGCACACGCTGCGCACGGCGGGGCTCACCTTGTGCTGTGTGACCAACAAGGAACGCAAGTTCGCGCAGCCGTTGCTGGAGCTGGCGGGCTTGAGCGGCTTCTTCAACGCATTGTTATGTCCCGATCGCCCCGAGGATCGAAAGCCGAGCCCGTCGCTGCTGTATTCGGCTTGCTCTCAAGCCGAGGTCGAGCCCATCGACATGTTGTTGGTCGGCGATTCGCGCGCCGATATCCAAGCGGCGCATGCGGCGGGATGTCGGGTCGTTGCGGTGGATTACGGCTATCACCGCGATCAACCGCTGGAAGAGCTGCGGCCGGATGCCATCGTCAGCAACGTGAGTGAGATCATGGAGCTGAGCGTGCGTCCTCGGAGTGGGACTCGTGCATTGAGGGCCATCCCATGAGTGCCGAAGTCGACCTGCAGAGATCGCGGCCGCGCGCTCTGGGACCGCGCCACGAAGGAATCAACGTGCTTCGTGCATTGGCGATGGACGCCGTGCAGAAGGCCAATTCCGGTCATCCCGGCATGCCGATGGGCATGGCCGAGATTGCCGAAGTGTTGTGGCAACGGCATCTGCGCCATAACCCGGCGAATCCGGAATGGTTCAATCGGGATCGCTTCGTGCTTTCGAATGGGCACGGCTCCATGTTGTTGTACTCGCTGTTGCATCTGACGGGTTACGACCTGCCGCTGCAACAGCTGCAACGGTTCCGTCAGTTGCATTCGAGAACGCCGGGGCATCCCGAGTACGGCATCACGCCCGGCGTGGAGACAACGACAGGGCCGCTGGGGCAGGGCATCGCCAATGCAGTCGGCATGGCAATCGCGGAGAAGGTGCTCGCCGCGCAGTTCAATCGACCGGGCTGCGAGATAGTCGACCATCACACCTATGTGTTTCTCGGTGACGGCTGCTTGATGGAAGGGATCTCGCACGAGGCTTGTTCGCTAGCCGGGACGTTGGGACTGGGCAAGCTCATCGTCTTCTATGACGACAACGGCATCTCGATCGACGGCCATGTTTCGGGTTGGTTCACCGACGATACGCCGCGACGCTTTACAAGCTACGGCTGGCATGTCATTCCGAATGTGGACGGGCACGACAGCGAAGCCGTCGACAACGCGATTCGAGCCGCGAAGTCGATGACCGATAAGCCCTCGCTGATCTGTTGCAAGACCGTCATCGCCAAAGGCTCGCCGAACAAGGCCGGCACGCACGATGCACATGGCGCTCCGCTCGGGGATCAAGAGATCGCCGCCACTCGCGAGGCGCTGGGCTGGACCCACGGACCGTTCGAGATTCCCGCACATATATATGAGCTGTGGGATGCCCGGCAGGCGGGCGCGATCTACGAGGACGCCTGGAGCGAGAAACTGGCGGCCTACGCCACCACGCACCCGCAATTGAGTCGGGAGTTCGAGCGTCGCATGCAGGGAGAACTGCCGAGTGACTTTGCGGAGAACGTCCGTCGGTTGATGGCGCGTACGCATGCGAAGGCCGCGACGGTGGCGACACGCAAGGCGTCGCAGGAAGCCATCGAAGGCGTCGCTCCGTCACTCCCGGAATTGATCGGAGGCTCGGCCGATCTTGCCGGCTCGAATCTGACGTTGTGGTCGGGATCGCGCGCCATCACCAGCAAGAGCGGCGGCAACTATCTTTACTACGGCGTGCGCGAGTTCGGCATGGCCGCGATCATGAACGGCCTGGCGCTGCATGGTGGATTCATTCCCTACGGCGGAACGTTCCTGACGTTCTCGGACTACTGTCGCAACGCTCTGCGCATGGCGGCGTTGATGCGGATTCGCTCGATCTTTGTATTCACGCACGATTCGATTGGTCTTGGCGAGGATGGGCCGACGCATCAGCCGGTCGAGCATGTCGCGACGTTGAGATTGATTCCGAACATGGATGTGTGGCGCCCCTGTGACACTTTGGAGACCGTGGTCGCGTGGACCGCCGCAATCGAGCGCGACGATGGCCCAACGAGCCTGGTGCTCAGTCGACAGAATGTGCCGTTCCAGAATCGAGATCCGGCGGCGATTGGAAACATCCGTCGTGGCGGCTATGTGCTGGTGGAGCCGGACGCCGAACCGCGTGCCGTCATCATCGCGACGGGCTCTGAAGTGGGGCTTGCCGTCGAGGCGCAGAAGAGGCTGGTGGGTGAGGGGATTCCGGTTCGCGTTGTTTCGATGCCGTCGACCACTGTGTTCGACCGCCAGGACGCCGACTATCGAGCACAGGTATTACCGATAGAGCTGCCCAGCGTCGCTGTCGAGGCGGGCGTGTCGGATATCTGGCGCAAGTATGTGGGACGCCGCGGCGGGGTGATCGGCATCGATCGCTTCGGCGAGTCGGCACCGGCTTCGGAGCTGATGAAGTATTTCGAGTTCGTGCCTGAGCGAGTTGTCGAGGCGGTCAAAACGGTGATAGCTAGCGGGGGACCCTCATGAGCCTGGTGTCATTGAGACAATTGCTCGATCACGCCGCCGAGCACAGCTACGGCATGCCGGCGTTCAACGTCAACAACATGGAACAGGTGCAGGCGATCATGCAGGCGGCGGACGAGACTGACAGTCCCGCCATCCTGCAAGTCTCCGCCGGTGCGCGTAAGTACGCGGGCGAGGCGTTTCTGCGGCATGTCGTTCTCGCCGCGGCTGAAACATGGCCGCACATTCCCATCGTTCTACATCAGGATCACGGCGCGAGTCCGGCCGTGTGTCAGTGCTCCATTCGCTCGGGCTTCACCAGTGTGATGATGGACGGCTCGTTGCGAGAAGACATGAAGACGCCCGCGCCGTACGAGTACAACACGCGCGTCACGGCGAAGGTCGTCGAGATGGCGCATGCCGTGGGTGTGTCGGTCGAGGGTGAGCTGGGTTGTCTGGGATCGCTCGAGTCCGGCATGGCCGGCGAGGAGGATGGCGTCGGCGCGGAAGGCGTCTTGACGCGCGATCAGTTGCTCACCGATCCGGCTCAATGCGTGGACTTCGTGGAGCAAACGGGCGTCGACGCGTTGGCGATCGCGATTGGCACGTCGCATGGCGCGTACAAGTTTTCGCGCAAGCCGACCGGAGACATTCTGGCGATCTCGCGCATCCGGGAAATTCACGAACGTATTCCGAACACGCACCTGGTGATGCATGGCTCGTCGTCGGTGCCACAAGAGTGGCTGGCGATCATTCGCGAGCACGGCGGTGAGTTCAAGGAGACGTATGGTGTGCCGGTCGAGCAGATCCAGGAAGGGATCCGTAACGGCGTACGCAAGGTGAACATCGACACGGACATCCGAATTGCGATGACCGGCGCGATGCGTCGCCTGATGAATACGGATCGCGGTGAGTTCGACCCGCGCAAGTTCCTGAGCCAGGCCACGGCGGCCGCGAGAGAGATCTGTCGAGCGCGCTTCGAAGCGTTCGGTTCGGCGGGTCAGGCCAGCAGGATCAAGGCGGTTTCGCTGGAGAAGATGGCGGAGCGTTATCGCAAGCCGGTTCGCAAGATCGCGTGACAGGCCATCGAATAAGGCTCCAATGCCGCGATTCAAGCCTGCCGTTGGACCCCGCGGGAAGAGAGACGCTGCAGGTTGGTGACGGCCACTGAGCGACCGTCACTCACGCTTGGTCATTTGAATCCGTAGCGCAGCTCGACGCCCACTTCGCGCGGGCGAATCAAAAACTCCTTGGCGCCGAGCGACGGTTGACCCGTTTGGATGACGCCGCGCTCGTCCGCGACGTTGCGGCCGAACAGCTCGATCGACAGATCGTCGCGTTGGAAGGCGATGCGCAGGTTCGCGGTGTCGAACGATTCCTGGGTGAGCGCTTCGTCGGCGCCGAATTTCAAGCGCATCTCGCCGACGTACACATAGTCAGCGCGAACGTAGCCTGACCACTCCGGACCCATGATGAAGCTGTACTGCGCACCGACGCTGCCGTTCTTTTCCGGCGCGTCCGGCAGACGTTCGCCCTTGGCGTAGATCGTGCCGGGCTCGACACGCTCAAACTCCGCTTTGGTGTAGGACGCGGAGAAATTGAAGCGCCACGCATCGCTGGCCTGGGCAACCATCTCGAGCTCGACGCCGTCGTTCGTCACATCGCCCGCATTTGCCAGCACGCTGAAGCCGCAGGGGAGCGACACGCCGAGCTGCACACCTTCCCAATCCTGTCGATACACCGCCGCGTTGAGGCCGATGCGCCCCTCGGCGAGCTGCGACTTCACGCCCAGCTCGTAATTCCACAACGTATCGGGATCGGTGAACGGGCCGGCGCCGACTGCATTCGCTGCGGCCTGGCACGCGTCGGGCAAGCGCTGGTTCACGACACCGCTGCGGAAACCGCGGCCAGCTTGCACATAGAGCGTCAGATCCTCGGCGGGCTCATAGCGTAGATACGCCGATGGGTTGAATTCACTCGATGATCCGACCCGATCCGGTGCGCCTTCCTGCGCGCCGCCGATCAAGATTCCATCCGACGGCGGAGTGAGACTGGTCAGATCGTCCTCGAGATAGCGGGCACCGACGCCCACCGTCCACTGCGATGCGAACGTGTAGCTCACCTGAGCGAACACGGCTCGCTGCTCCTCTTCTGAGAACCGGGCCATCGGTGCGTCGGCGGCGAAGTCCTGACCGGCCAGCACCTCCGGCAAGCAGGTGGGGCACGAATACTCGGGAACGAACTGCGAGAAGTCCGCGGTCTGTTTCAAATAGAACAAGCCGGCGAGCCATTGGAATGGGCCGTCGCCCAGTGACTGCGCCCGCAACTCCTGAGTGAACAGCTTGCCGATACTCCGATCGCGCAACGGCCAGGGAATCGGCGCGCCGAAATTGCCTTCGGCGAGATAGGTGATGTCCTGGTTGGTGAAGCGGGTCATCTTCGACCAGTTGCTCGCCGAGGTGAGCGACACGGCATCCCAGTCGTACTTGGCGACGATCGTATTGATCTCGAGCCGTTCGCCCTGGCCGCCTTCCTCGAAGTAGTCCAGCGCGCGGCTCTGCTCATATTCGCCGAAGTCCGGCATGGTGAACGGCTCGCTATCGAGCGTGACATCCTGAGTGGCGTGCGTCAGATCGATCTTCAGATGTTCGGTGGCTTGCCAGCCGAGCGCGGCGCGAACGCCCCAGGTCTCTTCCGAGTTGATGTCCTTGCGGGTGAAGGCGGGCACGGCCGGCGTCACGAGCAAGCCATCGGGCAAGCCGAGCGCGCCGCCATAGTCGACGGCAGCCCGGCCCGCGAACTTGTTGTCGATGTAGCCCGCGATGTCGTCTTGATAACCGACCACGCGCAACGCCAGCTTGTCGGTGATCAAAGGAATGTTGACGGTGCCTTCGACGTGATAACTCCCATCGCTGGAGTGAGCCGTCGTGAAGCCGCGCGCACCGACGTGGGCTTCGAATCCCGACGCATCGGGCTCGGCGGGAATGATACGAACGACGCCGGCGAGCGCGCTGGCACCGAACAGCGTTCCTTGCGGGCCGCGCAGGACTTCGACGCGATCGATATCGACCAGACGCAGATTCGGCTTGCCGCCGAAGTTGGTCAGCACGCTGGTCACGGTCTCGCCGAAATAGGTCGCGGTGGTGGAGGGCAAGCCGCCTTCGCTACCGCTGATACCACGGACCCGAATCTGTGAGACGCCGGGGCCGCCATCCTGGAAGAACACGCCCGGCACCGTATTGAGATAATCGGCGTAGTTCGTGAAGCCGCGTGTCTGGATGTCTTCCGCGGTGATGGCGGAGATGGCCACTGGCACGTCCTGCAATTTCTCCTCACGCTTGGTGGCGGTGACGATGATTTCTTGCAGGACCTGTGCGTCACGTGGCGTATCCGCGGCGTGTGCCGGATTCGCGACGATTGTGGCGCAGCTCTGTAAAAATGCGACGGACAGGGCCGCTCGCGAGAAGGCATTCATGCGCATCATCCTCTTGCCAGGTTCTTTTTGTGTTCGAGGGATCGACCAGCGACGAATATGCCGGCCGTCGGGCGGCGGTTGTGTTCGTTTTTAGGAAGCCGCGCGGAGGATTCGTTTGCGGGTATGCGGCATACTGCGCCCGACACGAGGGGAAGGGCGAATGGCACAGAATTCATCGCGGCCGAGCCGCATCGACCGCATCGATTTGAGCATTCTGACGGCGCTGTTCAGTCAGGCGCGCATCAGCAAGGTGGATATGAGCGAAGCGGTCGGGATCTCCGCCAGCCGCTGTTACGAGCGGATGCGGCGGCTGGAGCAGGCCGAGATCATTCGCGGCTATCACGCCGACATCGACATCGCGCGCCTCGCCAGTTGCCTGCAGTTCCAGGTGCAGATCAAGCTGTTGAACTACACCAGCGCGCGGGCCCGGCAGTTCGAGAAGACGCTGCTGAAAATCCCCGAGATCGTCTCCTGTCACGGCGTGCTCGGGCACGTGGATTACGTCATGACGGTGGTGGCGGCCACGGTCGAGCGCTATCAGGAAGTCATCAACGAGTTGCGCAGTCAAAGCGAGAACGAGTTCGACTTCGTCACCTTCCCGATCTCCAAGGCGATCAAGTCGCATAGCCACGGCGATTTGAAGCAGATCGTCGGCCGGCTGAGCCGCGAGGAGCCCAGCTCCGGCTAAACCGACGAAACGTCCGCGCCGCTTTCCCAAAACGAACACTTCTGGCGCGGGCCGGCCGGCATATTGCCGGCATGAGCATTCTGAGCCTGCCGCAACCGTACCTGCTGTTTCTGGGCGACGCCGTCGATGAGCGTGACGCGAAGACCGCAATGGGACTGCGCGATTGGGCCGGCGACCGTTGCGTCGGCGAATTCGCGTTGCCGACTGCGACGATCACTACCGGACTGTCGCGACTTACCCCGGAAGCGGCACGGGCTCGAGGGGCGCAGTCGCTCGTGATTGGTGTGGCGCCGGCGGGCGGCATCGTTCAGCCGAGCTGGATTCCAGCGCTGCGCGAAGCCCTCGAAGCCGGGCTCGATCTGGTCAGCGGCATGCATACGCGACTGGAAGACGTGCCGGTGCTGCGACGAGCGGCGAGTGAGTTCGGCCGACGTCTCATCGATGTGCGCCGGCCTCGCGAGACCTTTCCAGTCGGAACAGGGCGACGACGCAGCGGTCAACGCTTGCTGACTGTGGGCACTGACTGTGCGCTCGGGAAGAAGTACACCGCGTTGGCGCTCGCGCGGGCATTCGCTCAGCGCGGCGTATCGTCGACGTTTCGTGCGACTGGCCAGACCGGCATCATGATTTCAGGCTCGGGCGTGGCCATCGACGCGGTTGTTGCAGATTTCATTGCCGGCGCCGCTGAAGCGCTTACTCCGGATGCCTCGGCGGATCATTGGGATGTGGTCGAAGGGCAGGGCTCGCTGTTTCATCCTGCTTATTCCGGCGTCTCGCTCGGGCTGCTACATGGGACGCAGCCGGATGTGATCGTGATGTGTCACGAGGCCGGTCGCGAATCGGTGCACGGTCTGCCCGAGTTCGATTTGCCCAGCCTCAAGGAAGCGATCGATGTGACGCTCATGCTCGCCCGGCGCACCAACCCGGCGGTTCGTTGTGGCGGTGTGAGTCTCAACACATCGACGCTGCCTTTCGAGCAAGCGCAGGCGCTGCTGGCACGACATAGCGTCGAGTTGGGTGTGCCGTGCGCCGATCCGGTCCGTGGCGGTGCTCGCTTCGAGGAACTGGTGAGTGCATGCTTGGGCACGTAACCACCCATTCATCGGCGGGCCAATGACACAAACAACGCTGCCGCGCATTTTGGGATTTCGCGATCTGGTCCTGCTCACGTTGGGATCGGTGATCGGGTCGGGAATCTTCATCGTGCCGGCCAGCGTGATGCAGTCGACTGGCGGCCACTTGGGGCCGGCGTTGCTGGTGTGGATCGCGGGCGGCGTGCTCTCGGTGCTGGGTGCCTTGACCTATGCCGAGCTCGCCGCGATCAAGCCGGACGCTGGCGGAATCTATGTTTACATTCGCGACGCCTGCGGCAGCTTTGTCGCTTTCTTGTATGGCTGGGCGCTGTTCTTCGTGATTTCCAGCGCGACGATTGCCACGCTCGCGGTCGCATTCGCTGGCTACCTCGGCCAGTTCCTGCCGCTCTCCGTTTGGGAAAGCCGTGCTGTCGCGGCGGGAATGGTTGTGGTGCTCGCGGTGGTGAATGTCATCGGCACCCGGCAAAGTGCGAACCTGCAGAACTGGACGACGGCGATCAAGGTCGGCGCGATTCTGCTCATGAGCGCGCTCATGCTGGCCAAAGGCGATGGACTGGCGGAAGTTCATTTGTTGACTACGCCCAGCGAATCTTCCTTGCTGTTGGGAATGGGCGCGGCGCTGATCGGCGTGATGTGGGCCTATGAAGGCTGGCACTGCATTACCTACTCGGCGGGCGAAGCGATCGATCCACAGCGGACGGTCGGCAGAGCGATCGTCGTGGGCACGGCAGCGCTCATTGCCATCTATTTACTGGCGAATGTCGCTTACGTCGCGGCACTCGGGCCGGAGCGTAGCGCGCAGTCCGAGCGAATCGCGGCGGAAGCCATTGAGGCGATGCTTGGGCCGCGGGCTGGCCAACTGATCGCGCTGGTGATCCTGGTTTCGATCTTCAGTGCAGCCAATGCGACGGTGCTGACCGCGACGCGCGTCTACTTCGCAATGGCACGCGACGGCATCTTCTTCGAGCGCATGGGCGAGGTTCACCCTCGTTGGCAGACTCCCGCGTTCGCAGTCATTGTGAGTTGCGCCTGGGCAGCGGTCATGGCGGCCTGCGGCGGCTTCGAAGAGTTGTTGACCTATGTCGTTTTCGCCGGCTGGATCTTCTATGCACTGGGCGCAGCGAGCATCTTCTATTACCGACGTCTCGAGGCGCATGGCACGCCGGTGTTTCAAACGCCCTGGTATCCCTGGACGCCGATCGTGTTCGTGCTCGCTGCCGGGGTCCTCGTGTCGAACACGATCGTTCTCGAGCCGGGCCGGGCATTGGTGGGCGCAGGCCTGATCCTGGTCGGCGCGCCGGCGTATTGGTTCTGGCGCAGGAAGCGCGGTGTCGTTCCACAAGAAAACTTAAGTCGAGTGAACCCGTGAAGTTCTCATTGAGTCGCACACTGCCAATGTTCGTCGCGCTTGCCTTGTCTTCGGCGGGTCCTGCTTCGGCATCGTCCGATGGATTGAGCTCGGCTCAGCGACAGCAGATCGATGCGCTGTTCGCTCAGTATGCGGATCCGGCGAGACCGGGCTGCGCTGTCGGCGTCGTGCGCAATGGTCAGGTGGCTCATGCCAAAGGCTATGGGCTGGCGGATGTCGAGCGAGGCGTGCCGATTACGCCCGCGACCGTATTCGATATCGGCTCGACGTCGAAGCAGTTCGCGGCAACGTCCGTGATCCTGCTGGAGCTCGACGGCAAGCTTTCGCTCTCCGACGATGTGCGGAAGTACGTGCCGGAGCTGCCGGACTATGGCAAGCCGATCACGATCGATCACTTGCTCAGGCACACCAGCGGGCTGCGCGATTACACGGCATTGCTGTCGCTGTCCGGTCTGGAGGTCGAGGCGGTGACGACGGATGAGCAGGCGCTGGCCATCATCGCGCGTCAACGTCAACTCAATTTTCCCACCGGCTCCAGATACGAGTACTCGAATAGCGGGTTCTTTCTGTTGTCGGTCATCGTCGAGCGCGTGAGCGGCAAGCCGCTGGGTGAGTTTGCGCGCGAGCGGATCTTCCAGCCGTTGGGAATGAATACGGCGCAGTTTCGTGACAAGCATGCCGAGGTTATTGCGGGGCGTGCACTCGGATATGCCGTTGACGGCGAGGCGCCGGAGGGAACGGTTCGTTTCAAGAACGCGCTGTCGAATTGGGAGCAGACGGGCGACGGCGCGCTGCATCTGTCCATCGAAGACTTGTTCAAATGGGATGAGAACTTCTATCAGCCTCGCGTCGGCGGGTCGGCGTTGATTGAGAAGCTGACTCATCAGGGCGCGTTGGATAATGGCGAGAAGATCACATACGCGCGCGGGTTGTTCGTCGATGAGTATCGCGGCGTGCCTCGCGTGCATCACGCGGGAAACTGGGTTGGCTACAACGCGATGCTGGCTCGATTCCCGGCGCAGCACACGTCGGTGGCCATTCTTTGCAATTTCGGGGGGGCTGAGGCGTCGGAGTTGTCGGAGAAGGTCGCGGATGTCGTCCTCGCGGACGTGCTGAAGAGTTCTGCTTCGGCGGAGAAGGTTTCGGGTGGTAAGAAGGCGTCGGGCAAACCGGTGCCGCATTCCCAGTTGGTCGGCAGCTATTTCGTGTCGACGACAGAAACTATTCTTAGCGTGGTCGAGCAGAAAGGGGCGCTGGTTCTGAACATTGGGGCCATGCCGCTGCCGCTCAACGCCACCGGACCGACGAGCTTTGAAGTGCAGGGCTTTCCGGTGAAGATTGATTTCTCGGTTAAGGCGAAGCAACCGGCGCAGGAGCTGCAGCTTCGCATCGGCAGCGACGATTCGATGACCGCGACTCGATTTGCAGCGGCCGCCCCCAGCGCGGAACAGCTGCAAGGCTATACCGGCACGTTCTACAGCCCGGAGCTGGATGTGACCTGGCCGCTCGTGATCGATCAAGGAAAGCTCGCGGTCCGCGACGAGCATCGGAAGTTCGAGACGAAAGTTCAGCCGCTCGAGCCGGCGATGAAGGATGCGTTCAGCGGCGAGGCCGGGTTGATTCGCTTCACGCGCGATGCGATGGGCAAGGTCACGGGCTTTGATCTGAGCGCGTTGAGGATGCGAGGCATTCGATTCGAGCTGCGCCAGCCCGACTGAACCAGCCAACCTTGATGACTTCCCCAACTTGGTCGCATGCAAGCGGCCGCCACGATAAGCGTCGATCAGCTCTCGATAGAACCATGCAGAAGCAAGCAAACAACGGTTTGAGCCCGGCCCATGCGTGGATTGATGGCGGCGACGGTTCGAACCTGTCCCATGCGCGGATTGATGGCGGCGACGGTTCGAACCTGTCCCATGTACGGATTGATGGCGGCGGAAGTCAGCCGCGTTGGAAACAGGGTGGCCGTGAGATTCGGCTGGCGACCGGTGTGGGCGGCGCTATCGCGGCTGCGGTTCTTGCCCTTGTGAGCAAGGGCGCGGTCGCCGCGCACGCGGAGATTCGCACTACGTCCTACGGCGTTCCTCATGTGCTCGCGGATGATTATGAAGGAGTGGGCTTCGGGCTGGGATATGCTTTTGCTCAAACCGACATCTGCGACATCGCCGCGCGCTGGGTGACGGTGAATGCCATGAGATCTCGATATTTCGGTCCCGACGAGCCGAGCACGGATGCATACCCGTCGGGGCCGGAACCTTTCACCAACGTGCAGAGCGATTTCTTTTGGAAAAGCGTGCTCGACCGCGACCTCGTCGGCAAAGAGCTGCGTTCACCTGCACCGCTAGGCCCGACGGCCGAAGTACGCGACCTCGTGCGTGGCTACGCGGCCGGCTACAACCATTACCTGGCGGAAACCGGCGTCAACAACATTCCCGATGCACGTTGCCGTGGTGCTGCGTGGGTGCAGCCGATCACTGAGCAGGATGTGTATTTGCGAGCGCTGCATTGGAGCTCGTTTCTAAGTTCCAACGCTCTAGCACAGGACTACGTGAGAGCGACGCCGCCTGCCGCCAAGACCAAGAAGAAGAGCGTGCAGCCTAAGATCAAACGGAAGGACCTCGAGTCGAGCATCACCTCGCAGTCACAGGGACCGGGCAGCAACATGATCGCCCTCGGCAAGGACGCGACCGACAACGGTCGCGGCATGATGTTTGCCAATCCGCATTGGGTGTGGCACGGGCCGGAGCGTTGGTTCGAAGCGCAGCTCACAGTTCCAGGCAAGTTGAATGTCTATGGGGGCGGCCTGCTCGGCGTGCCGGTGGTGCTCTTCGGCCACAATGACAACGTCGCCTGGAGCCACACGTTGGCGACGCCGCGGCGGTTTACGGTTTATCAATTGAAGCTGGTGCCAGGGTCTGCCACTTCATATCTATACGACGGCAAGCCCAGAGCAATGACCTCGCGCACAGTGACCGTCGATGTCCGAGGAGCCGATGGCAAGCTCGAGAAGCGCAGTCACACGTTCTGGGAAACCCATTACGGCACGGTACTGCAAAGTGCCGAGTTCGGCTGGAGCAGCGACACCGCGTACGCCGTGCGTGATGTCGCAATGAATTTCCGCTGGCTCAATCAGCAGCTGGAAATGAATCGCGCGCAATCGGTCGAGCAGTTGGATGAGGCGGGACGCAAGTATCTCGGCATCGGTTGGCTGAATACGATGGCCGCGGATTCCGCCGGCAACACCTATTACGCCGATCGCACCGGCGTGCCGCATGTCACTAACGCGCAACTCGACAAATGCGTGAACTCGGAAATCGGCCGCCGGATGCGGGAGCATCGACAGTTCGTCCTCGACGGCTCGCGGTCGGAGTGCGAGTGGGGCAGCGATGCCGATGCGATCGTGCCAGGGACGTACGGAATCGCGGCCTTGCCGACGCTCAAGCGCACCGACTACGTCACGAACTCGAACGACAGTTACTGGACCAACAATCCTCATCAACTGCTCGACGGCTATCCGCAGATTGTCGGCGACGAACGCACGCCGCGCTCGCTGCGAACTCGCAATGGTCTGCTGAAGATCGAGCGCCGGCTCAATGGCACTGACGGCTACCCGGGCAAGCGGTTCACGCTGCATCAGCTCGAAGCAATCACGATGGACAATCGCGTGTTGTCCGCCGAGCTGTGGCGCGACTCGGTGGTGTCGCTGTGTCGCAAGCTGCCGGCTCGCAACGGGCTGCCGACAGCATGCGACGTGCTCGAGCGTTGGGATCTGACGGAGAACCTCGATAGTCCGGGCGCGGTGCTGTGGCGTCGGTTCTTCGAGAATCTCGATTACAAAGCACGGAATGAAGTGTTCGCGGTGCCGTTCGATCCGGCCGATCCCATCGGCACGCCGAAGGGGTTGAAGGTCGACGATCCTCGCGTGGCGAAGGCGTTCAATGCAGCGATATCGGATCTGCTCGACTCCGGTGTTCCGCTCGATGCCAAGTATCGCGACTATCAATACGACACGCGCGGCGAGATCCGAGTCCCGATGCATGGCGGTCTTGCCGATGCCGGTCAATACAATTTCATGCACAACAAGACCGGTTGGGTGCCAGGCAAAGGCTGGCCGGAGATGTATCTGGGCTCAACCTTGATCATGTGGATGCAATTCACCGATCAAGGGCCGAAGGGTCGCTCCATCATGACTTATGGGCAATCCGACAACCCGGCGTCGCCGTACTCGCTCGATCAGGTGCAGTTGTTCTCGCAGAAAAAATCCAAGCCGATGCTCTTCAGTGAGCAAGAAATCCTCGCGGACCCGAATCTCAAACTCACGCGCGTATGCGCGCCCGCCGGCAGCTTCGAGTGCTCGCGATGATTGACCTTAAGGCCAGTCAATGAACTGAGCCACTTCGACGGCCCATTCCGCTTCAACCCGGTATGGAAGCCGTCAACACATCATCGCCAAGCCGCCCTCGCACGGCGCTGTTCCGTCAGGAAGCGATCGATGCTCGTCGGCTGTCTCTGGTCGGCGAGTCGCTGGAAGCGCACCCGGTTTCGTATCCGCGCCTGACCGCGGTCTCCGTTGGCATCGTCTCCGCTCTGGTGATGTTTGCTTGCTTCGGCGAGCTGGCCCGCAAGGCGCAGGTCCCGGGTTACCTCGCGCCGAGCGCGGGTCTGATCAAAGTGTATGCGCCACAACCGGGCACGCTCATGGAGCGGCGGGTTGCCGAAGGTCAGAAAGTTCATCGCGGCGACGAGCTGTTCGTCGTATCGCCGGAAGGTGCATCGACGCAGATCGCCGAGACACAGGCGACCGCCATCGCGCAGCTCGAGCAGCGCTTGAAGAATCTCGAAGCGGAGCGTGCCGATCAGCAGAAGCTCGCGACGGTGCAGGCCAGCTCGCTGCGCGAGTCGGTCGCCAGCCAGGAACGTGAGCTGCAGGAACTGGACGATTCGCTTGCGCTGCAGAGACAGCGCGCTGCCAGCGCCGAGCGCATGGCGAGTCGACATGCCGAATTGCTCGAACAGCACTTCGTGTCGCAGATCGACGCGGATCAGAAGAACGCCGATATGCTCGAACAGCAGTCCCGGTTGGTGGAGCTGCGTCGGGCCCGTACTCAACTCGAGCGTGAGATCAAGCAGCATCGCCAGGAGCTCGCGACCACTGAGATCAGTGCACGTCAGCGCCTGTCGGAGATCGAGCGTGAAACCTTGGCGCTGGCGCAAGAGCGCGCCGAGTACCAGTCGCGTCGATCGATTGTGATCACCGCGCCGGCGGATGGCACCGTCACCGCGATTTCCGGTGAGATCGGTCAGAGCGTCACGGATCGCACCTCGCTGCTCGCCATCCTGCCGAAGGATGCGGAGTTGCAGGCGAAGTTGCTCGTGCCGAGCAGCTCCATCGGCTTCATCGACATCGGCGACCAGGTGTGGATGCGCTACCAGGCGTTTCCTTATCAACGCTTCGGCAGCTTCAACGGTGAGGTCGTGGAAATCGCGCGCACCTTGATGGCGCCCGAGGACCTGGACGTGCCGGTGGCTACCAATCAGCCGTTCTATCGTGTCACGGTGCGACTGGCTTCGCAGCAGGTCGAGACCAAGGCGACGAATTTCCCGCTGCAAGCTGGCATGCAGCTCGATGCCGACCTCTCGCTGGAGCGCCGCCGCCTCATCGAGTGGGCGATCGAGCCGCTGCAATCCGTGACCAAGCGGATGTGAGTCGCCCAGCCATGCAACTCAACTTCTCAGGAAAACAGCGCACGCCCGTCGTGTTGCAGACCGAAGCCGCCGAATGCGGGCTGGCTTGTCTGGCGATGGTCGCCGCGTATCACGGTCACGATATCGATCTGGCGTCGCTGCGTCGTCGTCACGCGATCTCCATGCAGGGCGCGACGCTTGCTCACATCATGCAGGTGGCGAGCCATCTGCAACTCGGCTCGCGGCCCCTGAAAGTGGCGCTCGAGTCGTTGCCGAAAGCGACCTTGCCCGCAATCCTGCATTGGAACTTCAATCACTTCGTCGTGCTCGCAGGCATGCGTGGAGGCCGTGCGGTCATTCACGATCCGGCGTGTGGCGAACGGTTGCTCACGTTGGCTGAGTTGTCGCCGCACTACACAGGTGTCTGTCTGGAAGTGTCGCGGCTCGAAGAGTTCCAGCCGCAACAGGACCGTCAGCAGGTCTCAGTGCTTCAGTTGCTCGGTCGTTTGCGCGGCATGAAGGGCACGCTCGGTCAGATCTTTTGCATGGCGCTGGCGCTCGAAGTGCTAACGATCCTGGCGCCTTTTTTCACGCAGCTGGTGGTGGACAACGCTGTGGTGTCGGCGGACCGCGATCTCATCGCCGTGCTCGGCATCGGCTTTCTGATGATTGCGCTGGTGCACGTCGGCGTTACGGCCGCGCGTTCCTGGGTCCTGATGGTGCTGGGAACGCGCTTGAGCGTGCAGATGATCACCAATCTGTTCGCGCATCTGTTGCGCCTGCCGATGTCGTTCTTCGAGAAGCGTCACCTCGGTGACTTGTCGTCTCGATTCGAGTCGCTGAATGCGATTCAGCGCACGCTCACCTCGAGCTTCGTCGAGGCGCTGGTCGACGGTTCGATGGCGCTCATCACGCTCGCCGTGATGTTCGCCTACAGCGGCACGCTCACAGCCATCGTGTGCGTCGCCGCTGCTCTTTATGCGCTGTTGCGCGTGGCGCTGTATCGCCCGCTGTTCTACGCTCAGCAGGAGCAGATCGCGCACGCCGCCAATCAGCAGAGCAGCTTCCTGGAGACCATTCGTGGCATTCAGAGTGTGAAGCTGTTCAATCGTCAGGCGCACCGGCGCACGATGCACGAGAATCTGCTGGTCCGTAACTTCAATGCCGAGATCCGCACCGAGCGTCTGGATATTCTGTATCGCGGATTGAACGGCGTGCTGTTCGGCGTCGAGAACATTGCGGTGATCTGGATTGCCGCGCTGCTGGTGCTCGATTCGAAGTTCACGGTCGGCATGCTGTTCGCGTTCGTGTCGTTCAAGACGACGTTCGTTACCCGCATCGGCGCGTTCACGGACAACGTCGTTGAACTGCGGATGCTGGGGCTGCATGCCGAGCGCGTGGCCGACATTGCGCTCGCCGAGCCGGAGCCGGCCGCTACGACCGAAGTCGCGTCGACGCTTGCCGCTGATATCGAGTTTCGTAACGTGACCTTCCGCTACGCGAGCTTTGCGCCGCCGGTGCTCCACAACGTGAGCTTCAAGATTGCGGCCGGTGAATCCGTCGCCATCGTCGGCCCGTCGGGCTGCGGCAAGACGACACTGCTCAAGTTGATCCTGGGCCTGGTTGCGCCCACCGAAGGCGAAGTGTTGATCGGCGGCGTGAACATCGCGCATCTGGCGCCGGCCCATCTCGACCTCATCGGCGCGGTGATGCAGGAAGACAAGCTGTTCGCGGGCTCCATCGCCGACAACATTTGTTTCTTCGATGCGAACTCCGATCAGGCCCGCATCGAGGAGTGCGCGCGGCTCGCCGTGATTCACGACGACATCGTGTCGATGCCCATGGGCTACAACACGCTCATCGGCGACATGGGCGACGCGCTGTCCGGCGGGCAGAAGCAGCGGGTGCTGCTGGCTCGCGCCCTGTACAAACAACCGAAAATCCTGGCGCTCGACGAGGCTACCAGCCACCTCGACGTCGACTGCGAGCGCGGCGTGAATGAAGCCGTGCGCTCTCTGTCACTGACCCGAATCAGCATTGCACATCGTCCGGAAACCATCGCCATGGCGGACCGGATCGTTGCACTACCGAATGTCCCGGAACCGCGAGTAAGGGCCCACTCGCGGCATCGGACACGCCTCCCTTCCGAGGGGGAGGGCCTCGCGCAGCAGGCCCGCTCCAATTCAATTCACTCAATCAGGTAATAGGAACCATCGTCATGAACAACGAAGTGCGTATCGAAATCAAAGATCTGGACCAGGCTGTGGGCGTCGAGCTGAGCAGCGAAGAGCTGCAGGCTGTGACTGGCGGTCAGCGCATGATCCCGAGCTGGACCTCCGGCCGCGTCAAGCAGACCGACGAGTGGGACATCGTCTAATCGATGTTCTGGCGCGCTCCGCCGCTGCGGGCGGAGCGCGCTCCTTCAACTCTGCAGAGCAAGTCATGATTCTCATCGTATCCGTCGCCGACGATCCAGCCGCACAGGCCGTCGAACGGCGCCTGCGCAGCCGGGGCGTGAATGTCACATTGTTCGATACCGGCCGCTTTCCATCGGAAGCGCGCATCACGGTGTCGTACCGCGACGGTCTGCCACGCTATGTCATTCGACTGGACGGACAAGTGCTTCGTTTCGACGAGGTCACCTCCATCTGGTTCCGCCGGCCGAATCGGTATAGCGCGCATCCGTCCATTGTCGATGAAGAAGTGCGCTCCGTCGTCGAGCAGGACTGCGGCGAGTTCCTGACCGCGCTCTGGGACAGCATGAGCTGTCTGATGGTGCCGGGCAGCCCGTCGAACATGCGGATCGCGCAGCGCAAGCCGACTCACATGGCGCGTGCCAAAGCCTTGGGCTTTGAGATCGCGCCCACCTTGTTTACCAACGATCCTCAGGAATTTCTCGACGTGTATCGGGCGCAGGAAGGTCGTTTGATTCATAAGATCACTGGCAGCCTGGCGCTCAGGGCGCGCATGGGCACCGAGTTCTCCCGGCTCACGTGCGGCGTCACGCGTCGCGACGTCATGCATGCGCAATCGGTGAGTCTCGCGCCCATTGTTTTTCAGGCTTACGTGCCGAAACGTCTCGAGCTGCGCGTCACTGTCGTCGGCGATCGCGTGTTCGCCGCGGAGATTCATTCACAGCAGTCGAATCGCTCGCACTTCGACTGGCGCCGCTACGACCTCGGCGGCACGACGCATAAACCGCACGAATTGCCGCGCGAAATCGCCGACCGCTGCGTGCAACTGGTCGCTCAGTTCGGTCTCGCTTACGGCACCATCGATTTGATTCTCACGCCCGACGAGCGCTACGTGTTCCTCGAGCTCAATTCGGCCGGCGAGTATGGCTGGATCGAGCAGGTCACGGGCCTGCCGATCAGCGATGCCATCGCCGATCTCCTCATGTCACCAATGCGGGCGCAGGCGCTGCCCGTCGCGGAGCTGGCCCATGCTTGAGACTCATCAGTCCGTACTGACGGATGTTTTGTCGTGCCTCGAAGGGATTGCCAAAGAGGGCATGGCACCGTCGCAAGCTCACGGCCGCATGAACGCCTTGCGCTCACGTCATCCAGCCGCGTCCATCGAACTGGTGTGGGAGGAGCAGGCATTCGATGGCTCACGTCACTACGACGCGCTGGTCCGGCCGCAAGGATTCGAAGGCACCGTCTCGCTCAGCGTCTGTCACGACGAGGCGTTGCCCTGGCCGCTGCGAGGGCTGCAGCCCTGGCGGGATTCCGAGCTGCTGCGGGTGAACGGCACGGTCATGCCGGTCGAGAATGCGATCCGGCATCTGGATCTGCTCTGGCAGCGCAAGCCGCTGATGCAACGCTTGATCGACAGTTGCATCGTCGAAGCCGAGCTGGATCGTCGGCAGATCGAAATCACCGAAGCGGAAGTGCAAGCGTCGGTGAACGATATTCGCCGGCGTCGCGGACTGCTGACCGCCGCCGATACGCACGCCTGGCTCGTCGAAAGTGGCATGAGCATGCAAGGTTTGAAAGATCTGGCGGGCCGATTGGCGCGAGCGGCCAAGCTTCCTGAGGTCGTCGTGAGTGCGGACGCTGAGCAGTATCTCCAGGACCATCGTGCTGATTTCGACGTGATCAACACCCGCGTGTTGCAAACGCCGGACGTGCGCACGGCGCGGCAGATCGCGGATGCCGTGCGGGAAGGATCGCAATCGTTTCTGCATGCGGCGGAAGATGCGGTCTTCGGCGATAGCAGCGGTCGCACCCAATTTTTCTATCGCAGAGAGCTGCGTCATCGTCTGGCCGCTCGAATCAACGCGGATTCCTTTTCCTTTATTGCGGGCGAGCTGCTTGGCCCGATCGAGCAGGGCGACGAGCGCCTGGTGATCAATGTTGTTTCCGTCGAGACGGCGGACCGCAACGCTCAGCTGCGCAGGGCCGTCGTGACGCGTCTGTTCGAGGAATGGTTGCGTGAGCAGCGACGAAAGGCACGCATCGAGTGGTTCTGGGGACCGAACCATGCGACGCAGGCTGCGAGATAGCCGCGAGCGCAACTCGCCGCCGCCCGACGAGCCGGTGACGCCGCCCGGCGTCGACTGGTTGGAGCGAGCGCAGTTTTTCTCGCTCGCGGCCACAGCCATGCGCCGATTTCGCGCGGCTCGGGCCAAGGAAAGACGAGCTTACCGGCGAGAGGACGCATCCATGACTACCGAAGTCATGGAGAACATGGACGCGTTCGACGAGCTTCTGTCGCGCCTGGAATCGTTGGATCCGCGGCAGGCGCGGATCGTGGCGATGCGTTGCTTCGACGGCCTCACCATCGAGCAGACCGCGCACGCACTCGGCATCTCTGACGAAACAGTGGAACGCGAGTGGACGCATGCTCGCGCGTGGCTGCGACTCGAGATGTCACGAAGATCGTCCTGATGATCTTGCCCGCCAGATAGCGGGCGCGCACACTCTCGTGTGTCCGCCCCGCGTCCACCTGTAGCGGCGGTGCGCCGATCCGGCCGCTCGCCTACGAAATACTCGAGGGATAGATGAAGTATCGACTGCTGCTGGGATGGCTGTTGTTGTCGTTATCGTGGCTGGCCCGGGCCGAGGACCCGCCGAAGATCTTCGACGTGCACGTTCATATCTGGGAAGGCGAGAAGTCCGTGAAGGAATATCTCGCTCAACTGGCTGCCGCCGGACAGGACGTGACTCGCTTCGGCGGCATTCACATGGCCGTGCTCGGCAAAGTGGCTGAGACTCGTGCCAAGAATGACGAGCTGATCGCGCTCTCTAAAACCTATCCGAAGATGCTACCCATCGCCTCCGTGCATCCGTACGAAGGCGAGGCCGCGTTCGCCGAATTGCAGCGCCTGGCGGGGCTGGGTGTGCGAGCCATCAAGCTTCATCCGCACACTCAACAGTTCGATGCAGCCGACCCGCGCGTGCTCGCTATTTGTAAGCGGGCGGGCGAGCTGGGCTTGGTGGTGCTGATGGACAACGCGAATATTTTACCGGGCGACAATCAGAAGCTGTTCAACCTGGCGTTGCAGGCGTCTAAGACGCACTTTGTATTCACACACCTCGGCGCGCTCGAGTTCCGCTTCTGGAACATCCTGCCGCTGGCGCGTACCGCCGAAGGCTTGATGGAGGACAACATTCATTTCGACATTTCGGCAACGGTCGTGCTGGTCGCCGACTCGCCCCTCGAAGAAGAGTTCGTCTGGACCCTGCGTAACGTGGGCATCGACAACCTGCTGCTGGGCTCGGATTTTCCACAGCTGTCGTTGAAGAAAAGTGTCGATGCGTTGAATCGGCTGGGGCTGACCGCAGAGGAGACGCGGAAGATTCGCTGGGACAACGCTGAGCGGCTGCTGTTAAAGGAGGGACCGAAGCCGCTGCGATAGCCGCCGGGCAGAAATTCCACAGTCCGGCGGGAACTCGCGCAGCGTCCGCTCATTACCGATTCCATGGACGCGACTGCGAACCGCGACAGGCCCGCCGCGCCGGCGGGCGATGCGCTGAACCGCCGCTTGCAAGTTCCCGGTCGCCGCCTGTTCGTCGGCGGCGAGCGCAGCGTGCGCAAGACCCTCGTGTTGCGCGCGTCGCTGGTACTGATCCTGTTCGCGCTTGTGATGGCGGTCTTCTGGTTCGATCGCGACGGTCTGCACGATAACCTCGACGGCTCGATCTCATTCACCGACGTCGTCTACTTCACCATGGTCAGCGTGACGACCGTCGGCTACGGCGATATCGTGCCGGTGACGCGTCAGGCGCGCCTGGTCGATGCGTTGCTGGTCACGCCGATTCGTTTGTTCATCTGGTTGATCTTCGTGGGCACGGCGTATCAGCTGGTGCTACAGCGTCTGATCGAGGACTTTCGTATGCGACGACTACAGGCGCGGTTGCAAGGGCATGTGGTGGTGTGCGGCTTCGGGCACGCGGGCAGATGCGCGGCAGCTGAGCTGGTCGCGCGGGGCATGGACAAGCAGCACATCTTGATCGTCGACATCGATCAGCGACGAATCGAGGACGCGGCGGAGTTGGGATATATCGGCATCCTCGGCGATGCCAGTCGCGAGCAAACATTGAGCGAGACCATGCTGGAGCAGGCCAAAGCCCTGTTGGTCTGCACGGATCGCGATGACACCAACGTGCTCATCACCTTGACCGCTCGCAACCTCGCGCCCAACGTTCGCATCATCTCCCGCGTCGAGGAGGGCGAGAACGACAAGTTGCTACGTCAGAGCGGTGCGACCTCCACGGTGTTGCCGTCACGAGTCGGTGGGATTTTGATGGCGGATTCGATCGAGTCCTCGCACCTGGCTTCGTATGTGATGGATCTCATCAGCGCCGGGGGCCAGGTGACGCTGATGGAGCGCGAGCCGAAGCCCGAAGAGATCGGCCGCCGGCCCTTCGAGAGTCGGGCATTAATTCTCCGCGTTGTACGTGACCGACACAGCTACAGCTTTTGGGAAAGCGACCTGCGCATCCAGGCCGAGGACAAGCTCATCGTGATCGGTGCACACGGCGCACCCCCTGACCAAGGTCAGTAGTAGCAACGCGGGTTGCATTCGCGAGCGCAGGCGCATCTACTCGGGGCCGGGATCAGAAGAACGAATGTGCTGCGCACCAGCTCTGGGGGTCCTATGCAACGCCGCGAGTTCGTCCATTCAGCGCTCTTGGCCGCCGCCGTGCTGCCGACGATGAGATTCGTGCCGGCACTGGCTCGCTCCGGGCCGACTTCCGATATTCCAGCGGTAACTGTCGATGGGCGCGCCATCACCCTGACCAGCGCCGAGGTTCGTGAGCTCGCGGAAGCGCTGAAGGGCCAACTGCTCCTGCGGGGCGATGCGGGCTACGACGAAGCTCGCCTGTTGTTGAATCCCTCTTTCGACAAACATCCGGCACTCGTCGTACAGCCGACTGACGTTGCCGATATCCAGAAAGCGGTCAACTTCGCACGGGAGCACAACCTGTTGCTCGCAGTGAAATGCGGTGGGCACAGTCATTCGGGTCAATCGAGCTGCGATCGCGGTATGCAGATCGATCTGAAGGACTTTCGCGGCGTGACGGTCGATGCCGCCGGGCGTCGAGTGTCGGTAAAGGGCGGAAGCTTGCTCGGAATGGTCGATCGAGAGTCGATGGCGCAAGGCATGGTGACGCCGCTCGGCACGGTGTCTCACACCGGCGTGGGCGGCTTGACGCTCGGCGGCGGCTTCGGACGAATCGCGCGTCGCTATGGAATGGCGATCGATAATCTCAACTCGCTGGAGGTGGTGACCGCGGACGGTGAGTTGCGTCATGCGAGCTTGCGCGAGAACCCGGATTTGTTCTGGGGCTTGCGCGGCGGCAGCGGCAACTTTGGCGTTGTCACCAACTTCGAGTTCAATCTGCATCCGATGCAGCGGCAGGTCATCGGCGGGCGGCTGTCGTTCCCCTTCGAGAAGGCACGCGACCTGCTGACGATGTACGCGGACTACGCACCGAAGGCACCGGACGATCTATATTTCGATCCCGTGATCGTGCTGCCGCCCGGAGGCGGACCGGGCGCGGCGCAATTAGATATTTGCTACAGCGGACCGGCGAAGGATGCGGAGCGTGCGCTCGCGCCCCTTCGCAAGATCGGCACCCCGGTCAGCGACACGATCAAGCCGATGGACTACGTCGAGCTGCAACGATCCGGCGATTGGGCCGACGCACGCATGCTGGGCACCTATATCAAAGGCGGTTTCGTATCGGCAGTGCCGGGCGACTTGATCTCAGCGTTGGTCGATGGGCTCAAAGGAGACCCGCGTCGAACCACGGCGGTGTTCTTCCAGCATTGCGGTGGCGCTTGCGGCCGCATCGCCGAGGATGCAACGGCTTTCGCCAACCGGTATGCGATCGCCAACATGATGACCATGGCCGGCTGGCGACATGGCGACGATCCCACCGATCACATCGCCGCGACCAAACGTTACTGGTCGACGCTGGAGAAGTTCACCCGCGGCTTCTACATCAACGACATGCCACGAGAGGCGACGGCCAGCGACATCAACGCCAACTATCGCGGCAACTACAAGCGGCTGGCGGCGCTGAAAACGAAATACGATCCAACCAATTTGTTCCGGCTGAACGCGAACGTGCTGCCGGCGCACGCCTGATCAAATCAGGCGTGAGCGCGCCGCGCTGAGCAGGATGCGCGAATAGAGTTTGTGAAAGCCCATCAGCGCGCGATAGCTGGTGCCGAGCGTCACCTCGCCGGACTTGCGGCGCACCGGAACAACTGCGCTGCCGAAATACAAGCGCGTGCCGCCTTTGACGGGAACGACCATCAGCCACGAGCGAGTGCGACGCAGGTAGTCACACATCAATAGTTGATCGGGCGTGCGACCTTCGACAGTCCAGGCGGCGAAGGCATTGATCTCCGCACGCGACAGTCGGTGCACGTCGAGATCGCTGGAGGGCTTGTTGACGATGTGAGTGAGAATGAACCGCTCGAGCTTGAATACCCACGTCGTATAGAACGCTTCTATGTATTCAGGGAATGGGATGGAGCGGGCGACTTCAGTAAAGTAACAATCGGTGTACGCGCCCGGGTAGGCATATTTTTGCAGTAGTGCCTTCGCGGGAAGATCGGAGGGAGTAATCACTCGCTCTCTTCGGACAACCAATCGATGGCCGCCGCCTTGTCTTCATAAAAGACGCGATAGTCGCCCTCGCCGAAGGCGAGGCGCGCGAGGAATGCAAGTTTGCTATTGGGAACAACAATCGCGCGGCGGAGTTTTACGTCGATAAGTTGCTCATCCAGCGCACGCTGCACCCACGGAACACTCACGGGTGGCGGATCCATGTCGAGCGCGTCGTAAAGAACCTTGCGTACGCCGCTCTCACGGACGAGCGATAAGACTTCCGCTTGGCATTCCTGCAACACCGCTTCGGTGGGGCAGCCGCGGACGCGCGCGACGATGAGTCGATCGGCCAAGTTCACAGCGACTTGATTTTGACTGGATTCGCGCATGATGGGCAGATTCTACAGCGATCGCCACGGGTGCAACCACTGGCGGCTGCGAATCGTGTTTATCAATGTATGGGACACCGATGAGCCATTATGAATATCAACGTACTCGTAGCGGAACCCAGCGCCATTGACTGGACCGCGATTGCGAAGGGCATCAGACGACATCTGCCGGAGGCGTCGGTGCTGCGTGTAAAAGATGGCGAGCAAGCGCTGCGATTTTTGTTTCATCGCGGATTGCTGACCGCCGATCCGCCCGTGCCCGATCTGGTGTTGCTGGCGGAGGAGTTGCCGTTGATTCCGGCGGCGGGTGTGATCGCCCGCATGCGCATCGATCCACGCACTCGCCTCACGCCAGTGATCGTGCTTCGTCAGGACCTTGAGGAAGAGTCGCTGGATCCCTATTGGGATGGCGAAATCCGCTCGGCCATGACGTCGATCTGCGTCAGCGAGGCGCTGGAAGCCCGGGTCGCGGACGCGGTGAATGACCTGTGTCATCGGTATCCGCCGTTGCCAGAACGTCAAAAAGTGCTGTCACTTCGTCAATAAACCGGGCCCGACCGGGCAGCCTGCCTGCTTCTGGATGACGCGCGGCCTTCCTACCATAACCACTTGCATAACAAGCATTTGGGCGAGGATAGGAGCATGGTCGACTACGTCGGCATCGCGGACATTCAGCACCTGGTGAACGAGATCGGGCCGGGCGAATTCATGGAGCGGCTGGCCGCCCAGATCGAGTCGGACTATCGGCGGTGGGGCCAGTTCGAGAAGTCGGCGCGACTTGCCAGCCATTCCGACGTCGGTGTGATCGAGCTGATGCCCATCAGCGACGGCGATCTGTACTCATTCAAATACGTGAACGGTCACCCGAAGAACACCAGCCTCGGTCTGCTCACTGTCACCGCGTTCGGCGTGCTGGCGGAAGTTTCCACGGGTTACCCGGTGTTGCTCTCCGAGCTGACTGTAACGACCGCGCTTCGTACTGCCGCCATGTCGGCGCTGGCGGCGAAGTGGATGGCGCGCCCCAATAGCAAGAAGATGGCGCTGATCGGCAATGGCGCGCAGAGCGAATTCCAGGCCATCGCGTTCCAGCGCATGCTCGGTATCAGCGAGCTGCGCCTGTACGATGTCGATCCGCAAGCGACCGCTAAGCTCGCTCAGAATCTGCGCGGCCTGCCGGAGTTCCGAGGCGTTTCGCTGGTCCATGCGACCTCCAGCGCAGAGGCTGCGTTGGGCGCCGACATCATCACGACCGTCACTGCCGACAAACGCAATGCTGTGATCGTGACGCCGTCGATGGTTGTACCGGGAATGCACTTGAATGCTGTCGGCGGCGATTGCCCGGGCAAGACCGAGCTGCACGCCGATATTCTGCGTCGGCCCGATGCGCGCGTCGTCGTCGAGTACGAGCCTCAGTCGCGCATCGAAGGTGAGATTCAACAGATGCCGGCCGAGTTTGCCGTCACTGAGTTTGCTGACGTCGTCAACGGTGTACGGCCGGGACGTGGTACTGACGCTGAAATCACGGTGTTCGACTCGGTGGGCTTCGCGCTCGAGGACTACTCGGCCCTCAAGTTCCTCAATGAGCTGACGCGCGAGCGTCCGGAATTCTGTCGTCAGATCGATCTGGTGCCGGATCTGGACGATCCGAAAGATCTGTTCGGCGGCACGCTCGGCGCGAGCAAGCGTGGCCGGATGCGCAGAGCGGCGTAAGAGGGCTACGTCAGCCTGAATGTTTGCAAGTGGATGCTGGTCTCGGTGTTACCGACGCCTTTGATCTTCCGGATGCGCTCCAGCACTTCGGACAGCTCGGCGATCGAAGCGGCGTGCACCTCGGCCAGCAGATCCCAGCGACCGTTGGTATCGTGAAGCGAGCTCACCGCGGGCTCGCCCAATAGGCGCTTCACCACCTCGCGGGTCTTATCTCCCTCGACCGCGATACTGATCCAGGCCCGGATGCCGGTCGGTTGGCTGTGGGCACGGACCTGCACCGAATAGCCGGCGATCACGCCATTCGCTTCGAGCCGGGCCAGCCGGTTCGAGATCGTGCCTCGGGAGACCCCCAGCTTTCTCGCCAAAGTCGCCGTCGGCGTCCTGGCATTCACGCGCAACAACCCCAGCAGTTGATGGTCGAGCGCATCCAGCGCTGCATTCTTATCGTTGGTCGGCTTGGGGTCGCTCTGCATGACGCGGCATAGATTATCCGATTACAGTCGACCTCGGCAGGACCTTAGGGGCCCCGGATACGTAAGCGGCCCCCTGCAGGGCCCCACGGAGGTCCCTAGGGGTCTTACTTCGTTGCCCGCCCCGTGCAATCCGAGCCGAGTAACAATGCAAGTAGTGAATGACAGCCCGACCTCCGGCGTGGCCCGATTCTTCAAGTCGGCCTCGGTCATCGAAGCGTACGAGATGCGCGCCGTCGTGCTCAGCATGACGTTTTTCTTTCTGCTGTTCGGCAGCTATTCCGTCATCAAGCCGGTGCGCGACGCGATGGGCACGGTGTACGGCATGGACAACATCCAGCAGCTGTTCACCGGCACCTTCATCATCAGCTTCCTGGTCGCGCCGCTGTACTCGTTCATGGCGTCGCGCGTGAAGCTGTCGACGTTCCTTCCCTGGATCTACGGCGTGGTCGCGCTGTCGATCGTCGGCTTCTACGCGGCGTTCGAGTTCGGTGCGGAAGAAGACCGCTGGGTGGCGGCGGCGTTCTACATCTGGGTGAGCACGTTCAACATGCTCATCATCTCGGTGTTCTGGACCTTCATGGCCGATCTGTTCTCGCGGACGCAGGCCAAGCGGCTGTTCGGCTTCGTCGCCGCCGGGGGCACCCTCGGCGGTATCGTCGGGCCCGCCACGGCGACGTTGCTGGTGAAGTCGCTGGGTAACGAGAATTTAATGTTGATCTCCGCCGCGGGGTTCGCCTTGACCGCGATGCTCGTGCACATGCTCTCGGTGGAGAAGAGCCGCATGATCGCCGCCGGCGTCGAAGCGCAGCGGACCACGCTCGATCACAAGCTCGCCGGCAATCCGCTGGACGGCTTCAAGCTCTTGATGAAGTCGCGCTACCTGTTACTGCTCGCGGCATTCCTGCTGCTGATGACCTGGATCTCCACGGTGGTTTATATCCAGCTCGGCGACCTGATCACCAAATCGTTCGAGAGCCGTGAAGCGCGCACGCAGGCGTATGCGACGATCGATCTGATCGTGAACAGCGCGGCCGTATTCATTCAGCTGTTCGGCACCGGCCGGATCATTTCGCGGTTCGGCGTGACGACGGGGCTGCTGCTCAATCCCATCATCATGGTGATCGCGTTCTTCGCCGCGATTCTGTCGCCGGTGCTGATCGTGCTCGCCGGTATTCAGGTGACCCGACGCGTCGCGGAGTACGCCGTCGCCAAGCCCACGCGCGAAATGTTGTTCACCGTCGTCGATCAGGAGAGCAAATACAAAGCGAAGAACGTCATCGACACGGTGGTGTACCGCTTCGGCGACGTGAGCTCGGCCTGGGTCAGCTCGTTCATCCTGCCGTTCGGCGTGACGGGCCTGGCGATCTTCGGGGCCGTCGTATGTTTGATCTGGTTCCCGATCGCCTACACCTTGGGCAAGCGCTACGAGAGCGTGAGCGGCTCGACGCTCACATGAAGTTGCGGGTGTGCATGTCCGCGAGACGTTGCGCCTGATCGGCCGGGAAGCCGAGATGTAACAACCGGGATTTGCGGCCTGCGGCCATGTCGAGCTTCAGTTGTTGAGCGGCTGCGTGTCCGCGTGCGATCGCAGCTGGCGTGAGTGAGCCCGCAGCGAGCAATACCAAGGCGTCGAACACTTCTTCGTTGAGACCGGAGGTCGGTGCCAGGTCTTCGTGGCGCTGTTCGATGGCGTTCTGCAGCCGGGCCAGATAGTCGGGCTCGACCGAGAGCCGATATTTCAAATGCGCCATGCCGAAGGCCACGTGACGGGCTTCGTCGCGCGCGGCGAGTCGGCAGATCTGACGGGTCACTGGATCGGGCCCGAACTCGCACAGGAAGTTGAGCAGGTTCACGAACGTGCCTTCGCCAAGCACCGACAGCAGAAAGGTCGCGGAGGAAAAGTCGGGCGCCTGTAACAACGTGCGCAACGATGCCTGACCCCCGGCGGTCGACAGCATCGGCGCATGCCCGCGCAGGCCGAGGCGACGCGTGAAGACTTCGACGTGTCGTGCTTCGTCGGCACATTGGAGCGCGAGGACCTGCTGCACTTCACGATAGTGGGGATGTAACTGGCCGAGATGCCGTGCGGGCACAATGAGCGCCGCGTTCTCGTTCTCGACGAGGAAGGTCATGACTTGAACGACCGCGGCTTCGATGGCGGGATCGAGCTCGAACGGCGCGTCCCAATCGATGGCTGCCTGAGGATCCCATTGCGCGGCCACGCCTTGACGATAGATCTCATCGGCCGTCGTGGCCCACAACTCGTCGCGATTGCTCAATGTGAAGTTGAAGGCGGGGCTGCCTGCTTCAACCGTGGCGCCGCGTGCCGCCAGGCCCCACTCGGGTTTGGCCGAGGGGGCAGGCGACTGGCTGTGACCCGTGGCGAGCGCGTCACGCCAGCGGCCTTCCGCCCAGGGGCCGCGGGTGATGATCGCCTCACATGTGCCGTCGGGTAACGTCGATGTTTGAATCGCGTGGCCTTGCTGGCGGCACCACGCGGTCAGATGCAATTCCCAATTCGCCGCGCGACCGCGAGCATGCAGGGTGCCGGCCCCCGGCACTTGCGCCAAAGCGCGGCGGACGAGGAGCAGGGCGCCTTCGTCCAGGCCGAGCGCTTCAGTATCGATAGTCGGCGCTGCGGATGCTGCCGTCGGGTCCATAGAAGTTTTCTTCATCGACTGCGCGCTCGAGCGCGGCATAGCCGCTCGTGCGTCCCGGCAGCCATTGTTTCAAGCCTTCCAGTTCCAGCAGCGGGCGGACCTCCGGATCGTCCCAGCGCATCGACAGCAGCAGATCGACGAATTGCGAGATCGCGTAGGCCGGCGCGTCGGGGCTGGTGGTGAAGTTGCAATGATCGTAAGGCATGGTCTTCAAGATCACACGAGTGCTGCCGGCCGGCAGCGTGCCGTCCAGGCTGAAAGCGAGCAGGTTGCTGTCGATCATGCAGGCGGCGTCGATCTCATCGCGTAACAGCGCGAGCGCCGCGTCGCGCTCGCCGCCGATGTGATCGCCATGCTTGCCACCGAGCGCGTCGAAGCGGCGGACTTCAAAATCGCGACCATCGACCAGGTCGGACGAGCGCAAGTGATGCAAAGGAAGCAACGTCGCTTGCGGCGAATCGATCGCGCCGACACCGAGCGTCCGATGGCGGAGATCGGCGGTGCTCTGTATCGGTCCATCGGCTCGAGTGACGATCACTGAGCGAAGATCGCGGTCGGTATCGCGCATGGCTATTGCTTGCACGGATTGTCCGAGGCTGCGAGCGATACGATCCGCGCGCACCCAGGCCAGCGGTGAGTTCCAGGCCAGATGGATCGAGCCGTTGAACTGCGCCTCGACCTGGGCTTCATAGTTCGAATACAACACATAGTCGAACTGCAAGCCGCGCTGCTGGAACCAGGTCTTGAAGCCTTCCCAGATGGTGACGACTTTCGGCGCATACGCCACCGCGCCCAGGACCAGATCGGGTGGATTCATAGCTGAGCCTCAGAACAGCGGCAGGCCGGTGATTGCTTTGCCGATAAAATCGTAGAGCACGTCGGACGTCGGAGCCATCACGCTCGCCGCGCGGGCATCGCGAAACAAACGTTCGATGCCGGCCTCGCCCCGAAACGCGGCGCCACCGCACACTCGCATTGCTGTATCGGTGACTTCGAGTGCGGCTTCGCCGGCGGCGGCTTTGACTTCCAACACCCGGAGCATGGTGTCGCTGCGATTCGTGGTAATCGCGGTGACGGTATCGTTGAGTAACGCGTTTACCGCGTCCGTGCGAATGCGGGCGCGTGCCAGATAAGCACGAATGGTCGGCAAATCGGCCAGCGATGTTCCGATGTGTTGATGCTTGGTGCGGGCGACGTGAGCGACAGCTCGAGTGAGCGCGCCTTCCATCAAGCCGACGGAGCACGCGGCACTGAGCGTTGAAAACCACGGCAGCACGACACCCATCATGATGTCAAAGCCTTTGCCGTCTTCGCCCAATCGATCACTCGCACGAACGCGTACGCCTTGAGCAGTGATTGGCGTGGACGCGTTGCCACGCAGACCGAGGCCGTCGAATGCGCCCGGTTGGCTCAAGCCGGATAGCTTCGCGTCGACCAGCCACAGCGTGCTCGCGCCTTCTGCGGCCAAAGGTTTGCTCGACCAAATGTAGCTGTCTGCTTCGAACGCGGAAGTGACCCAGCTCTTGCGCGCATCCAGCACCACCTCGTTGCCTTCGGCTCGTGCCGTGCTGGCCGGTGCCCAGAAGTGACTGCGCGACTCCGCTTCGGAGAACGCGAGTGTCGAGAGATGTTTTCCCAATGCAATCGCTTCACGCAGTTCGTCGGTACCGAGCTGATCCAACACGGCGGTGGCGCAATAGTGCATGCACACCACCATCGCGGTGGAAGGACAGGTTTGCGCGACGCGCGAAACCACTTCAGTGGCTTCGCGCAAGCCCAGGCCCATGCCGCGCACACGCGTCGGCAAAGTGAGGCCGAGCAGTCCCGATTCACCTAGTGCACTCATTACCTCTCGGGGGAAGCGGCCTTCCTCGTCAGTGCGCTGAGCGAGCGGGGCGAGGGTGGTATCGACGATCTCATCGAGGCGGGCGAGGTGATGCATGAGTACGTCCACATGAGGGAGAAGACGTGGCGGAAGAGGTAGGAGTCGAACCTACCGAAGATGCATGGCACCTTCCTCCGAGTTTGAAGTCCGGGCACCCCGCCGGGGATGTTTCTCTTCCGCGGCTATGGTGCATTCGTGCGGCCTGCATTGTCCAGTTGGGGCCGGGCGCTGTCGCCGACCACGAGGTGGTAGTCGGGGCGCACTTTGCGGCAGTCGCCGTCGCGACGTGTGACGCCGATGCTGTCGAAGAATTCGAGGATGCGGATCGTTTGATTGCGGCCGATGCCGATTGCATCCCGGTACTGAGCGGCGGTGAAGCCTTTGCCGCCGAGTTCTCGAGCTAGCGTGGCGGCGCGTTCAGCCAGAGCCGCGACCTGATCGCGCAACATGAAACGCTCGTCGTCGATGCGCCAGACGTCGCCGCTGCTACGACGCCGATAGAGCAGAGCCTTCATGACCGGCTCGCTGATCTTCGTATCCGCCGCCAGTTCGCTTGGAGAAAACGGCAGCGCGCCGCGGGTTTGCACGAGACGTTGCACCTTGTGCCAGCGCTCATCTTCGGCTGCGCTGAAGCTAACGGTGTGGCCGGGCAGTCTGATGACGGAGCCGCTTGTTTCGATGACGTGCTTCTCGACCAGATGCTTTTGCACGGCCAGAAACGCGTCGGCGGAGAGCGGTGTTCTTAGCGATGCCTTGAGCTCACGTGAGCTCATGCCGCGGGCATCGGGGTTGTCGCGGTGGAATGTTTTGAGCGAATCGGCAATATTCTCTGTGATCTCGGCGAGGCGCTTGCCTGGTATCGCGAGCGGGGCCGGGGTGCCGAGTAACACGGCGTCCGCCTCTCTATAAAGAGTTTGAGCGGCGGCGGAGGTGAGATTGAAGCGGCGCTCGAAGTCGACGGTATTTACTTCATAGCCCGGAAGAGCGAGTAATGCCGCCAACGCCGCCGCCGGGTCTATTAGTTGCAGAGCCGCTGAGGTCTCGGCACGGTGGTTCTGCTTGCGCCGCTCGGTCGGCGGGAGCGGATCGATGATCGTGCCGCCGCCGATGAGCGACCGTCCTGAGTGATCGCGCAAGACAAAGCGGTCGCCGACGATGGCGCAGGTCGGGTGATCGAGGGCGAGTTGGACGATGGCTTCCGTTCCCGAGGCGATAGAGCTTTGTCGCGGGACGAGCACGCGGGCGGGAATGTCTGCTGTGCCGAGATGAAGATGGACCGGCGTGTTGTGCTTCAACACGGCGCTACAGTCGCGTGCTTCAAGTCCACGGCTGGGAACGTCAACGGTGCGACCGTCGAGCAGCTTCAGTCGTACCTCGATCCGCGTCGTCGGCGCATGCATCGACGGGACGAGCAACCAATCGCCGCGATGGATATCGGCGACTTCCACGCCGGCGAGATTGATTGCACATCGTTCGCCCGCTCGAACCTGTGTGCGCGGCTGACCGGCGCTTTGCAGACCACGGACGCGTGTTTCCAAGTTGCGAGGTGACAGCACCAGATGAGCGCCGACCTCGAGCGCCCCGTCACGGACAGTGCCTGTGACGACGGTGCCCGAGCCCGTGACCGAAAACACTCGATCGATTGCGAGGCGGAAATTGCGCTCGTGCGTGGCTCGCTGGTGCTCTGTGCGATTGGCTTCGCGCAGAGCGGCGGCGAGCGCAGGCATGCCGTCGCCGGTCGTCGCGGACACTTCAAACATCGGCGAGTGGGCGAGGGCGGACATGCCGTCGCTAGTCATAGCTGACACTTCAAACATCGGCGAGCCGGCGAGCGTAGTGCTGGAAAGCAAAATTTCGACTTGCTGGCGCACTTCAGCGATGCGTTCTCGTGAACTACGGTCGCATTTCGTGATCGCGACGACACCTCGCTCGATGCCGAGCAGGTCGAGAATCTGTACGTGTTCTACGGTTTGAGGCATCGCTCCGTCATCGGCGGCGACGACGACCAGCGCGAAATCGATGCCGCTCGCGCCGGCCAGCATATTGCGGACGTAGCGTTCGTGGCCCGGCACATCGACGAAGCCGATGATCGGGCCGTCGTCGGGCCGCCAGTAGGCGAAGCCCAGATCGATGGAAATGCCGCGTGCGCGCTCTTCCGGCAGCCGATCCGTCTCAACACCGGTGAGCGCGCGGATCAGCGAAGTTTTGCCGTGATCGATGTGGCCTGCGGTCGCGACGAGCATAAGGTAACGATATGATGGGCACTGCTTGCCGGGCAACGCGGACCCCGATCTATGGCCACTCAGCCGACCAGTCCTTTCCCGTCTGTCGATCGCATCGTGCGGTTCGAAGCCGTGGCCCGCCTGTGCGAGAGCTACGGCCGCGGCGCAGTGATCGATGCGATCCGAGCGGTGCTCGACGATTATCGCGCACGTATGAGCCAGCCGGAATATCTGTCGCCAAGTGACAAGGAGTTGTCGCAACAAATCGAAGATCGCTTGAGGGCACGCTCGACACCGCGACTGCGCCGAGTGTTCAATCTGACGGGCACCGTGCTCCACACGAATCTCGGGCGCACACAGCTCTCGTCGCGAGCGATCGAGCATGCCGCCATGGCGATGCGCGAAGCCTGCAATCTCGAATTCGATCTCGACAGCGGCGGTCGCGGCGAGCGTGACAGCCTGGTCGAAGACATTCTGATCGAGTTGACCGGCGCCGAAGCGGCGACGGTAGTAAACAACAATGCGGCGGCGGTATTGCTCGTGCTCGCGACGCTGGCGCAGAGGCGCGAGGTCATAGTGTCGCGGGGCGAGTTGGTGGAGATCGGCGGAGCGTTCCGGATTCCCGATGTCATGCGCAGTGCCAATACTCGATTGATCGAGGTGGGCACCACCAATCGAACCCACGCCGCCGACTATCAGAAAGCCATCGGTCCGAAAACTGCCGCGCTCATGAAGGTACACACCAGCAACTACAAGATCAGCGGATTCGTTGCTGATGTCGCGGAGCCCGAGGTCGCTCGCATCGCGCACGAGCACCAGTTGCCGTTCATCATCGACCTGGGGGCCGGCAGTCTGATCGATCTGACTGCGTATGGTCTGCCGAAGGAGCCGGTGGTGCGTGAGACAATCGCGAGTGGCGCCGATGTCGTTACATTCAGTGGCGACAAGTTACTCGGCGGTCCGCAGGCCGGTTTGATCGTGGGCAAGAAGGCATTGATCGACAAGATCAAGCGTCATCCGTTGAAGCGCGCTCTGCGCGTGTCGAAGCCGGTGCTGGCCGCACTCGAAGGAACGTTACTTGCGTATCGCACGCCCGATCTGTTGGTGCAGGAGTTGCCGACGCTACGTTTGTTGACGCGGCCGGTAGCAGATATCGAAGCGCTCGCGAATCGGCTGCTGCCGCACCTTGCCGCCGCGCTGGGAACGCAATGGCAAGTAACGGTGACGCCCGTTGCCAGCCAGGTCGGCAGCGGCTCGTTGCCCGTCGAGATCATTCCGAGCATGGCGCTGACGTGTCGTCCCACGAGCGCCAAAGTCGGCACGGCGTTACAGCGCCTGTCCGCCGCACTACGCAAGCTGCCGACGCCTGTGATCGGACGAATCGCAGATGATGCGTTGGTGCTCGATCTACGCTGTCTGGAAGATGAGCCGGGCTTTCTCGCGCAACTCAGTCAGCTTGTCACGAAGTGATCCTCATGAATCCATCCGCTGAACCCCGCCTCAGTTCTCTGTCTCACGGCGGCGGCTGTGGCTGCAAGATCGCACCGGGCCTGCTGTCGCAAATTCTCAAAGGCACGTCCGCGCTGCCCATTCCGCCGGAGCTGATGGTCGGCATAGAAACATCCGACGACGCCGCGGTCTATCGGCTCAACGATGAGCAGGCGTTGATCGCGACCACGGATTTCTTCATGCCCATCGTCGACGATCCGCACGACTTCGGCCGCATCGCCGCGACCAACGCGATCAGCGATGTTTATGCGATGGGCGGACGACCCATCCTGGCACTGGCCATCGTGGGCATGCCGATCAATGTGCTGTCGCCGGCCACCATCGGGAGAATTCTCGAAGGAGGAGCTTCGGTGTGCCGGGCGGCCGGCGTTCCAATCGCGGGCGGGCACAGCATCGATTCCGTCGAGCCGATCTATGGATTGGTGGCGCTGGGGCTCGCTCACCCCGATCGCATCAAACGAAACGCCGATGCTCAGCCCGGCGATGTCCTGGTGTTGGGCAAGCCGCTCGGTGTCGGCGTGTTATCCGCTGCGCTCAAGAAGGGAGCATTGGATGCGCAAGGCTACGAGCAGATGCTGGCGACCACGACTCAGTTGAATACTCCGGGTCCCGATCTCGCGGCGCTGCCTGGAGTGCACGCACTGACCGATGTCACCGGCTTTGGGCTCGCCGGTCACACGCTGGAGTTGGCGCGGGGTGCGCGATGTGACGTGCAGATTGAGTGGTCGACAGTGCCTTTACTGAACGGCGTGCGTGAACTGGCGAAGCAAGGTTTTGTCACGGGAGCGTCGGGCCGCAATTGGTCGGGCTATGGCGCGGAGGTGGTTCTACCGCCGACCTTTGCAACGGAAGACAAAGCACTGCTCAGCGATCCACAAACCAGCGGCGGTCTGCTGGTGTCGTGCTCGCCGTCCGCGGTGGATGAAGTGCTCGGCGTGTTTCGGCGCCATGGTTTCGAGCACGCCGCGAAGATCGGCTCGGTCGCTGCGAAGAGCGCCAAGCCGACCTTGATCCTTGGTTAAAGCCGGTAGTCCAGCCCGATCAGGAATGTCCGGCCGCGCAGGTCGTACTGCGTGAAGTCGTACGGTGCACGGATGCCAGGAAACGAAGCGTCGTACGGCGGCTGCTCATCGAACAAGTTCTCGACTTTGGTGTACACCGTCAGGTTGTCGGATCCCGCCGTCCAGCCCGCATACAGATCGAATTGCTCGTAAGCATCGACGCGCGACTGAACAGCCGTCGCCGCGGCGCTGGCCTTCTGATCGTAGCCACCGGTGTGATACCACGTCAGCGCCGTTCTGATGGCCGCGATGTTCCATTCGACCGTGGTCGTCGCCTTGTTGGCGGGCAGCGAAAAGGACGCGCCCAGGTTGGTGCCGGCGTAGTCGACCAGCGGTCCGCCGGTGGTTTGCGGGCGGCGATAGTCGTGCACGTGGGTGTACACGGCAGTGACACCGAACTCGCCGACGTTCTGCGTCCGCCAGCGTTGCCGCAATTCCACGTCGACGCCCGACGTGGTCAGCTCGCTGAGATTCTGATAGCGGTTGTACACGGCGACCAGTTTGCCGCGAGCGTCGCGCACCACATCGGCTGGACGGTTGTTTTGCACGATGGTGGTCGTGTTATCCGTGCCGATCAGATTGTCGAGCTCGATGCGATACCAGTCGACGCTCAAGCTCGATCCCTGCCACGGCGTCAGCACGACGCCGAGGTTGTAGCTATGAGTCCGCTCCGGATCGAGGTTGGAGTTGCCAACCGTGAAGAACGTCGGATTCTGTCGCGAGCCGGGCACGTCCGGATCGTATGGATCGACCACTGAGCCATAAGAAATATTGGTGCTCGCCGAATTCTCCGATAGGGATGGCGCACGGAACCCACGTGAGGCCGCGCCCCGCACGGCAAGCACATCCAGAGGCTGCCAACGCAAGCTGGCCTTCGGCGAGAACGCGCTGCCGAAGTCGCTGTAGCGATCGCCGCGACCCGCCAACTGCAATTCCAGCGTGGAGAACACGGGAACATTCACTTCGGCGTACGCCGCCGTGACATGACGCTTGCCGTCCACCGCCGCGATCGCGGGACGGATCTGCAGGCCGGCGTCGATCTGCCAGGGATTGCGCGACTCCAGTTCCTCTTCGCGCCATTCGAGCCCGGCCGCGAAGCCGACCGGTCCCGCCGGCAGCTCCAACAGGTTGCCGGTGATTTTGAAGTCCGCGCCATTCAAACGTGAGTCCGCCGGACGCACGGTGCTCAAGCGGATCGAATCGATGACGGACGGCGGCGTGCTGGAAGGATCGTGCAAGTTATAAGTGCCGTTGGCCAGCGCCGCGGCCAGGCCCCAGCGATTCGCGAAGCCGCCCGACACTGTTTCTTCCTCTTTACTACGAGCCGAGAAAGCAGAAGCCTCCCAATCCCAACGTTCGCTTCGACCTCGCACGCCGGCGACGACTCGATACGCGTCGGAACGATTGGTCTTCACCGATTGGCCCAGATCGAAGAATGTATATTCGATCGAGGTGTTGACCCCGTAAGGATTGTAAGGATTGTTGGCGGGCAACACGGCGGCCACGGGCTCGGCGAGCCCGGTGTCGGCGTTCAACGCGAACCGTCCACCCTCCAGCGTGAAGTACGGGCTCGAGCCGAAGATCGAAGCGCCGCGAATGTGGCTGTAGATCACTTCGCCGAACGCGTCGACGTTGTCGTTGAGTCGCAGCGTGCCGTTGATGTAGCCCTGATAACGTTCGGTGGACGGAATCAAAGTGGTGTAGGGCGCGAGGTTGATCGCGCAGGTGTTGCCGGCCAGACCGTCGATGGGCGCGCTGGCGGTCAACTGCATGCCGTCGGGGCAGTTGCCTTGGGCATCGAGCAACGGCACTGAGACACCGTTGACCAGAAAGCGGGCGCCCTTGGCGCTCCAGCCGTTCCAGCGACCGCCGGGCAGATCGGTGTAGATACCCGACCTGGTGAGATCGCGCTCGTCTTGATCGAGGCGCTCCCGATCGTAGGCCTCGAAGCTGAAGAGCACGTTGTAACCATCGGCGTTCTTGTCGCCGATTCCGCCGAGGAATCGCGCACGTTTGGTGTCGAGACCGCCTTCATCGGTGGTGCTGAAGCTGCCGCCGGCCTCGAAGCCTCGATAGTTCTCGCGAGTGATGATGTTGACCACGCCCGCGACCGCATCGGAGCCGTACACGGCGGACGCCCCGTCCTTCAGCACATCGATGCGCTCGACCGCGACCAGCGGCAAAGCGTTGAGATTTACGAACGTGTCGGAGAGGCCGTTCGCGGGGAAACCGTAGTTGGCAAGTCGACGGCCATTGAGCAACACGAGCGTGTTCTTCTGCGACAAGCCACGCAAGCCGATGCCGGCCGAGCCGGAGGCCCAGCCATTGTTGGTGGTCTCGTTGGTGGCGTTGCCGGTGTTGGCGGACACCGAGCGAAGCACATCGGCCACGGTGACTTTGCTCGACGTCTCCAGTTCCTCGCGGCTGATGATCTGCACTGGATTCGGTGCGTCGCTGCCGCTGCGCTTGATGTTCGAGCCGGTGACGACGACGGTGGCCAGTGTTTCGTCGCCGGCCGCCGTCGTCTGGGTCTGAGAGAAAGCTGCACCGCTCACCCCGCCGCCGAGAATGACCGTGAGCGCAGCGGAGAGAGGCGTGAATCGTCGCATGGAACTACCTTGGATCCGGGAAAATTTGGGGGCGTCAAGGTAGCCAACCTCGAGGGGCGGAAAAATATCGGTTCGGCATCAGTTCATGATTCGTAACCGCCGCTGACCGCAATCAAACCGGCCGGCGCAATCGTCGCCACGCAAGGTTCATGCGCGAGGCTGCGGGGTAGCCGTTTTTTTCGAATAGAAAAACCCGGGGGCTCGCGTCACCATGCATGGATGACCTTTATTCGTGCGTGCCTATGCGCCTTCTACTGGCTTTATTGATTGCGGTGGCGGCCCCGGTCGGGGTGTCGCTGGGGTCGGCGCCGGAGCGCTATGTCATCCTCGACGCCGACGGCGGCAAGGCCGGCGATATCGAGGTGACGCCTCGGGGATCGGGCCTCGAAATCGTCTGGGACTCCAAGAACAACGGTCGCGGCACCGAGACTCGCGAACAGCTGGAGCTCGACGCCGCCGGCCTGCCCAAAACCTGGCGCATCGAAACCAAGACCGACCTCGGTGGAACGACCGGCGCATCGTCCGGCGTCGGTGTCACGACGTTCGAATCCAAGGCCGGCAAGGCGGAGTGGACGGTGGGTTCGACCACCGACGGTCGCAAACTCTCGGCACCCGCGATCTTCGCGCCTGCCGATGCCAGTCCATGGGCGCTCGGTGTTTATGCGCGTGCGCTGCTGAAGCAATCGGGCATGACGCTCGCGTCGCTGCCGACGGGAACGCTGAAGCTCGAAAAGCAGCGGGACGAGACTGTCGCGGGCAAGGCCGTCGCGGTTTATCTTTTGAGCGGGCCGGATCAGCGAACAGAAACAATCAGGCTCGACGCGCGCGGCGAATTGGTTGCGGTCGGCGATGGTCGTGTCGTGCGCGCTGGCGAAGAAAGTGTAGCCAAGGCTTTGCGCGACGAGGTTCGAGCGAAGGAACGAGCGGCGCATCTGGCGCTCCAGAAGAAACTGCTGCACGTCTTCGACACTCCGGTCCGCGTTCGCAACGTGCGCATCTTCGATCCGGTGTCCGGCAAGCTCGGTGCGCCGTCCTCCGTCATCTTCTCAGGCGACAAGATCACGGCCATCGAACCGTTGTCAGTCTCCACGCCTGGCGAGACTGTGATCGATGGTGCGGGCGGCACACTCATTCCCGGTCTGCACGACACGCATTTTCATGTGAGCCTCGGCGGTCCTGAGGGCGCGTGGCTGTCTCTGGCTGCGGGCGTCACGACCGCGCGTGACATGGGCTCGAACAACGAGACCATGGCGCAGTATCTTGCCGACGTTGCCGCTGGCCTCATCCCCGGTCCGCGCATCATTCCGAGTGGAATGATAGAAGGCGCGAGCCCATTCTCACTGAAGTCCAGCGGCTTCCTGGTCGAGAGCGAAGCCGATGCATTGAAGGCCGTGCGGTGGTACGCCGATCACGGCTATTGGCAGATCAAGATCTACAACTCGGTGAATCATGCGTGGGTCCCGGCGATGGCGCGCGAAGCTCACGCGCATGGCCTGCGCGTCGCGGGTCACATCCCGGCTTTCTCGACTGCGGATGAAATGATCGAGGCGGGCTACGACGAAGTCATTCATGCCAATCAGCTGATGCTCGGCTGGGTGCTGAAGCCCGGCGAAGATACGCGCACGCCGATCAGACTGACCGCGATGTCGCGCTTCGCCGATCTCGATCTGAACAGTGCGCCGGTGCAGAAGACGCTGGATCTGATGCAGTCCAGGAACATCGCCTTCGAGCCGACGCTGGCCATCATGCGACGCCTGGTGATGAATCGTACCGGTCAGGTCGAGCCGGCGGATCGATGGTGGTACAGCCATTTGCCCAAGGACTTCAAGCCGGGTCGCATGATCACCGTGTTGCCGGGCTTCACCATCATGCCGATCAAAACGCCGGCGGACGACGCGGCATATAACAACGCCGCGGCGAAGATGATCGAGCTGGTGCGCATGATGAATGCCCGAGGCATTCGTGTGTTCGCGGGCTCCGATGACAACAACGGCTTTGTGATTCAACGCGAACTGGAACTGCTCGCCGAAACAGGCATGACTCCCGCGCAGGTACTGACTCGCGTCACGTTGGAGTCTGCTCGATATCTGGGCGGCGAGGCTGCCTGGGGCACGATTGCGCCGGGAAAATCGGCGGATTTCTTCCTGGTACCTGGCGATCCGACGGCGGACCTCAAAGCCATTCATTCCGTGCGGATGACGGTCGCGCAAGGTCGCGTTTACTTTCCCAATGAGATTTATCAAGCGCTCGGTGTGCAGCCGTTCGTCGAGCCGCCCAAGGTCGATAGGAACTGACTCTGATGAAAACAAAATTGCTGTCGTGGGTCGTCGGTCCGTGGCTGTTGCTGGGCTCGCATGTCACACCGGCGCTGGCGGAGCTGCCGCGTCCATTCGTCGAGCAGCAGGAATCCGTCGTCGTCACGGAACATCAAGCTCGCATTGGCGATCGACAAGTCAGCTATCGGGCACGCGCCGGCAAGTTGCCGATTCGCGATGTCGGTACGGGCGAGATTCGTGCGTGGATGTTCTATGTCGCTTATGACTTGAAACCCGAGGCGGGCGCGAAGCCGCGGCCGGTCGCGTTCTTGTGGGGCGGCGGTCCGGGTGGCCCGGGCGTGCCGATGGATCTCGGCTACTTCGGGCCGAAGCAGTGGCGTGGCAGTGAGTTGAGCGACAATCCCGCGAGCTTGCTGCCGGTGGCGGATCTGGTGTTCATCGATGCGATCGGCACCGGCTTCAGCCGGGTGACCAAGGCGGATTTCGAGAACGAGTTCTACTCGGTGCGCGGCGATGCCGCCTCGTTCGCCGAGTTCATCCGCATGTGGTACACGATATACGCGAACACCGACGCGCCGGTGTATGTCGGTGGCGCGAGCTACGGCAGCTGGCGTAGCGGCATCGTGACCGAGCTGCTCGAGAAGGCTGGCCGTCACGTCACCGGCTCGCTGCTCATTTCCGGTGGCATTCTGCTCGGACAGGATTTGCTCTCCGCGCAAGAGAAGGCCGCTTATCGCGTCCCGGCTCAAGCGGCCACGGCGCTCTATCACAACCGCCTCGATCCCTCGATCGGGCGCGACATCGACGAAGTGACTGCGAAGGCGAACACGTGGGCGCGAGACACCTATTTGCCGGCGCTGCGACGTCTCAAAGATCTGAGCAAAACCGAGCGTGACACGATTGCGCAGGAGCTGTCGCGTTACACCGGCTTCCCGGTCGATAAGATCGATCGCAAGGTGCTGGCGTTCTCGCAACCCACGTATCGGGAGAATCTGCTGCCGCAGGGCCCCAAGCTGGACATCATGGATATGCGGCGCACGTCATCGCAGCTCGATCCGCCGGAAGTGCGGGCGCGCATCGCTCGTTACGTTCGCGAAGTGCTGCGCTATCCGAGCGAGCTGGCCTATGCGGGCGTGGAGCAGGGCTATTCGTCGCAAATCGGGCCAGAGGTCAAAGACCTGGGCAGTCGCTGGCTCTATGACACCGGCAAGGACAACAAAGTGGCGCCGTCCCCGCTCAATGACGGGCTCGGTCCTTCCGTGGGCGAGCCCTGGATTCTTCGCTCGATTGCCATGAATCCCGCGCTCAAAGTATTCGTCGGTGCCGGCCTGTTCGATTCGATGAACACGTGCTTCGGCAATGAGGCTTCGGTGCGTGCAATCGACGCGGACAGCGCGCGTCACTTGACGACGCGCTGTTATATCAATGGCCATCGCATGGCCGTCGATCCCGACAACATCGCGCGACTGGCGACGGATGTGCGTGCGTTCATCGCAGCGCCGCCCATTCAGGGCAACGCTGGGCAGTAGCGTTACAGCGATCCTCGCAGCGATACCGAGATGCGGCGTGGCTCACCGAAGAAGTTCTGTCGAGTGGGCCCGCTGACTTTTTCCCAGTAGCTCTTGTCGAACAGATTGTCCACGTTGAAGGACAATCGATACTTCGGTGTGATGTCATAGCTGGCGCCGAGCTGAAACACGGTGTAACCCGGTCCGCGCACCAGCTGGGCGCCGGTGCCGTTGTAAAAGTCGCTGACCGATCGCAAGCCGAAACCGATCTCCACGCCCTGCACGATGTTTTCACTCAGGGTGTGATGAATCCACAAGTTGCCGCTGTGCTTCGGAGTGAAGGAGTTGATCGGCTGGCCCTGCTGTGCCGGCGTGCTGCGTAGATATTTGGTTTCGGTGTACGCGTAGCCGCCGCTGACCGACCATTGCGGAGTGATTTCGCCGCGAGTATCGATTTCGAATCCTTGCGCCCGGGCTTTACCGGACGGGATGGAGAAGGTGAGGTTGGCGGGATCGGCAATGGCGCGATTCTCATCGATGAGTCGATAGATCGCTGCCGTGTACAGCAGCTGACCTTCGGCGGCTTCGCCTTTCACGCCCAGCTCGACCTGGCGACCGGTGCGCGGCTCGATCTGATCTCCGGAGACCGTGCGAGCATTCTGCGGTTTGAAGATCTCGTTGTAGCTGGTGTACACGGCGATGGATGGAGTGACATCCACGATGGCGGCGACATACGGTGTGAATTCCCCGTCTGCGTCGTAGCCGCTCGGCACGGCGTTGGTCACGGTCTCGGATTCCCACCAGCTCAAGCGCCCGCCACCGATCAGCGTCCACGCCGACGCGACTTTGTAGCGCAGTTGCGCGTAGGTGCCGTAGGACGTGACTTCGGTGTCCGTGACATTCGCGCTCAAGTCGAAGTTCGGCTTGGGAATGGCGCGACGATCGACGTCGAACAGGTTGATCGAGCCGTTGATGAGTGCGCTGTACGGGGCATAGTCCGTTTCGTTCTTCGAGCGGCGATAGTCGGCGCCGATGAGCAGGTTGTGAGTCTGACCGCCCCAGGTCAGCGGCTTGCTGTAGTAAACATCGAAGGTGCTGTCGGCGTCGTCGCGTTCGAACGCCGACACGGACAACGCGTTCATCGTGCCGTTCGCGGAGGGAATGGACGGGTCGAGATAAGCGGCTTCGTTCTTACGCTGCAGATGGCGCAGGGCCACTTTGAGCAGCGCGTCGTCGTCGCCGCGATGTTCCAGCTCGACGAAGGCGCTCCTTGAGTCCAGCTCCTGATAGTTCCAGTCCATCACCGGCATCGTCGAGCGCGGCATGTCGATGAGCTGTGCGTTCGCGAAGGTGGGCAGGCCGCGCGACAACACAGTGTCGACGTTTTGCCAGGTCACGCCCAGCGACACCGTGGTCTGCTCGCCGAGGTCGGTTTCCAGCGTGCCGTAGATCAAACGTTTCTTGTTGTCGTCGATGCCGTCCATGAAGGTGTCGAAGTTCTGCACGACGGCGACGACGCGGCCACGCACCGAGCCGTCGTCATTCAATGGGCTGTTGAGATCGAGGTCGAGCCGACGATCGTTCCAGGAGCCGGCCGTCAGTCCGCCATCGAGTCGGAACTCCGACCAGGCGCGTTTGCGCGCCATGTTTACTGTGACACCCGGCTCACCCGCGCCGCTGAACAGGCCGGCGGCGCCACGTTGCACCTCGACGCGATCGTAAGCTGCGAGATCGAAGTAGATGCCGTTGGTGTCGGTCTGCACGGTCAGCCCGTCGAGCTGATAGGTATCGGCAGCGTAGCCGCGGGCCATGAATTGCGTGTAGGTGCCGGTGGCGTCGTAGCGTTGGATGGTGACGCCGGTGACGTTCTTCAGCGCCGCCTCGACCGTGTTGATGTTTTGATCGGTGAGTTGTTCGCGCGTAATGATGGTGACCGAGTGAGGCAGCTCTCGCACCGAGCGTGTGTCCTTGCCCAGTGTGGTGGCGGAGGCGGCGTAGCCCGTGCCTTCGGTCGAGGCATCGACAGCTTCCGCAGCCTGCACCTTGATCTTGGACATCGTCTGTTCCTGCGACGCTTCCTGTGACATCGCGACGAAGGGCAGGGCGGCGAGCGCAAACGTGCACGCCGGGACGGCGGAGCGAATTTTATTCATGGAGCCAGCTCTTGTTGATTGATCGTGCAGCGACTGGCTGGCGATATGCGGACCCGGGGGCGGGTCGCAGGGGCTGGCGGCGTGCCCTATGTGATAACTTGGGCAGCGGCGCAATGATAGCGATTCTCGACTAACATGCAAATGATGAAGACCCGTCTGGTTTGTCTCGCGACGCTGATCGGCACCGTCGTGTTCAGTGGTGCTTCCGCCGACGCGGTCGATGCAAAGCGCATGTCGGACGCTGTTCGTGTGCTCGCCTCGGATGAGTTCGAGGGGCGTGCGCCGGGGACGCCGGGTGAGACCAAGACCGTCAATTATCTGGTCGAGGCGTTTCGTAGCCTGGGTCTGGAGCCAGGCGGAACCCAGGGCTCCTGGACGCAGGAGGTGCCGCTGCTGCGAACTCAGGTCGGAACGCCGCGGGCTTTGCAGGTGACGATCGATGGCAAGGCACAGTCGCTGAGCCAGGCGAAAACCATCTATCTCAACACGGTTCAGGATTCACAGAAAATAACGATCGACCGTGCGCCGCTGGTGTTCGTGGGCTACGGCGTCACTGCGCCGGAGCGTCAATGGGACGACTTCAAGGGCGTCGACCTGCACGGCAAGGTCCTGGTGTGTCTGGTTAACGATCCGGACTTCTCAGCGCAGCCGGGCGAGGCCGTCGCAGGAAAATTCGGCTCGCGGCGCATGACCTACTACGGTCGCTGGTCCTACAAGTACGAGGAAGCCGCGAGGCGGGGTGCGGTCGCGGCGCTCATCATTCACGACACCGAAGGCGCCGGTTACGGCTGGCCGACGGTCATCGCGGGTGGCGGCGAGAACTACGCGCTGATGTATCCGGATGCTTCCAAGGCGCCGCCCACTGTGAAATTGCAGGGATGGCTGGAGGGCGCGGCGGCGACTGAGTTGTTTCGTAGCGCCGGCCTGGATCTGGGCGAGTTGCGCTGGAAGGCGCGCAGCGCGGACTTCAAGCCGGTGGAATTGAAAGGCGCAACGTTTACCGCCGACGTGCCGGTGACGACCACTAAGAGCATCAGTCACAACGTGCTGGCGAAGATCACCGGTAGTGAACATTCCGACGAAGTTGTGATGATGTCGGCGCATTGGGATGCGTATGGTCTCGGCGCGCCGGATGCGCGGGGGCGCAAGGTTCGGCCGGGTGCGAATGACGATGCGCTCGGGGTCGCTGGCGTGCTGGAGCTGGCACGCGTCTTCAAGGCCGCGCCTCGCCCGAAACGCACGATGGTGTTCGCTGCGTGGACGGCTGAGGAGCGCGGCCTCATCGGTTCGCAAGCTTATGCGTTGAATCCGGTGTATCCGTTGCCGAAGACCGTGACCAACCTGACGCTCGATGTCCTGCAGACCGCAGGGCTGTCGCGCGATGTGTTGCTGGTGGGCGCTGGGCAGAGCGAGCTCGAAGATGACCTGGCGCGAGCAGCGGCGAAACAAGATAGAACCATTACGCCGGAGACGCTGCCGGAGCGCGGATTGTTTTATCGCGCCGATCATTTCTCCCTGGCGAGGCAGGGCGTGCCCGTGCTGTTGCTGATGGCGCTCAGCGGTGCTCCCGATCTGCGCGAAGGCGGTCGGGCGGCCGGTGAGAAATGGCTGACGGACTACATGCGCTGTTATCACCAGACTTGCGATGCGTGGGATGCGAGCTGGGATTTGCGCGGCGCCGCTCAGGACGTCGAGCTGTTTCATACGATCGCGGCCGATCTTGCCAACTCACGTCGCTGGCCGCAGTGGCGCTCGGACTCTGAGTTTCACGCGATTCGCGAACGGTCCCGTTCGCAGCGCTGAATGTTTGAAAATTATTCGTAGAAAGAAGTCAGCGTAGAACCGCAGCGACAGTTTGCGCAACGTCGGCGGTCGCTAATAAGTTCCCCCGCGCACGCCCAATGATTCACCGGACACGCGCATCTTTCCGATAAGAGTTTGCGTCGCCCGGGCTCAGCGGCTTCAACAACAATCTGCTAGGGGATTCAACCCATGTTACGGATGCATGCATTCGCTGCAGCGGTATCGCTGTCGCTGTCTCTTGTCGCAGGCAGCGCCGACGCCGCCAACCCTCTCGGAATCGCTTTCAAGACCGTCACCAATGTGCCTCTCTACGGCAAGCCTACGGGCATGCTCATCGCCGGACGTTGCAACCGCAACGACCCGACGTTTCAGGAGGCGCGGCAGAAGGGCGCTGAAGTGCTCGCCTATGTCAATCCGGTCGCTCGCCCGGATCATTTCGTGTGTGCGCTCGACACTCAGTTCTACATGAATGACATCGGTCAGGTGCCGTTGTGGCCGTACCCGACGTATGGTCAGCGCAGCCCGTGGCCGAATACACGCATGACGGATATTCGCGCCGGCTCGGACTGGTCCGATTGGGTCGTGAGCTACGTCGAGCGCTTGATGCGCGAGAAGAAAGTCGATGGCGTGTTCCTCGATGCGGTCGGCGTCCGGCCGTGGGCCAGCCTGGCCGAGTGGAACTCGTGGCCGCAGGCCGAGAAGAACGCGTTCGCCAACGGCAACCTGGATCTGGTGCGGCGCCTGGATGCGAAACGCCGCGCGATCAATCCGGACTTCATCATCGTCTCGAACAATGTTTGGGAAGCCGGCACGATGAACTTTACGGCGGCCGAGCGTTATCTCGACGGTGTCGTGATCGAACATCCCAAGCCGCTGTCGCCGTGGCATGTGAACTACGTGAACAAGCCTTTCGGCAATCTCGGCCATCGGCGCGTGCTGGTGATCGCGAACAGCAGATCGGAAGCGCAGGCGTGGGCCAAGGTGCAGGGCGTGACCCATGTGTCCGATCAAACGTCGGCCCAATACAAAAATCCGAACGTGCCGGCGGTGGCGTTTCAACGCTTGACCGATCGCTAGCGTCGGCAAAGGAACCCTCCACCATGGTCAAACATTGCAAAGGCTGGGTGCATCGTCGCCCGCCACAATGTCGATCATGGGGGAGGGGACCGTGCGCGCGAGAATTTCAGGAGTTTTCCTGGCGGGTGTCGTTGCCTTGGCAATAGTCACAGGGGCGGCGTCGGCGTCGCCCCTCAGCAGGCCGGTACCGGCCACGAATAAGGCCGACAACGCGTTGCGCCAGCAACCGTGGAACACGGCCGCAAAGATTCTCACGTCCGAGTACGAGTATCACGAGCCGACCAATCAGTCGAAGAATCAGCAATACGGCATCCAGGTCGCATTGAGCGGCGACGGCAGTACGCTGGCAGTTTCCGATATCTGGTATTACGGCGGCAGCGAATGGCCCTGGTATGGGTCAGGCGCGGTCTATGTTTATCGACGAGCGCGCAACGGCTGGACGCTGGAAACCAAGCTCGAGCCACCGGCGGCGCGGGGCTATGACTTCTTCGGTTCGGATGTGGCGCTCAGCATGTCCGGCAACGTGCTCGCAGTGGGCGCTCAGTACGAAGGCTACGACGCGCCCAGTCAGGACGCCGGACCGGGCTCGGTGTTTGTTTATAAACGTCGCAATGGCGCCTGGACTGAAGAGACGATGCTGAGAGCCAGCCGCCCGCAGGACGCGGCATCGTTTGGGCGGACTGTCGAGATCAGCGCGGCGGGTGACGTTGTCGCCGTCGGCGCGCCGTATGAATCGATCGATGCTGACGGTGTCACGCAGTCGGACGCCGGGGCGGTGTATGTATTCGCGAAACAATCCGGCACCTGGACCGAACAGGACGCCTTGACTGCGCCCGCGCCCCACAGCAGCGACTGGTTCGGTTGGGGCGTGCGCCTCAGCGACGATGGCAAGGTGTTGGGGGTGCTCTCGGCCGAGCAGAATCCCGATACCGAAGATTTCGACGTCGGTGGTTGGCCAGGTAGGGTCAACACCGTTTATCTATTCCACAAATATAACGACGGCACCTGGAATCTCGCCGCCGAGCTGGAGGGCTCCGCGAGCGAGCCGCATTTCGGCGGTACCGCCTATGAACCGGAAGGGCAGACCGAAGGTTTCGACTTGAGCGCTGACGGCCGGTCGCTCGCAATTGGATCCCCATACGCTGCTGCCTCGGATGGCTCGACAGGTGTGATCCGAATGTACCGACGACCGGTGGGCCAGTGGTTGCCCACAGGCACGGTCCTCAAGCCCGATCTTCCGGAACGCCGCTCGTTCGGCACTCGCGTCACGCTGAGTGCGAATGGCAAGACGCTGGTCGCCTTCGCGGACCAGGACGACGGCGCCTATGGAATCCCCTATGTCGTTGCGTTCGACCTGAAGCGGCATAGTTGGCAGCAGACCGCCGTGTTCGAATCGCCCGCCGCGGTTCCTGTCTCCACTGGCTTTGCGAACTCACTGGCGTTGTCGTGGAGCGGTCGCTATTTCACGCTCGGGGCACGAACGTATGCCACTGAGACGACCACGTGGGGCGCGGCGTTCAATTATGAGCGCAAGCCAAAGTAAGGTCAGTCCTTCACCACGAACTGCAGCCGCTTGAGCAGCTGACCTTGCGGCGTTCTCACGTCGACGGTCCAGCGGCCGGGCGCGTTGGCGGGGAACAGCGTCTTGCGGGAGTAGGTGCGCCAGCCGCTGTCGTTGCCGCCGTGAATTTCGGCGGTGATGCGTTCGACTTCGCCGGCATGGCGCCATTCAAAGATGATGGATTGAGCGACGCCGCTCGGTGCGCGAATCGCAGCGAAGGCGACGACGCCGGCGCTGAGCTCGGCGCTCGTGAGGGAGCGTACGGCGGGGCCGGGCGTTCGATCGACAATGGACTGGGTGATGACGGCTTGTGTCACTGCGAGTCCCGCCGGTGGAACGTGGGCGCGTAACACCCACACCAGCAGCGGGGCGAGTATGGAACAGGCGACCCAGATCAGCTTGTGACGGGTCGATCGCAAGGACCGCAGCGACATCGGTGCTGTCAGCAACAACCACACAACGACGGCGCCGAGGGACAGCGGCAGCGCTTGCTCGAGCGACAGATGCACGACCATCGGCACGACGACGACTGCCACGATCAAGCTGCAATACGCGTGAAACAGCAACCGTGTCGCCGCGCGGGCTGCGATCCAGCGCTCGTAGAGGGGATCTAACGCGGTGAGTAAGGCGGCTGCCGCGGCGATTGCGATGAAGACGATCTGTCCCACATCGCGCTGTAACGCGCCGAACAGAAACGGCAGCGAGAAGAACAGTACTTCCTGTTGCAACGACTGTGTCAGGAAGTTCGATACAAACTTACCGATGCCCGAGCGGCGCCGCTCCAGAAACCGCCGGACCAGGGGCTCGATGAGCAGCCACACCCAGCCGGCCAACGCGGCAATGGCGATGACGCGTGCGAGGTCCGCGCCGCGCTTGACCATCACGAAGCCGATCACGCCCGTGATGAAGCTGAGGGTCGGAATGAGCCAGGGAACGCGCTCGAGGAAGCGCGCGATGCGAGTGAGCTTTCGCGAGGACTCGACTTCGTCGGCCTGAGGTTCTGAAACCGTCGTCGGTATCTCCATCGTGAGCGGCAAGTAAGGATGATCGCCGTCACGATAGCGAATGCGCCGCGCCCGGGGAAGGGCGGCGGCGTGCCTCGCAGGCGAGATTCGCCCCAGATTAATCCCCCGATCCCTAGGCTATGTGAATTAGACAACTAAAACAATATTTGTTATTCGTATAACAAAGACACATAACACGGGGAGTGGCCATGACGATGCGATCGAACCGCTGGCTGATGGCGATGACGGGTTTAGCCGCGACCACGGCGTGGGCTCAGCAGGAGCCGGCTGGAGTGCTCGATGAAATCACGGTGACGGCGACCCGGCGCGCCGAATCGGTGCAGGACGTGCCCTACAACATTCAGGCGATCTCGTCGCAGACGCTCGATGTCATCGGGGCGCTGGAACAACGCGACTTCGCACGCATGATTCCCGGGCTGTCGATGGTCGACAGCGGGGCGCGCAGCGGCGTCGAGTTTGTGCTTCGAGGGCTGACCACCGGCAGCAACAGCGGCGCACTCGGCCAGACCACGACGACGTACGTCGATGAAACCCAGGTCGATCTGTACTTCGGCCTGCTGGATTTGAAGCTGCTCGATGTCGATCGCATCGAAGTGTTGCGAGGTCCGCAGGGCACGCTCTATGGCGGCGGTGCCATCGGCGGCACGTTGCGTTATATCTCTACCAAGCCCGATCTGCATGAGACCGACGCCCGGATCAGCACGATGGCATCGTCGACGGAGGGCGGCGGGACCAATCAGGATGTGAGCGGAATGCTCAATCTGCCGCTGGTCGAGGGCAAGCTCGCACTCCGCGCCAACCTCGGTTACTTCGACAACGACGGTTATATCGATAACGTCCGGTTGGGTACCAAGCGGATCAACTGGGACCGCACGACTTCCGGCCGGGTTGCTCTGCTGGCTCAACCGATTGATTCGATACAGATCGATCTGACGCACTATTACCAGCGTAGCAACTACGGTTCGCCCTCGGATGCGGACGAGTTCCTGGGCGGCCGACGCGTCGATAGTTACGCGCCGGAAGGAGAAGCTCAGCGCCGGGCCGGCTTGACGAACCTGTCGGTGAAGTTCGATTTCGGCTGGAGCGAGCTCACGTCCAGCAGTTCGTACGTGCGCGAGCGCGGACGCAACTTCGACGACAACACTTACTTCCTGCGCGACAGCGTGTTCGCGAGCTTCCTGCCTCCGGAGTTGTTGCCCGAGCTCACGTTGAGCACGGAACGATTGCGCGAAGGGCGGACGTTTACTCAGGAATTCCGCCTGGTGTCGAAGGATACGCAGCGTTGGGATTGGCTGGCCGGCCTGTACTGGTACGACAGCAAGACTTCCGAGGCCTTGCAGGAGCGCGTGACTCGTCCGTTCCCAGGCCAAGCGGATTTCGAGGACATCGTCATCGGTGCGCCACTGAACGACGACAAGGAATATTTCTTCACCTCGGACCCGACCAAGATCAGCCAGTGGGCGGTGTTCGGCGAGATCGGCTACCGAATCACGCCGGAGCTGCGCGTATCGCTCGGTGCGCGCCACTTCGACTATCGGTTGCGCGAGACGTTCTACGCGATCGATCAGTTCTTCGGTCCCGATGCTCGCGATGCGAACGGCCTGGCGCGTACCACGCCGATTCCCGAGGAATACAGTTTCGGGCGCGCGGACGATGCCGATGAAATCTACCGGCTCAATGCTTCTTACGACCTGACCGACGACGACCTGGTGTACGTGACGATTGCCGAGGGTTATCGCCCCGGCGGCTTCAATCTCGTCACGCCCAATACTGGCGTGCCGCTCGATGAGCGTCAGTACGATCCGGACAGCATCGTGAGCTACGAAGTCGGCGGCAAGATGTCGCTGGTCGATCGGCAGGTGTATCTGAGCACCGCCGTGTACTACATCGACTGGTCGGACATTCAAACATTGGTGCCGACGGACCTTGGCTTCACCATTTTTGGCAATGCCGGCAAGGCGACGGCGCGCGGCTTCGAGCTGGAGATGCAGTCCCGCGGGCTGTTGGCGGACGGGTTGTCGATGTCGATCGGCTACTCCTACACCAACGTGCAGCTGGAAGAGTCGATCGTCAACCTGGGATTGAAAGGCGATCACGCGCCTCGCGTCCCCGAGCATGCCGGCTCGCTGATGGCGGACTATGAGATCAAGAGCAACGCGGCGTGGACCGCGGGCGTCAATATTTCCACCAGCTATACCGGCCGTTCGGCCAGCGCGTTCGGTCCGCTCGTCCCGGAATTCGATGGCACGCTGCGGGCCAACGAGCTGTACCTGGAGCAGGAGGCGTACTGGCTGACCAACGTCGCTGCCCGCTTCCAGCTGAATGCGTGGACGGTGCGCTTGTTCGTCGACAACGTTTTCAACGAGGACGTTGACCTGCGGCGAGTCAGAGAGATGTCGGACTCCCAGTACCGCAGTCCGTATGTGATTCGAGGCGTGAATCAGCCGCGAACCGTCGGTCTGCAGCTGACCTGGGATCTTCGCTAGTGGAGCGCGGCTCCGGCCTGTCTCGGCTGTTCGAACGCAAGTCCATCGAGTCGCTGGTCGCACAAGCGCCAGCGTCGGCGGCCTTGCCGCGGACGCTGAGTTTCTTCAGCCTGACTTGCTTCGGCGTGGGTAGCACGATCGGCGCGGGTATTTTCGTGCTGACCGGTACTGTCGCGGCCGAGCATGCCGGGCCGGCGGTCGTGCTTTCGTTCGTACTTGCGAGCATCGCGTGTGCCTTGGCGGGGCTGTGTTACGCGGAGTTCGCGTCGATGGTGCCCGTCGCCGGCAGTGCCTACACCTATGCGTATGCAACGTTAGGGGAGGCGGTTGCGTGGACCATCGGTTGGTGTCTCGTGCTCGAATATCTGTTTGCGAGCTCGTTGATCGCGATCGGTTGGGCGGGTTACGCGACGTCCATGGCTGCGGACTTCGGCTTGGTGTTACCCGCGGCACTGACGCAGGCGCCATTGGATGTGACAGCGAATGGACTCGTTGCGACGGGCGGAATTTTCAACGTGCCGGCGGCAGCAGTCGTCGTGTTGTGTACGGCGTTGTTGCTCGCGGGAACGCAGCTGTCGGCGCGCGTCAACGATCTCATCGTGGTCGTGAAAGTTGTGGCCATCCTGATCGTCGGCATCGCGGGGCTGATGTTCGTGCAAGTCGACCATTGGACGCCGTTCCTGCCCGCGAACACCGGCACCTTCGGTAACTTTGGCCTCAGCGGCGTGGCGACGGGAGCTGCAATCGTTTTCTATGCGTACGTTGGCTTCGATGCTGTTTCGGCGATGTCGCAGGAAACGCGTGAAGCTCAACACGTCGTGCCGTGGGCGTTGATCGCGTCGCTGGTGATTTGCACCGTGCTCTATGTATTGGTTGCGCTGATGGTGACGGGGCTGACGGACTATCGCGAGTTAGGCGTCGCCGATCCGGTCTACGTTGCGCTGGCCGCTGCGGGGCCTGCGCTCGCATGGACGAAGCCACTCATCGGAGCGGTCGTCGTCGTCGGCCTGATCTCGGCATTGCTCGTCACACTGCTCGGTCAGGTGCGCATCTTCTACGGCATGTCGCGCGATGGTTTGTTGCCGCCGGCGTTTGTCGCGGTCCATCCGCGATGGCGCACCCCGCACATCGGCACGCTCGTCACTGGCGCGAGCGCGGCCCTCATTGCCGGCGCATTTCCACTGCAATTGCTGGGGGAATTGATTTCGATCGGCACGCTGCTCGCGTTTGCGATCGTGTGTCTCGGCGTGATCGTTTTGCGTCGGGGGCGGCCGGATCTGCCGCGTCCTTTCCGCGTCCCGGGTTATCCCTTAGTGCCCGTTGCCGGCATCCTGGTGTGCGTGGCATTGATGGCGAGTTTGCCGCGGGATACCTGGGTGCGCCTCGCGATATGGTTGCTCATTGGCGCCGCGCTGTATGCGGCGTATGGACTGAAGCACTCGAAGTTGAGGCGCTCTTGAATCGTCGGCGCCGAGGTGCATGATAGCAACACAATGGATAAAGACAGCTCGACGCAAGCCCGGCACGTGCATCGGTATCAATCGCTCATCCAGTCGCGGTCGGCGGAATTGAGCACGGCCGAACAGGCGGTCGCGGCGCATCTGGCCGCCCACCCCGAGCAGCTGCCGTTCGAGACGGCGGATTCGATCGCCAAACGATTGGGCGTGAGCTCGATGACCGTCGGTCGCACGCTCAAAGCCTTGGGCTACCAGGGCTTGGGAGAGCTGCGGTCGGAAATGCGTTCGGAGATGCCGGACGCGACCCGCGCGCCCTGGGTCAAGCGCGGCGCTACCGCCACCGCGCCGGTGCCAAAAAATCTGGAGCGGGCGCGAGCCATGCGCGCCGAGTTGGAAGCGGTCGAGTCAGTGCATGCGCTGGCGGAGACGCCGATGTGGCGCGAGGTCGTCAAAGTCATTGCGGCCGCCGACAAGGTGTTCGTCGCGGGCTTTCAGACCGAGCGCGGTCTGGCGATGGCGTTTGCCGATCAGCTCGCGTACGTGCGACCAGGCGTCCGTTACTTATCAGTCGACAGTCGTGCCTTCGCGGATTTGAAAACCGAGGCGAGCTCCCGCAGCTGCCTGTTGATGATCGATTGTCGGCGTTACTCGCGGTGGTTTCGTTTGCTGGCGCAAAAGGCGACCACTCTCAAAGTGCCGCTCGTGCTGGCCACAGATGCGTACTGCCGTTGGGCGAGCGAAGTGACGCCGCACGCGTTGCAAGTGCGGACCGACTCGGGGCGTTTCTGGGACAACAACGCGCCCATCACGAGCCTGTTGAATCTGTTGGTCGAAGACGTCATCGAGCAGCTGGGCGATTCGGTTTATGAGCATCTGGATGCGGCCACCGAATTCGGCACGACCTTCGTCGGCTTCGATCGAGTGCATCGGCAGCGCGGCGCTGAAGATGAAAAATCGTCGCGTAAGGCCGGGCAGCGCGGCGCGACCAAGAACGGCACGCGTGCCAAGGGGCGTTGAGTGTTGAATCTGAGTTGCGAGCGCGGCCGCACGATCGCGTTGAATCCCGAGACGACCGCGCTCGTCTGCATCGACTTCCAAAGAGACTTCGTGTCGCGCGACGGAATGGCTGCGGCTCGCGGCGCGACTGTCGATCGTTTGCTGTCGGCAACAGCCGCGGCGCGTGTCACGTTGGATGTTGCTCGTCAGCTAGGCATGTTTGTATGCCACACCCGAGAGATCTATGCGCCGGACCTGTCGGATCTGAATCGGTTCCGCCGGAAATTCGACAGCATCGTGGGCGAGGCCGGTCCGCTCGGAAGATTTCTCATTCGTGGCGAGCCGGGCAGTGAGATCGTCGATGAGATGCGGCCGCGAGCGGATGAGCCAGTGATCGATAAGGCCGGCTTCAGCGCCTTCCACCAAACGTCGCTCGAAAACATTCTGAGCGAGCGGCGCATCGAAACATTGCTGCTGACGGGCGTTACCACACAGTGTTGTGTGGCTTCGACGTTGCGATCGGCCGTCGATCTCGGCTACTGCTGCGTGCTGCTGGAGGACGCGTGCGCCGCCTATGATCCTGCGGATCACGAAGCGACGCTACGCGTGATTTACAGCGAGGGTCACACCTTCGGATGGGTGAGCGACACGACCCGTTTCAGGGACTCACGAACGGGTTGATGGTCTTGATCGTGCCGTCCGGGTTGTAGAACAGCTCGGTCACTTTCACGTTGCGCAGACGGGTCTGCCCCGACAGCTGCGAGTCCGCATAGAACAACCACCAGCGGCCGTCCGACTCGACGATGGAGTGGTGCGTGGTCCAGCCTTCCACCGGCTCGAGAATGCGGCCGGCGTACTTGAACGGCCCGTACGGCGAATCGCCGATGGCGTAAACGATGTAATGCGTGTCGCCGGTCGAGTAGCTGAAGTAATACTTGCCGTTGTACTTGTGCATCCACGACGCCTCGAAGAAACGGCGGTCGTGGTCGCCGCCAAGCAGCGGCTTGCCGTTCTCGTCCAGAATCACGACATCTCGCGGCTTCTCGGCGAACTCGAGCATGTCGTCGGTCAGCGCCGCGACCTTCGCAGTCAGCGCGGGCTGATCGTCCGCCTGGAGATCCGTCTTGGAACCGTTCGGATCGTACGTGCCCGTGGTATTCCGTTGCAGCTGACCGCCCCAGATGCCGCCGAAGTACATGTAAGTGCGACCGTCGTTATCCGTGAACACGGCCGGGTCGATGGAGAAGCTGCCTTTGATCGGCTCAGGACGCGGCTCGAACGGACCGGTCGGCGACTTGGAGGTCGCGACGCCGATACGAAACGCGCCTTGTTTGTCCTTGGCCGGGAAATACAGGAAGTAGGTGTCGTTCTTTTTCGCGGCGTCGGGCGCCCACATCTGCTTGTCGGCCCAAGGTACCTGACTCACGTCGAGCGCAACCGGATGTAATGTCACCGGCCCGCCGATCTTGTCCATGCTCAGGATGCGATAGTCACGCATCTCGAAGTGCGCACCCAGGTCGTCCTCTGGCGTCGTGCCGTCGATGTCGTGGCTGGGATAAACAAAAATCTTGCCGTCCCAGATGTGAGCTGAAGGATCGGCGGTGTAGATCTCGGAGACCAGCGGCTGCGAGAGATATTCGCGCTTTGCTTTAGCAGGTCCCTGCTGATCCGCCTTCGGGTTGTCCGCGGCGGGCGGTTCTTTGGAAGAGCATGCGGTCAGCACGACGAGCACGGCGCATGCGAGCAGATTCATCGGCGAACGATTCATGGGTTCCCCTGACATCGAGATCGGATGGCGGCGAAAGGTAGCACCATTTCAATGCCGCTGGTAGCGGTATCAGAAATGTCCCGGACGCGGGCGCTAACGCCAGAAGGGCACAAGAATTCTTCTCGAAGCTGTCCTCGCGCTGGCTCCGGAATGGCTCGAGAGACAGCGCGCGAGCGCAGAAAACCCTGTTGACAACGATGGCCAATGAGGTTCACGGTGGCGCCCGTCCAAGGAACGAGCAACGTCGTTGCGACCGTAGCGCGGTCAACAATGCGCGCGGCCGACGACTCATCAGGGGGTGACACATGAACGGATTCAAGTGGTCTCCGCTGCGACGGACTGTGCTCTGGGCAGCGCTGTTGTTGTTGCCGACGGCGGTCTGGTCGCAGACTTTGCCGACGGCGACGCAGGTTGCGGCACAGATTCAACTCGGCTGGAACCTGGGCAACACACTCGAAGCTCAATGCGGCGAGACGGCGTGGGGCAATCCGGCCGTCACTCAGGCATTTATCAACTCGGTGAAGGCTGCGGGCTTCAACGCCATTCGCATTCCGGCCGCCTGGGATTGTCACGCCAATCAATCGACGATGACCATCGACGCGACCTGGATGGCGCGCGTCAAACAAGTCGTCGACTACGCGCACGGTCAGGGCATGTACGTCATCCTGAACATTCATTGGGACGGCGGCTGGCTCGAGGAACATCCGCTGTACTCGTATCAGACGGCGAACAATCAGAAACAAAACGCCTACTGGACGCAGATCGCGACCACGTTCCGCGATTACAACGAGCGACTATTGTTTGCGGGAACCAACGAAGTGCACGCCGACTACGGCACGCCGACCGCCGAGCACATCGCCGTTCAACAGTCCTACAACCAGACTTTTGTAAACGCCGTGCGTGCCACCGGTGGCAATAACTCATCCCGCACCCTGGTCGTGCAGACCTACAACACCAATGCCTGGCACGGGCTGAATTATTTCTCGATGCCGACCGACACGATCGCCAGCCGGTTGATCGTCGAGATTCACCACTACGATCCGTATGACTTCACGCTCAACCCGAGCGGCAGTTGTTTGTATTGGGGCGCACCGTATCCGAGCCAGAGCGCGTGCACCTGGGCGCAGGAGGCTTATCACGACGATCTGTTCGCGCAGGTCAAGACCAAGTGGGTCGCGCAAAACATTCCGGTGATCATCGGCGAGTACGGCGTGGCCATGCGTGCGAACCTCAGCTTGCCGGCACGTCAGTACTATCTTGAGTACGTCAATCGAGCCGCGGCCACGAACGGGATCAAGACGTTCTATTGGGATAACGGCGTGCAGCCGAGCCAGACCAACGGCTTCGCGATCTTCGATCGCAACAGCGGAGCCGTCGTCGATCAGGGCGTGCTGGACGCGGTCAAGCGCGGCGCCGGCATCGGCACTCCAGTGACCTACACGCTCACCGTTACGAAAGCGGGAGCGGGCAGTGGCACAGTCACTTCGACGCCATCAGGAATCAATTGCGGCGCTACTTGTAGCGCGAACTATTCAACCGGCACGTCCGTCACGCTCACCGCGACGGCTGCGAGTGGTTCCGCGTTTGCAGGTTGGAGCGGCGCATGTTCAGGGACTGCTTCGTGCACTGTTTCGATGACGGCGGCACGGGCAGTCACAGCGACTTTCAACAGCACTGCGACGACCTTTTCTCTCGCCGTGACCAAGACCGGTACTGGCACCGGCACGGTCACATCGTCGCCATCCGGTATCAATTGCGGCAGCACCTGCACGGCGAACTATGCGAGCGGCACTTCTGTAACGCTGACCGCTGTTGCGGCGAGTGGCTCAGCTTTCGCCGGGTGGAGCGGGGCATGCACGGGCACGAGCACATGCACGCTGTCCATGACCGCGGCTCGGAATGTGACCGCGACATTCAACACGAGCGGTACGGGCGGCACTTGTTCCAATCCTGTCTCGTTCACTTTCAACACCGGCAACTTCAATACCACGGGTGCGGTTTGCTATCGAACCAGCCAGACCATCAACGGCTGGGGCTGTTCGAACTTCGACGGCCGGACCTTGACGGTCGGCGGGGTGGCCAGAACCTGCGGCCAGCTGCCGCTCACCCGCTCGGCGGATGGTTATTACTACTTCTCCGTCACGGGCGGCACGTATCCCTGGGCGAGCATTTACGCCTGGTAATGGACAATGGATGTCGAGCGGACGACACGAGCTCGTGTGTAGCGCAGTTCTACAAAAATAGCGGCCAGGAAGCTTTATCGACTGGCCGCGATAGAAATGTTGTCCATCGGTAGACATTTGTCCGAGTTAAGGCGTATGATCATTAGTGAACAATATTTCATTGCCGATCCGGGGTTGCGCCGGGTCGGCGACGATGACGAGTGGGGGACGGCGACGATCGCGTGAGACAAGCGCGGCGTCGCGCATGGCACGCCCTCAACGATTGGCACGACAGGTCAAGCAATGGGGGATACGTTGTTATGGCTGAGGTGAGTTCACACGGGGCGGAGCACGGATCGTCCGTAACTATCGCCGTGCGCCGCGCACTACATCTTCGTAACGCGGCGTCGACAGTACCGGCACTGGCGATATTGCTGGCGTTATCAACGACACCGGCACAATCGCAGAATGCTTCGGGGGCGTCTTCCGAAGTGGAAGAGGTCGTCGTTACCGGCATTCGCGAGCAATTGAAAACATCGCAGGCTCGCAAGGCCGAAGCGGAAGAAATTCTCGATTCGATCACCGCCTCAGACATCGGCGCGTTGCCCGATCGCAGCGTCACCGAAGTTCTACAGCGCATTCCCGGCATAGCGATCGGGCGAGTGCCCGAGGCGCGTGATGCCGATCGCATCGCTGTAGAAGGAGCGGGCGTCACTGTGCGCGGGTTGACCTGGGTGCGCAGCGAGTTGAACGGTCGGTCCGCGTTCTCCGCGAAGAAGAGCCGCACGCTCGGATTCGAAGATATTCCGCCCGAGCTGATGGCCGCGGTCGACGTGTACAAGAATCCATCGGCGGCGATGATCGAAGGCGGGCTGTCGGGTGCCGTGGACCTGCGGACCCGATTACCCTTCGATAGTCCCGACCGCGCGATCGGTGTGTCGGCGGAATACGCGGTGGGCGATCTTGCGAACAAGGAGCGTCCGTCGGGTTCATTTCTTTTCAGCGATCGCTGGAACACAGGCATCGGCGAGTTGGGTTTCCTCATCTCAGGCAGCGCATCGCAGCTCACGAGTCAGACGCATACTCTGCATATCGACAAGTACTACTCGCGCACCAACTTGCCGGGCTACGAAGGCCAGACGGTGTTTGCACCTGGCGGCGTCGGTTGGCGTGAGCTCACCGTGGATCGCGATCGCCTCGGCGGTTCGTTGGCATTGCAATGGCGGCCGAGCGATACCGTGGATGTATCGCTGCAGTATTTCATCGCCGACGCAACGTTCGAACAGAACGAGAACGCTTTGTGGACCGAGCAGGGCAACGGCCTGACCGGGAGCAATCTGCAAGTCTCCAATGGCTATCTGGTGGGGGGCGACATCGCCAATAACTTTTTCAACGGCTCGGCACGCTACAACGAGCGTGAAAGCAAGAACCATGACGCGGCTTTGCATCTGACCTGGCACCCGGGCGATCGATGGCGCTTCGACATGGACGTGCAGCGAGCGCTGGCGGACACGGACGCCGCCGACCTGACGATCGGATCGCCGACCTTCGCGCAAAGCGATCCCAATGCGCTGGCAGTCAACCTGCGCCTGAATGGCAGTAACGAGCCCAGCATCCGAGTCAGGCCGAACAGCGTGATGACCGATCCTGACCAGTATTACTACGGCTGGGCGATGGATCATTACGAGAAGAACGATGCCGATGCCTGGGCGTATCGCGCCGACGGCGAGTACACGTTCGATAACAACGACTGGATGGATCGCATCCGTTTCGGCATTCGTCACGAGGATTACAACTCGACGACGCGGGAAACGGGCTATCGCTGGGGAACCGTCGCTCAATCGTGGGGCGGCGGCGCCACGACGTTCGGCGATGGGGGCGTGCCTTATGTCCAGCAGGGATTTTCGGATTGGTTCCACGGCGGGCGGGCGCCGAGCACTTATCTGTTCCCGCGATCCTCGGCGTTCAACAGTCGCGCGGCCTTCGAAAGCACGATTCACACCGTCGAAACTCTGGGCACGAACTGCTGCGACTGGACGCCGTGGAATGGCGATTTCGCCGATACGACGCCCGGCAACGACGGCCTCGGCATCAACACTCAGAATCAAAAGACCTTGGCCGGCTACGTGAACGCGCATTTCGGCAAAGGCAAGCTCGACGGCAATCTGGGCGTGCGCGTGGTGCGGACCGAAAATTCCGGGACGGGACTGCTCACCTTCAGCGGCGCCAACCTGATCGGTGCACCGGATGAGTCGGCGTTCGCGAACGGCGCGTCGATGGAAGCGACCGATGAGAACACCTATACCGATGTGCTGCCGAGCCTGAACGTACGGTTCAAGGTGCAAGATAATGTGTTCCTGCGCCTGGCGGTCGCGCGGTCGCTCGCGAGGCCGGATTTCCCGCTGTTGTTACCGGCGATCAACATTCAGGCCAAGCTCGGCGTGATGGTCAATGGCACCTGCAACGAGCTGCCCGACGGCGCGGGCGTGGGCAACTGCGTGTCTCAATACAATGGCTTCTCGGGCAATCCGGATCTCGAGCCGATGCGCTCGTGGCAATACGATCTGGCGGCGGAGTGGTATCTCAATCCCACGAATTCTCTGACCGGTGCAATTTTCTACAAGCAGCTCGAAGGGTTCATGGAAACGTCGTTGAACTCTTCGGTGGAGTACACCAACAACGGTCAGACGCGCACGGTTCGAGTATTGCGACCGGAGAATCAAGGTAACGGCTATGTGCAGGGCTTCGAGGTCGCTTACAACAGCTTCTTCGATTTCCTGCCGGGGTTCTGGAAGAACTTCGGCGCGCGAGCAGCGTTCACTTATGTGGAGAGCGGCGGGACGCGCAATGTGGCGGCGAATCCGTACGATCAGAACCAGCGTGACAACTCAGCGCTCGATAACTATCCGCTCGAAGGGTTGAGCAAGACCAGTTACAACGCCGAGCTGTACTACAGCACGCAGCGCTTTGAGGCGCGGCTGGCTTACAACTGGCGTGAGAAATATGTGCTGACGATGGCGGCGGCCAATCTGAACATTCCGGCCTGGGCCGACGACTACGGTCAGCTCGACGGTTCCGTGGTGTGGAATGCGACGCCGAAGCTCAAGGTCGGCTTGCAAGCGGTCAACCTCACGGACGCGCCGTATCGTATTCTGGTCGATAACTTCGTCGATCGGACCGGGCTCACTTATCACAACTGGGTGAGCGCGGACCGGCGTTACAACGTGTTTGTTAGGTGCACCTTCTGACAGTCGACAAGCGTCTATGCATTTCGTGATCGTCGGCGGCGGCTCCGCGGGTTGGATGGCCGCCGCCGCGCTGGCCCACGCGCTCAAGGGCACCCATCGGATCAGTCTGATCGAGTCCGAGGAGATCGGCACGGTCGGTGTTGGCGAAGCGACGATTCCGCCGCTGCAATTCTTCAACAAAGTTCTGGGGATCAACGAGCGGGAGTTTGTTCGGGCCACACAGGCCAGCTTCAAGCTGGGCATCGAGTTCCGTCACTGGGGCCATGCCGGACATCGTTACTTTCATCAGTTCGGCGAGTTCGGCGCCAACATCGATGGCATTTCGTTTCATCAATTCTGGCTGCGCCTCAAGGCGAACGGACATCCTCATCCGCTCAGCGATTATTCGCCGGCGGCAATTGCAGCTGAGCAAGGCAGGTTCCTGCCACCGTTTCCGACCATGCCCAAGGACATGCCACAGCTCGCATATGCCTACCACTTCGATGCCGGGCTCTATGCTCGATTCCTTCGAGGCTACGCGGAACAGCGCGGCGTCGTGCGCCATGAAGGGCGTATCGTGCATGTCGACCGCCATGGCGAAAGTGGCTTCATTGAAGGGCTACGGCTGCACGATGGTCGGGCGCTCAAAGGCGACTTCTTTATAGATTGCTCCGGGTTCCAGGGGCTGCTGATCGAGCGCACGCTGGAAACAGGTTTCGAAGACTGGTCCCATTGGCTGCCGTGCAATCGCGCACTCGCCGTTCCTTGCGAAAGAAACGAAGCAGGCTTCGTCCCGTACACGCGTTCGACGGCGCACCAGGCGGGTTGGCAGTGGCGCATCCCACTTCAGCACCGCACGGGCAACGGTCACGTCTACTGTTCGAACTACGTGACCGACGACGAAGCGGCGCGCATTCTGCTCGATAACCTGGATGCCAAACCTCTCGCCGAACCGCGGCTATTACGTTTCACCACCGGGCGGCGGAGGAAATTCTGGAATGGCAATTGTGTAGCATTGGGATTGGCGGGCGGCTTCATGGAGCCGCTCGAGTCGACCAGCCTGCATCTGGTGCAAGCAGCGGTGTTTCGTTTTCTGTCATTGATGCCGCTGTCCGCCTCGGTCGATCCGGCAGCGGAGCAAGAATTCAATCGACTCAGCATCGCGGAGTACGAGCAGATCCGCGACTTCATCATCCTGCACTACGTCGCCAATCGGCGCGACGAGCCGTTCTGGCGCGACTGTCAGCACATGTCCATGCCCGATACGCTCGCGCATCGGCTGGAACTGTTTCGCTCGCGAGGTAAGGTCGCTCGACATGACGGGCAGCTGTTCGCCGATGCGAGCTGGGTCGCGGTCATGCTGGGGCAGGGGATCGAGCCGCAGCGGTGGGATCCGCTGGCCGATATCCTGCCGCTCGCCGAGCTACAGCAGCAGGCCGAAAGACTGCGAAGTCATCTACACGCCGCCATCGAACACATGCCGAGCCATCGGCAGTTCATCGAGCACAACTGCAAAGCGGCGTGATCACAAACCTCCAGGGAACAAACGCATGATTCCGATGAATCGTTCGGCGATGGTTGCGCTGACGCTTTGCTTTAGTGGCATGGTCACCGCCGAGCCCTTGGGCTTGCTCGATCGCAACGGCAGCTTTGTAGCCATCGAGCCGTACGCACCCAACATCGTGCGGGTGACATTGAGTTTGGAGAAGGACCGCGTGGTTGCGCCCGCTGGCTACGGGTTCATTGCCAATCCCGACGCCAAGGGATGGAAGCATGATGTCGCGGCATCGGGAGATATCTTTTCTTCGTCGGCGTTGTCCGTCGAGGTCAAGGTTCAACCGAACCCGGGGCCCCCGAATCAAATGCAGCGTTACTTCGCGCCGTCGCTGCCGCCCGTGTCGCTAACGGTCCGCAAGCCGGGCGGCGAGACCATTGTCGAAATGAGCGGCTGGGAGCTGGCGCCTCACACGGTGAATGGCGAGCAAACATTCCGCGTCGGCGCGAGCTTCGTCGCGCCTTCCGATGAGCACTACTACGGGCTAGGTCAGAATCAGGAGGGCATTCTCGATCACCGCGGTCGAACGATCGACTGCAAGCACAACTACGATGCGCCCGCCGGTGAAACGGTCTGCGTGCCGTTTCTGGTGACGAACAAAGGCTACGGCATTCTTTGGGACAATCCTTCCGGCACGACGATCTCGGCCGGGCTGCAAGGTCGCACGTCGTGGCAATCGAAAGTCGGCGAGCGGGTGTCGTATTTCGTGATCGCAGGCGAGACCGCTGACGCTCTCTACGCGGGTTATCGAAAGCTCACAGGTGTCACGCCGTTGCCGCCCAAGGCTGCGTTCGGTTACATCCAGAGCAAGGCGCGTTACGAGAGTCAGCAGCAAGTGCTCGATGTTGCGGCGGGCTATCGTCGGCGTGGCTATCCGCTCGACATCATGGTCGTCGACTGGTTCTACTGGACGCGCATGGGGCAGCTCGACATCAACCCGGTCGATTTCCCATCGCCGGCGACCATGAACAAGACGCTCAACGAGCAGGGCGTGCGCTCGATGATCAGCGTCTGGCCGCGCTTCGAGCTCGAGTCGCGCTATTTCGATCTGCTGGCGTCGAAAGGCTGGTTGTTGAAGCATGCGGACGGCCGACCGGTCGATGGGCTGCCGATCCGCAGCGATCGCGCGGGAGCCTTGCTCGACAGCACCAATCCCGAGGCGCGCGAATGGTTCTGGGGCAAGATCCGGGACAACATCGCTTCGCAAGGCTTCGATTGGTTCTGGCTGGACGAAACCGAGCCGGACCTCGTGCCCGACGGTTATTTCTATAGTATTGGCACCGGCGATCGCTATCGAAATCTGTATCCGCTGGTCCACACCCAGGGCGTCGCCGAAGGCTCGCGACGCGATCGACCCAACAAGCGCAACTTGATCCTGGCTCGCGCGGCGTACATCGGCTCGCAACGCTACGGAAATCTATTCTGGTCCTCGGACATTCATCCGACCTGGGAAGCATTGAAGCAGCAGGTCACGACCGGTTTGAACTTCACCGCGTCAGGGCTGGCTTACTGGGGCAACGACATCGGCGGCTGGCAGTGGTACACGCCAGCTCACAGGTCGGAGCACAAGCCGCTCGTCGATCCATCCGACGCGCGCAATGTCGTCGGCAACTACGATGACTATCCGGAGCTGGCTGTTCGTTGGTATCAGTACGGAACGTTCTTGCCGACGATGCGAGCGCACGGCCTGCGCAAGGAAACTGAGGTGTGGTCGTATGGCAAGGAAGCCGAGACCATCATCAGTCGATATCTGAAGCTGCGTTACACCTTGATGCCGTATCTGTATTCGTTGGGCAAGCGTACCTATGACACGGGTGCGCCATTCATGCGGGCACTGTTCATGGACTTCCCGAGCGATCCGAAGGTGTTCACTATCGGCGATCAATATATGTTCGGCCCGGCTTTCCTGGTGGCGCCGGTGACAGAGCAGGGGAAAGAGAGTCGCGAAGTGTACTTGCCGGCCGGCAGCGATTGGTACAACTACTGGACCAACGAGAAACTTGCGGGTGGACAAACGGTCACGGTCGCGGCGCCGATCGATGTGATTCCTCTGTTTGTTCGCGCGGGCTCCATCGTGCCGATGGGCGTGGATGTTTCCAGCACCGCGACACCTCAGTCGCTCAAAGAAATTCGGATCTATCCGGGCAAGAATGCCGAGTTCACGCTCTATGACGATGACGGCGTGTCGTACGACTATGAAAAAGGAATCGGGCGCACGACCCGATTGAAATGGGACGACAAGCTGGGGCAGCTCTCCGCTGAAGGCGATAAAGGTGTCAGTCGCGCCGTTCGCGAGCTGATCAAGATCGTTCGCTAGTTTGTTGCCGTGCGATTGCGATCAATCTACCGATGAACTTGAGTTCCATTGCACGCTCACGCGCTGCGGCGAATAAATGCGCCTCAGCAAGCGGAGTCGAGCAGTGTTTGATCGCCTTGAATGTTGCTGTATCGAGGGGTATATCCTGCAGCGATCCGACTGCGGACGAGTCGCGCTCGACCGCGGTTGTTTCTCTCTAATCTCTCGTGCTGCGGTAGCAGCCTCGACGTTGCCGCCCGCCCGCGCGAGCGATGGCTGCGATGTTCCTTGGGGATTACCGCAATGACAACATTCGCTGTGCGCGTTCGGCGCTCATTCCTCGCACTCGGTGTCGGTACTCTCGTGGTAGCAAGTGGGGCACCGCTCGCGGCCTCGAACAATTCAGAAACAGAGGAACGCAGCCGCATTGCCGCGGCGAATCTCGAAGATGCGATCGTCGTCGACTGTCAGCTGCCCGGAAAGCTGCAGAAGCTCGGCGGCATGCGCTCTTATCTAACACCCGGTCGCCTGGTGCGATTGTCGGCAGTCGACTGTCGCGCACGCGGCGGCGAGTACACCATCGGAGATCTTGCGAGCGGCACACTGTCTATCGAGCGCTGGATGCCACTCGCGAAAGCGGGTGAGCCAGAAGCTCAATACTATGTCGCGCGAATCTATGCGAACGGCATGGGCGGCGTGGAGAGCGATCCTGCGGTCGCGGCGACTTGGTATCAGCGCGCCGCCGATCAGAATTATTCGCCGGCGATCCAGGAACTGGGGTATCTGTACGAGCAGGGCCTGGGAGTCCAGAAGGATCCGATGCTCGCGCTCAATCTGCAGCGCAAGGCTGCGGGCCTGGGTGACGAGCTCGACTACGCGTGGAAGATTTCAGAAGCGGAAGAGGAAGGTGCCAAGCAAGTCGCGGCGCTGAGTGAGCAACTCGACGCTTCCAACGCGGAGCTGCAGAGCCTGAGGTCGCAGCTGTCCGATACCACGAATGCTGCCTTCCAGGCGCGAGCCCGACTCGCCAAGTCCGAATCCGCTGCACTCGATCTGCGCGAGCAGTTGGCTGCAGCCAAGCAAGGTCAGGGGGATGGAGCGAAGGTCGCGGAACTGCGCAATGCACTGGCCGCCAAGGAAAGTGAGCTCGGTGCGGCGCGTGACCAGATGAATGCTCTGAATGCGCAGCTCACCGAACAACAGACAAAACTGTCGAGCCGCATGGCGCAGTCGCAGGCCTCCAGCATGGAGCTCAATGAGCTGCTGACGGGCGAGCGGGCGAAGAATCAGCAGCTTACTGCGCGTCTGGCTCAAGCGGATCAGCGGCTGTTGCGCTCCGAACAGGAGCTTGGCGATCTGCGCACCCAATACCGTGCCGAGGTCGACCAACTAGTGGCCGAGAGGGAGGAAGTCGAGCGCGCCGCCGAGAAATCGAAGGATCAGGCAGCGGCGATGCTGTCGGCACGTGAGCGAGATCTCGATCGTCAAAAAATGCGCGCTGCCTCGCTCGAGAAAGCGTTGGCAGAGGCAAGCCGCGCGCAGGTCGATGCCGCCAAAGCTGCCGCGAAGTCGACAAACACGGACAAGCAAGCGAACGTGAATTCCTTACGATCGCAGCTGGAAGATCAGCAGAAGCAGATCAAACAGCGGGAGCAGGAAATCGCATCGCTGCGAACGCTGGCTAAACAAGACAAGGCCGCGCTCATGCGCGAGTTCGAAGGGCAGATGGCGGCCCGCAATGGCGAGCTTCAGGAGAAGCAGCGTCGCTTGACCGCCTTGAGCTCTGAAACCGAGACCTTGCGCTCGGAAGTGCAGCGGCTGAATCAACAGCGCGACAAGGATCAGGGCGGAGCAGCCGATGAAGCGGCGCGAGCACGCGCATCCTTGCGAATGGCACAGCAGAAGCTCAACGAGCAGCGCGAACGGCTCGATCAGCTGCAGACGGAAAAGGCCACCGACATGGCGGCACTGGCCCAGGCGCGCGATGAGCTGCAACGTCAGCTCTCGACGAACCGCCAGGCCAGCGAAATGCAGATCGCGTTCCTTAGAAAAGATCTGGAAGCGCGCCAACAGGATCTCAAAGCGAAGGATTCTCAGATCGCCGGCCTCAATGAGCGATTACAGGAGCAGTCGAAGCGATTCGACGCGCTGGTGGCGCAGACACTGTCTAACGACAAGACAGCGGATAAAGGCACGGTCCTGGCGAGCGCTCAGGTTCCGCCGACCCAAGGCATGGGCAAGATGCGCTCGGTCGACAGCCGGCCGACCCCGGTCCAGCTCTCGCTCGGCGAGCTTCGCAGTAGCAGTAGTGGGAACTATCACGCCATCGTCATCGGCAACAGTCTCTATCACTACATGGAGTCGCTGGATACGCCGGCGAACGACGCGAAGGAAATTGCGCAGCTGTTGAAGGAGCGCTATGGCTTCCAGGTGCAGTTGCTGCTCGATGCGACGCGCGAACAGATCATGGTGGCGTTGCATGATGCGAAGCGCACGCTGACGCCCCAGGACAACCTGCTTATCTATTACGCCGGGCATGGCGATGTGGATGCCGCCTCCGGTCGTGCGTTCTGGCTGGGCGTCGAGGCCGATCGGGACACGCATGCGGGCTGGCTCGAAGCCGATCACATTCGCGCCAAGATCAAAGAAATGAATGCGAAGCATGTGCTGCTGGTGGCGGACTCGTGCTTCTCCGGTGCCATCACTCATCCGAAGACCACAACCATCGGCCGGGGCCTGAACGAAACACGGCTGCGCGTTCAATGGAATCGCCGGGCGCGCATGGTTCTGACTTCGGGCGAAGTCACGCCCGTCGCGGACAGCTCAGGCGACAGCAATCACTCCGTATTCGCTCGATATTTCATCCAGGTCCTGCGCCAGAACGACAACGTCATGAGCGGCGAGATGCTGTCGCACGAGCTCAGCGGTCGGATGCTCGCGCAGCCCGTCCAGGTCGGGCAGAACGGCCAGCGTCAGCGGCCGACGTATTCGACCTTGCAAGACGCCAATCACGATATCGGCGATTTCTTCTTTGTGCCGGTGGCCGAGCCGGTGAAAGTCGCCGCGCTGAATTACTGACCATCCTACAAGACCAGGGAGACGCCGACGATGAATACAAAACTGGCAACGAGAACGGTGGCGTACTGTGCGATGGCGGCCGCCGGCGCCTGCGCGACCGCTGTGCACGCGCAGACAGCGAGTCAAACCGGTGCGCTCTCATTGTTCGTTAACGACCCGCTCAGCGCTGCCTCGAATCTACAGCAGCAGACCGGCTATGCCGTGCAGGGCATGTGCACTTCGCTGGCTGGGGAAGGCGGATTGCGACTGACGGGTGCCAAGCAGGATTTGTTTCTACGTTGCAACGAGATGGTAGAGACGGCGCGCGTCTTTCAAGGCATCCCGGCCGGCACTGGCCGCAACATGGGATATACCGACCGCAGCCAGCTGCTGGCGGCCGTTCAACAAGTGTCCGGCGAGGAACTGGCCGCGCAAGGCACGATGTCCACTCAGGTATCGTCGGGACAGTTCTCTAACATCGGCGGTCGATTGACGGCGTTGCGAATGGGCACGGCCAATCAGCGCTTCGGCGGAGGTGCCGCTGCCGACGAACAAGCCACATCGGCGGAAGGCAAGAAGCTGGGCTGGTTCGCCGAGAGCAGCTATGGCTTCGGCGACCAGGACCAGACCGTCGCCGTCGATGCCTTCGACTACGATTCCGTGAGCGTGACGACTGGCGTCGACTACAACTTCGGCTCGAGCGTGCTCGGCTTCTCCCTGGGCTACGACAACTACAAGGCGGATTTCGATCACGCGGTGTTCGTCAGTGGCGGCGACGTGGAAGTGAAGGGCATCAGCGGATCGGTGTTCGGCGGCTACTTTGGCGAAGGGTGGACGGTCAGCGGCATCGCTACTTATGGCTCGCTGTCGTCGGATGTTTCTCGACGGGTCGTCTACGATTCCGCCAATGCGGCTTGTAACCCGAGCTGCGGCGCTGTGCGAACGATGACAGGCAGCCCGGACGGCAGCTACATCGCGCTGGGTGCGACGGTCGGGTATGACTTCCACCTGGGCGGTTGGGATCTCACACCATCGCTGAGCGGCAGTTACCGCGATGTCGACATCGACGGTTACAGCGAGACCGATCAGGCCGGCGGCGGCCTGGCGCTGCGCTACGACGACCAGACGATCAAATCGACGCGATCCATTGTCGGCGTTGCTTTGTCTCGTCCCATCAGCCGCACCTTCGGCGTGCTGGTGCCGAGCTTGCGGGGCGAGTGGCACCACGAGTTCGAGGACGATGCGCGGACGGTTCGGGCCAAGTACGTGCTCGAGGATTCGCTGGCGCTGGGCGCGTCGGATCCAAAGAATTTCTCTTGTTCGATCTCGTGCTTCAGCATGCTGACCGATCAGGTCGATGCGGATTTCGGCGTTGCCAGCATCGGGCTGTCAGCCGTGTTCCCTCGGCGTCTGCAGGCTTATCTGGTCTACGAGGCGTTGTTGGGAACGTCCAATGTCAGCGGCAACTCGATTGCCGCCGGTCTGCGCGGCCAGTTCTAGTTGTGGGCTAGCGCATCCATCCGACAGAAGCTCTGTTCGAGCCGGAATAATTCCTGGCTCGAAGGGAGCACCTGTCGGCCGTAACGAATCAAATCGAGCGCCTCGGTCACGCGGTGCTCGTTTGCCAGTGTTCCTGCCCGTTCCGCGTATACGTTCGCCACATCCGCCTGCAGCTGCAGGGCGTCCCGCTGCGACGGGTCCATCCTTAGGACCGCGTTCAAGATGTCAGTGACGCTGTTGGGCCCGTCGCTGAGGATGTATTTGAGATCCTCGATGCGCGTGGCCGGGGTCGCGTCGAGCATATAGTCGCGTGCCAGCGCGATATGGTCGTCGATCTCCTGTTGCTGTTCGGCGGTCAGTGCCGGCCGCGGCTGTTGAGCATTCGTGACGGCGGGCTTGGGAATCTGCGCACACTGCAGGACTTCCATCGTCGAATCTTCCACGGCCACACGGTAGTAACGTGCGCCGACTGCCACTGCGCCGACAGTGACCAGCACGCCGGCAATCGCGCCGGGCAGGGCGTATTTCTTCAAGCGACTCTGCGGCATGAACGCTTTGAGGAAAGCACCGACACTCGGCGTGCGATCTTCGCGATTTAGTGCGAGCCCCTGCTTCAATCCTTCCCATTGATCGCGCGTGAGCGATGGGATGCGCTTCGGCACGAGCTTGCGCTCGTTGACGATCTTGGCCGATTGCCGGTCGAAGGGGTGACGCCCGCTCAGCAACTCGTAGGTGACACAGGCGAGCGCATAGATGTCGTCGCGCGGATCGGGCGAGGCTTGTTTCCACATTTCCAGCGATGCATAGGCTGGAGTCAGTCCATGCAACACCAGGGCTGGGTCGAAAATGGTCTGTTCGCTACGGGTATCGGTGGTTTGAATCAATCGGGCGATGCCAAAGTCGAGCACCTTCACCGTGCCATCGTTGCAGACGAAAATATTGCCGGGCTTGAGATCGCAATGAACGATGCGTTTCTGATGGCCGTACTCCAGCGCCATCGCCACGCCCCGAATAATCGGCAGAACTTCAGCGAGCGGCAGCCCTTCGGAACAGCGCGCGTCGATGAACTCGTCGAGGCCCTGGCCCTCGAGATATTCCATCGTCATATAGATGCGTGAGCCGTCGCGGTCGAAGTCGTAAACCGTGACGACGTTCGGGTGGGCGAGGGTGCTGGCGCGACGAGCTTCGCGCTGCAATGCCATAAACGATTCGGGATGCGCGCTCACTTCCCGATTCAATACTTTCAGCGCGATGTAGGGCTGTCGGTCGTGCGCTTCTTGCCGTCGCCGGTCGAGCGCTTTGAACACCTGGCCCATGCCGCCTCGACCAAGCCGCTCGACCAGCAGGAATCGTTCCTTCACGACCATGTTCGGAACCAGCGTTTCGCACGCGACTTCCGGATCGGGCTCGAACAGCGGCGGTTCCTCGCGCGCTTGAGCGGTTTCGACATGAGCCGACTGGCCGCGAGCGAGCACGGTCGCCTTCGATTGCATTGCACTGCGCGGCGGTTCCAGCGTCGCGGCCGGCGGTTCGAACAAATCTCTCAAGGTGAGCCAGATGGTCGCCGACAGCCGGCCTTCTTCGACGGTATTTCTCAACCAGCGTGAGATCGATTCCCGCTCTTGCGGATGTCGTGTGAGGTAGGCGCGAAACAGAGCGCGCAATTGATCGAGGTCGATCGCGCCGCTGATGAACCGTCCGAGTTCGTTGCTCAGCTCGTGCATGCGGGCAGTGTAACCAAAATCATGGTGACCGGATGAGCGGGCGCAAGATAAATCGTGCGGCGCGATGAAACATTCGCGTGCGTGTCTCACTGACACACTTTTGGCCGTGCCAAATAGATCGAACGAACAGTGGTGGCGGGATGAGAGGCTGCTATGCTTCATCCTCATTGCATCTCACATCGACGACGAACCGAATGGATTCGGTCGTGGGGAGAACACAGTGAACCACCGAGGTCCGCTTGATCGCGTCGAATGGATTCGAGCGCTGACACTGGCAACCGTCGCGACGCTCGTCGCCGGTTGCAGCACCGTCCAGGGTCCTGAGTACAAGCGCCCCGACGTTCCCGATAAACCGCAGTGGTCGCAGCTCGAAGGCCGCGAGATCACTGCCTCCGAAGTCATTCAGCCCGATTGGTGGCACGGCTTCGGCGATCCTTATCTGATCCAGCTCATCCAGCGCGCCATCGATCAAGGCCTCGACATGAGGATCGCGGCGCTGCGCCTCGACAAAGCCGGCGTGCAACTCGGCAAGGATCACTTTGCGGCCACACCGAAAGTGGCCGTCGTGCCAGCGGATGCCATCGCTCGCGGCAAAAGAAACAACGAGACGGCCAAGACCACTCGCGAGACCGAATCGCTCGGCGCCGGGCTCACGTGGGAGCTGGATATCTGGGGCAAGATTCACAAGGAAATGCAGGCGGCCGATGCGCGCTATCGGGCGACTGAAATGGACTGGCGGGCCACGCAGCTCGCGCTCATCGCGAGCGTCGCGGAACGTTATTTTCAGATCCGGCAGTTCGACGAGCAGGTCGCTCAGCAGATCGATTCGAAGAAGCAGGCTGAGCAGTTGCTGGATATCTACTACGCCCAGCACAAGGAAGGCATGGTGCCGGAGACGAAGATCCGGTCGCAGAAGGCAGAGGTGGCCAATCTGCAAAACAGATTGCTCGACTTGCAGCGCGGCCGGGCCGAGGCGGAGCTGAAGCTCGCGACACTGGTCGGCGTGCCGGCGGGTGAGTTGTCTGTGCCCGTCGGTAACTTACGCGACAGCGTGCGAATTCTCGAAATGCCTGAAGTGTTGCCCGCCGACGTGCTGGCGCGACGGCCCGATGTGCTCAAAGCGGAGTATGACGTGCTTGCCGCTCATCATCTGGTCGGCAAGGCGAGACTGGCGAGACTGCCGACGTTTTCTCTGACGGGCGCAGCGAAGACCGGCCAGAGCTTCACCTCGCGGGTGATCAACACCTGGACCTTTGGATTGGCCGCGACGTGGGGCGGGATGTTCGATCGCGATCTGAAGATGGATGTGAAGCTCAACGAGGCGGATCTGGCGATCTCGCGGGAGGAGTATCGGAAGACGGTGCTGGGTGCGTACGAAGAAGTCGAGATTGCGATGCTCAATCTGACGGCCCGGCGCGAACAGATCAAACAGCTCGAAGCCCAGGTTGCGGATCTGCAGGTCGTTCGCAATGTGCAGGACGCCCGCCTGCGTGAAGGGTTGGTGTCGCAGCTCGAAGTCTTCGATACCGAGCGCAGCCTGCTCGGCGCACAGCAGGAAATCCTCTCGACTTATGAGCAACTGCTGACTGACACCGTCACGCTCTACAAAGCGCTGGGCGGAGGTTGGGAGTCCGAGCAGGTGGGTGGGCGGGAAGTCGCCGACTCGAAGACGGTGAAGTGAGCGCTGTAGTTCATCATGAAAGCCATTCTAAAACCGGTTTCTCATCCGGGCCTCGGTGACATCAGTATCGTCGATGACCTGTTTGCGATCGGGCGCAATGAAGAGCCGTTCGCGTCCAGGCTCGGCGCGGAGGCTTCCAGCCTGTCGCGGCGTCATGCGCGCGTGTTCCAGGAGGACGGCAAGTTGTTCATCGCCGACCTGGGCAGCCTCAACGGCACTCGCATCAACGAGCGCGAGCTGAAGAACGACGTCGCTCTGCTGAACAATAACGATCACATCACACTGGGCGGCGCCGTCGAATTCCGCGTGGAGATCCGGCAGGCCGACGAGCCTACTGCGAACAAGAACGCGGCGATCCGTGTCACCTTGACCCCGGAACAGCCGGCTAGCGGCCTGGATGCGATTGCGATCCAGAACTTTCCGTTCTTGATCTCGCGGAACGAAGCCGGCTTCGATCAATACCGGGAGCGGCTGTCGAGTGCCTGGCGGAAGCTGTCCCGTCGCCACGCGGTGATCGCGCTCAAAGGCGGGCGTGTCAATGTCGAAGATTTGGAGAGTTCCAACGGGACGTTTGTATCGGGGGTGAGACTGGACGAGCGATCGCGCCAGCTCTCCGATGGAGACGTCGTCGCGTTCGGTGATCCCACGTTCTCTTACAGAGTGCGCATTGAGAACTTGCACGAGCCGACGCAGTTCGCCGCGACTGTGTTCGGGCGTTCGGAGCAGGCGGCGGCGCCGCCTCGAACGACACAGCAGCCGAGGATTGATCTGCAGCTGAGGTCGGCGACGCAGCCCGAGGTTGAGCAGCAGCAGCCCAGACCGGCCACGCAGCCCGAGGTTGAACAGCAGCCCAGACCGGCGATTCAGCGCGATGTGAAGCAGCAATTTGGGCGGGCAACGCAGCCTGATGTAGTCGAGCAACCCGGGTCGGTCAGGCAATTCGAACCAGTCGAGCACGCAGAACCGGCGGCTGCGGTCGAGCGACCGGCAGCGGCAGCAGCGGCGTCGCGCGGTGGCGCCAATCGCACCCGGTTCGTCAGCTCGGCGGATTCATTCATCAATGTGTTCTGCTCCGATGACGAAGTGGTTCAAGGTGCGAACGCCGGCGCCCACGCGGCGACGATGGAGACACCGCAACTCAACGTGCCGCCCAAGGGACTGCAGAAGTTGCGGGGCACGGTCAGGCAAGTGTGGCGTGCGCTGGGTGGTGGGACGGTTGATCGGCGCTTCCTGTGGGGCGCAACGGCATTGGTCGGCGTGATCGTGATGGCTATCACGATCACATATATCGTCGGCTTGGACCGTCACCAGATCAAACAGCTGCTCGACACTGGGCAGTACTCCGAGAGCGCGGTCGCTGCCAATCGTTACCTAGAACACAATCCGAAAGACACTGAAGTCAACGCCTGGGGGGAAGAAGCGCTGACCCGGGCCATCGTGCCGACCTGGATGGATCACATCGAGCACGACCGCTATCCGGAAGCCGATCAATATCTGGAGGCACAACGCAAGGCGCATCCTTTCATTCCACGCGGGCTGCAGATGATCGATACGCTCGCCTGGGCGGGGAAAATGGAAGCGCACATGGCGGAGCGCGGCGGCACGTCCGGTCCGATCGTGATGTTCCGGGACGAAGCGCCGATCCGTGCTCTCGTGGAGGAGTGGGGCGCCGATAGTTTCCGGCGTCAGCAGATCCTGGATCAGATCGTCACTCAGATCCCGCAGTTCGAACCCACTCACTCGCGGATCTTCAGCAGTCTCACCACTCTCCGCAGCGACAACTCGCTCTACGTGAAGGCCATCGACGAATTGAAGACGTCGATTCAATCGGCGCTGAAGCGCGATGAGCGCCAGAGTATCGACAAGCTGCTCAGCGAATTCACCACCAACTATCCCCGCGTCTCAGGCATCGATGCCCTGCGCGACGATCTGGCTCGCTATGACACGCTAAAGCAGCTCGTTCAACGCAAGGAGCTGTTGCAGCTGGCAGAGTTGCAGCGAACTGCAAAGTTCCAGACGCCCATCTTCACGGACTACGTCGATACCTGGCTCGCGAGGGAAATGCCGCCGCCCGATGTTGTCGCCAAGCATGCGAAGGCGGCCGAAGCCTGGCGGGCCGGCAATCATGACGAGGCGATCGCGATTCTCCAGTCCGTGACAGACGCCCCGTGGGGCGAAGTGGCGACGCGCCAGATCGCGCGCTACCAGAAGGTCGGCGCTGACTACGACGCCTTGCTGATGACCAAAGGAAAAGATGAGTACTGGGATCGCTTGCTGGTGGTGTGGTCGTCGCTGCGTCCTGACGAAGACGGGCACTTGATCGCGACCCTCGAGCCGGACTTCGTTGCTCACAAAGAAAAAGTACTGCCGCGAATGGATCAATCGCTCGCTCGCGTGCGCACCTACTGGAGCGAGTATCAAAGCGCCGGCGGCATTCCGGGCGTGATTCGCGTGGAGGAGCGTGTGTCGCCGCGGTTCTCGGGCCAAGCGAAGCGTCTATCTGGCGCATACCGCGAGATCAGCAGCGGCGCGCGAACCTATCAACTCCTGCAGGTCACACCGCCGCCTGAATGGCAATCGTTGCAGCAGGAAGTCGTCGATGAAGTGCAGCGTCAACGGCGCTGGCTGCAGGATCTGAACATCGTGCTGGAGCCGGTGCTCCTGCACGCCAAACTGGAGCTGCTGCCCGAAATCTCGGAGCAATCGTTATGGGTACAGTCTACTACCGATCCAAAAAAGGACTGAATCGTTTCCTCGAGGATCACGGCCCGGAAGGTGTCGCCATCGTGACGGATCAACCGTCACGACTGATACGCGGCACCATCCTCGTGTTCTTCGGGTTGCTGATCGCCGCGGTGCTGTGGTCGTTCATCGGCAAGTCCGACGTGGTCGTGGAAAGCACGGGCATGGTGAAGCCCGAGCTGGAACAGCAAGGCGTGTATCTGCCCATCAAGGGCGAACTGGTCAATGTCTATGTGACCGAAGGCATGCCCATCCAGAAGGGCGACGTGGTGGCGCGCATCGATTCTCCCAATGCCATTGAGCTGGCCGGGCAGGCGACGCAAGCCTCGGTGCATCTGGCGGCCGCCGAGCGCGGCTATGAAATGTTTCCCACCAAGAAGAAAGCCATGGAGAAGGAAATCGCGGCGCTCAAAGACAAGATCGCCGCCGACGAGCGCGACAACGATTGGCGGGTCGCGGAGAGCGTCAAGAAGCTCGCGGAAGAGCAGCAGTTGAAACTGGAAAAGGCCCGCGCCAAGCTGGCGAAGGCCGGCGCCGAGCGCGATCAGGCGCAGCGCGTGTTGGAGCAGCATGAACGGTTGTTCAATTCGCCGGGCAACGGCGGATTGTCCAGGGATCAAGTGGAGGAGAAGCGCGGGTTCCTGCGTGAAAAGACTCTGGACTACAAGCTGGCGGAAAGCGAGCTTGGCGAGTTCGAAGTGTCACTGATGCAGGAGTACGACAAGAAGAAACAGGACCTGCAAAAGAAATCCCAGGACCTGCTCGCGGCTCAGGCCCAGTACGAGAACATGCTGCTGCGTCTGACGCAGGACGAGGAACAGGCCGAGACGGATCTGCGGCTGGCGCGGGCCAAGTCCAAAGCCGCATCGCGCATCAGCTACGAGGATATCGACGAGGACAACTTCCTTCGCATCCGGGCGCCCATGGATGGAGTTGTGACCACCGTGACCTTCACCGACGTTGGCGCGCAGGTCGATGAGAAAACGCCCGTGGTGCTGATCGCGCCGAAGGGCGCCCGCAAGGTGCTCGAGATCGAGATCAACGAGCGCGATCGGGCCTTCTTGAAACCCGGCATGCCGGTGCGGATCAAAGTGAATGCCTTTCCCTATCAGCGCTACGGCGTGCTGACCGGCGAGCTGGAGCATATCTCGCCGGCCTCCAGCCCCAATCGCGACACCAAGCAGATCGTCTACAAGGCGCGGGTCGGGCTGCAGAGCGATCACTTCACCGTCAACAACGTGGCGACGCCGATTCGCTACGGCATGGCCGCCAAAGTCGAGATCGTCGTCGAGAGCCGGCGCCTGATCGATCTCGCCATCGATCCCTTCAGAAACTCCGTCGGATGACCGTCATGAAAGAACTCCGCTCCCTGGCCGACGATGCCGTGGTTGAATTTCTCGCCACGGTCGAGATGTTCTCCGCCTTCAGCCCCGCCGATCTGCAGGTCCTCGCGACCTATGTGGACTCGCGCTGGTACGAATTCGGCGAGCCGGTGTTCGAAGCCGGTCAAAAGAACGCCGGCTTGTACGTGATCCGATCCGGAACGGTCCGCCTGTTCAGCGAAGAGAACGGCAAGGAGGTCAGTCAGGGTGTTCGCAAGGCCGGCGACGTGCTCGCTGAAATCGGCGCGCTGCGGGATCATGTTCACGATGTCTCGGCACGCGCGTCGACGAAGACGGAAGTTCTGTTCCTGTCACGCGAGGCCATCGCACCGGTACTCGCCAACAACAAGGATGCCGCGGCGTTTCTCACCAGCTACACCGCGATTCGCATGGCGGGCGGCGTGGTCAGTCGCCTGTTCGAGCTCAAGGGGAAAGTCGATCAAGCCGAGCTCGCACAGCTCGTGCGTAGTCTGGGTGTCAAACGCGTCGAAGCGGGCGCGACGATTCTTACGCAAGGCGCTTCTGATGACCGGCGTCTCTATGTCGTGCGTCAGGGCAGAGTAAAGATCACGCGTGAGGAAGAGGGCGCGCAGTATCCGATCGGCGTTGCGCGCCAGGGCGAGTTCTTCGGTGAGTTCGCCGCCCTCAATCCTGGCGAGCAACCGGCGTCAGTCGTTGCCGAAACGGACGCGCTGCTGCTAGTCATCCCCACAGATACCTTGCGGCTGCTGCTCGAACGCAAGCCGCAGATCAAGGACTTCCTGGAAAGCAGGGTCAAGGCATCGGAGCGCGAGCTGGAGCGGCAGAAGCAGCTGTCCGAACGCAGAGGTCGACGCTTGTTGCTCGATATCGCGGGTCGCACCGGCGCCGGCGAAAAAGTCCTCCCACGCTTCGAGCTGGTCGAGCAGGCAGAGGAGGCGGACTGCGGAGCGGCGTGCCTCGCGATGATCAGCAAGCACTACGGAATCGCGATCACGCTGGGCAAGCTGCGAGAGATGGCGAATGTCACGACGGAAGGAGCGACACTCGACAGTCTCGCGCGGGTGGGTGAATCGCTCGGCTTCGCGGCTCGCGGCATGAAGTGCACTTACGAGTCGATGCTCGGTTTCGAGCTGCCCTTCATCGCGCACTGGGAGGGGTACCACTACATCGTGGTCTATGGCGTGTCCAGGCGGCATGTCTGGGTTGCCGATCCGGCGCGCGGCTTTGCCAAGATGACGACGGCGGATTTCGAGAAGGGCTGGACCGGGACTTGTCTGTTGTTCTCGCCCAGCGCCGACCTGTCTCAGTCGCGGGCCGGCCAGTCGCCCTGGATGCGGTTCGTCAATTATCTCGCGCCGTTCAAGCACATCATCGGCTATGTCGCCATGGCGACGCTGGTGATCGAGCTGTTAGGCGTGGCGCCGCCCATCATCGTGCAGAACATCCTCGATCGGGTCGTGGTCCATCAGAACATCCAGCTGCTGCACGTGCTGATCGTCGGGTTGATCATCGTGCACGTGTTCACTCGCCTGACCACATTGATGCGTGGCTTCCTGGCCAACTTCATCCGGCGCAATCTGGATTTCGAGATGATCTCGCAGTTCTTCAGGCACACCTTGTCGCTGCCCCTGGACTTTTTCAACCGGCGTCGCACCGGCGACATCTTCGCGCGCTTCCAGGAAAACATGAAGGTGCGGAATTTCCTCACGGAATCGACCGTCAGCACGCTGTTGAACACGCTGATGGCGTTCATCTACTTCATCGTCATGTTCCTCTATAGCGTCAAGCTGTCGTTGCTGCTCATCGCTTTCATCGTTCCCATCGGGCTGTTGACGGTGATGGCGACGCCGCGAATCAAGCAATACGCGCGGCGCGCCTTCGAGACGTCGACAGATGCCGAATCTGTATTGATGGAGACGTTGAGCGGTGCCGAGACGGTGAAGGCGATGGGCATCGAACGACCGATGCGCATGCGCTGGGAAAGCCGTTACGCGAAGGCTCTGGATGTGCAGTATCGAGCGCAGCGCTTCGACCTGCTGGTGGGATTCACCGGACAGATGCTCAGCGCCGCGAGTTCGGTGGTGATTCTCTGGATTGGTGCGAGCCTCGTGCTGGACGAGCAGCTCACCATCGGTCAGTTGATCGCATTCACCATGTTGATGGGCAGCGCGTTGGCGCCGGTCATGGGGCTGATCGGCTTGTGGGATCAGCTGCAGGAGACGGGCGTCGCGATGGAACGGCTGGGCGATGTACTGGATCTGGATCCAGAGCAGAAGCCGCAGGACATCGAGTCACGCATCATGTTGCCCAGCCTGAAGGGCGATGTTCGCTTCGATAATGTCTTCTTCCGTTACGGCGGCAAGGAGAACCGCTTCGTGCTGGAGAACATCCGCTTCTCCATCGAGTCGGGCCAGATGGTCGCGATCGTCGGTCAAAGCGGTTCCGGCAAGACCACCCTGGCCAAGCTCGTCGCCGGCTTCTATGCGCCGACCGAGGGCTCGATCTATGTCGATGGCTACGACATGAATCTGGTCGAGAAGGAGTACTACCGTGCCCAGCTCGGCTATGTGATGCAGAACAATCTGCTGTTCTCCGGCACCGTCGCCGAGAACATCGCTGCCGGTGAGGAGAATCCCGACCGGCGACGCGTAGTCGAGGTCGCGAAGATGGCCGATGCTCACAACTTCATCAGCGCCATGCCGCTCGGCTACGAGCAGGTCGTCGGCGAGCGAGGCATGGGGTTGTCCGGTGGGCAAATGCAGCGCCTGTGCATCGCCCGAGCGCTCTATCACGATCCGCGCGTCCTGATCCTGGACGAAGCGACGTCGGCGCTCGATAGCCAATCGGAGAGCAACATTCTTCGGAACATGCAGGACGTGCTGAAGGGGCGTACGTCGATCGTGATTGCGCACCGGCTCAGCACGATCATGAATGCGGACAAGATCCTGGTGCTCTACAACGGCAGCATCGTCGAGGAAGGCGTGCACCGGGAGCTGATCGAGCGCAAGGGAATGTATCACCAGCTGGTGCAGAAGCAGATGATGAGCAGCGCCGCCTAGCGGCGCAGTTGTCTCGGCGTAAAAAAGGAGGAGACCCTTGCGGGTCTCCTCTGGTGGCGGGGAACAACGTGCGATCAGACGCGGACGAAATGATCCCAGTAGCTGTACTCGGTGTCGGTGCGCGTGCGCTTCCAACCTTCGTACGTCTGGCGAGTCAGGTAACCGTCGTGGAACGTCTGGCCCACATACGTGCTGAACATTTGCGAGTAGGCGCTCCACGAACCGGTGTTGACGTAAGAGCTGCGCAAGTGCCAGTCGGCGCCGCCGGTCAGCTCCGTCATCGCCTTGCTATCCAGAGCCTGGGAGAGGTCGAGGTCATTGAGGTTCAACGTGATCATTGCAGTATCTCCGAGTGGTGTGAGGTTTCAGCCAAGCGCTGTGCGTCTGCGCTTGAGCTAGGAATAGCAGCCTGCGTGCCAGCCGTGCCAAGCCACCGAAAACTTTTCGTAAGTCGCTGAAGGCAGCGAAGAAATAGTCAGACGATGAAAAATCGATACGACACGCCGGGAGTTCGAGGATCCGAATTCGTTGGATCGCGGCCAACAAACACAGGCCGCGATGTTGGGTCGAAACCATCACTGGAGAGACCGATGAGCAAACTCGTCATCGCGGATCTGGAAGACAGCATCGAGCTCGATCGGGAAGCGATGCGCGCGATCGTGGGGCTCGGCGCGCGTCCGATGTGGCCCAGACAATCGACGGCTTTCTTTCTGATGAATCAATCGAAGAGTGCGACCGGTCTGCGCGCCGCAGCAGGTCGCTGGTCCGCGCACCTTCGTCCGCTGCCGATCGAATCGTTGCAGCGGCGAATGAAGCAGGACGACAAGCGCTGGAAGTAACATCGGCGGAGTGCCGATGCCCTTTTGACAGCCTGGACGAATACGACTGAACGGATCACAGTAACGACGTTCCCAGAGCCCGATGTTTCTTTTGTTTGCTTCGCGAGGAGTCTTCGTCATGACCAATCTCATTCGCATCAATGACGAGATCATCAGCTCCGACAGCTTCGTCAAGCTGCTGAGGTTGAGTGGCCGGTTCGACGGGTTGATCGATGATATCGTCCAGGAAAAACTGGCCGTGCATTCAGCGAGGAAGCACGGCGTCCGGATCACGCCGGAGTCGGTGCAGCAGCGCTCGGATCAAATGCGCCGCGTGAATGGACTGCATCGTGCCGTGGAGATGAAGCGCTATCTGGAAAGCATGAGAGTCACGCCCGAGGAGTACGAGATCTACGTGACTGAAACGCTGTGCTTCGAAAAGATGATGGAGCAAGTGGTGACCGAGGATAAGGTCGAGCAGTTCTTCCGCCTGAATTCGCCTCAGTTCGACTGCATCGACGTGAGTCATATCGTGCTGGACTCGGCGGGCAAGGCCAAAGAGATCCTGGCCATTCTCGGCGACGAGCCGGAGCGATTCGCTGAGCTTGCGCAGGAGCACTCCATCGCCGATACGCGCGGTGACGGTGGGCACATCGGCAGCGTGCTGCGTGGGGCGTTACGCGGCGACGTGGAAGCCAAAGTGTTTCACGCGCAGAAGGGCGAGATCATTGGCCCGTTTGCGTCGCAGGACGGCACGTGTTTCGAGATCTTCAGGATCAACGAGAAACGGCCGGCGGTGCTGGATGACGACACCAAGGCCGAAATCCGCCGTGTCCTGAAGGAGCAATGGCTGGCGGCCCAGGCCAGCGAGCATCGGCTCGAAGTGATGTAACGGCGCCGCGATGAAACCCGTCGACTCGAATCTCGAAGCGACGATCTCGTACGCGGCGCTGCTGGAGAAGATCGAGATCCTGCGCTCGACCTTGCGTTGGGCGCAGACTCTCGACCGGGCCCAGATTCAGAAGCTGCTGAATCAGTGCACCACGATGCGAGACGAGGTGCTGCGCTTGTCGCACACCGAGCGCTTCGTCAAGGCCAGCACGTCGGCACCTCGGAATCAGAGCATCGCTCAGCGGCGGCATGCGCTGTTGGAACGTGACTTTCAGTTCGACGGCGTGTTCGGCGACAGCCCGCGGCTCATCGAGGCGTTGGAAATCGCGGAGAAGGCCGCACGCACGGATCTGCCCGTGCTGGTCGACGGCGAGAGTGGCACCGGCAAGGAGTTGATGGCCAAAGTCATCCACGCCAATGGCAATCGCGCGGACCAGCCCTATATCACCGTGAACTGCGGAGCGATTCCCGAGAACCTGCTCGAGTCCGAGCTGTTCGGTCACAAGCGGGGCGCATTCACGGGCGCGAATACGGATCGCGCCGGCAAGTTCGAGGCGGCGAATGGCGGCACGATCTTCCTGGACGAGATCGGCGAGCTGCCGCTGATCGGGCAAGTGAAGCTGCTGCGGGTTTTACAGTCCAATGAGATCCAGCGGGTCGGTTCGGATCAGGTCATCAGTGTAGATGCGCGCATCGTTGCGGCGACCAACAAGAACCTGCTGGAAATGTGCAAGGCCGGCACGTTCCGAGAGGATCTTTATTACCGGCTCAGCATCATTCAGGTGACGCTGCCGGCGTTGCGCGACCGCCGCGATGAAATTTCGGTGCTGATCGAATATCTCTCCAACGAAGCTGCGTCCAGATTGAATCGCCAGCCGGTGAAGCTGTCGAGGCGACTCACCAGCTTCCTGAGCTCGTACGATTATCCAGGAAACATTCGCGAGTTGCGCAATATCATTTTCCGGATTTCATGCCTGGCTACGGAGACCGCGGATCTGGAACATCTGCCAGAGAACGTGCGTGCCAAAGTGCCGGAGCAGACCGCGCAGCCTGAGGTCGAACCAGCGACCTCGCTCGTGGACGCCAAGCGCAAGGCCAGTGATGAAGCGGAGCGCAGTTATCTGCTGGAGTGCCTGGCCAAAGCAAACTATCGCGTAACGGATCTCGCCAGGAACATCGGCATGAATCGCAGCCACGTGCAGACGCTGCTCAAGAAACATGGGATCAGCGCGCGTCAGTCTTTGAAAGCGCACGCCGATGGCGGGTCTCCCGCGAGCCTGACCTGATCCCATGCACCCGTCGGTATGGATCCAACGCAACTCACAACGTCGTATCGATATTGTTGTTGGTCAGCAGCGATGACAGGCTCAGTCCCGTGTGCCCGGTGAGAACGACAAAGTCCTCGAAGCCGTAAGCAGTGCCGGTGCCATCCCGGTCGATGCTGATGATGGAATTGCCGCCACTCTCGCGAACACTCAGGTAGCTGTTGATATTGCCGGTGGTAATGGCGGGTGCTCCGATCAACAGATCGCTGATGTCGAGCACATCGCCGCCAGAGCCTGGTGCCGCTGTGTTGAAGTCCGTGATCGTGTCCACCGATCGGGCATCTCCGGCGAGAAAGCGATAGGTATCGCTACCGAGGTCGCCGGTGAGTGTGTCCACGCCCGCGCCACCAATCAACACATCGGCTCCGGCGCCTCCGTTCAATGAATCGTTGCCGCCGCCACCCTGCAACACATTGTTGCCCGCGTTGCCGGTAATGGTGTCATTGCCATTGCCGCCGATGACACCTTCCATGTTTGAATAACTATCGATGCCATTGACGCTGGCGGTTCCCGAGCCACCGGCGCCCATGGTTATCGAGAAACCGGTGCCGACTTCGGAGAAGTCCAGCAGATCGATGCCGGCGCCGCCATTGAGCGTGTCGTTGCCACCGCCGCCTCGCAGGATGTCGTCGCCGCCGCTGCCGGTGATCGTGTCGTTGAACGCGCTGCCGATCACGCCTTCCACGTTCTTGTACGCGTCGGTGCCAATGCCCGCCAATGAGCCGGTGGACCAGGTCAGGTTCGGCGGATTGGCGCCGTTCGTGCCCTGATTGAGTGTGATGCTGATGCCCGCGGTGGCATCCGAAAGGTCGAGCATATCGACGCCCGTGCCACCGTCGATCGTATCGTTGCCCAGGCCGCCTCGGAGCACGTCGTTGCCGTTGCCGCCGACCAACGTATCGTCGGCCGCACCGCCGATCAATGTATCGGGCGCGACGCCTCCGCCGGTGAGCGTGTCATTGTTGCTGCCGCCGTCCAGGTAGGAAGCGTTGTACGTCAGTCCCGTCAGGTTGACGTTCGATGCGCCGTTGGTGCTGACGATGTTTACCGTGACCGTCGCGGTGCTCGTGCCCAGCGGCGTCCCACCGTCCCCTATGGTGTAGGTGAAGCTGCCGACGGTGCTGTTGTTGCTGTCGAATATGATCGTGCCATTGGAGCTCAACGCCAGGTTGGAGATCCCGCCTGACGCCGAACCGACCGAGGTCACCGTCAGCGCCAGACCATCGGCATCCCGATCGTTGCCGAGCAGGGCGCTGACCGGGATGGTGATTGCGTTGGTGTTATTTGAAACGTAGAGGACATCGTTTGCCGCGACCGGCGCGGCATTGGTCGCGGTGACGGTTATCGCGACCGAGTCGGTGTCGGTCAGTGCTCCATCGTTGGTTACAACGGTCAGTGTGTCCGCGCCAGCATAGGTGATGGCCGGCGTGTAGGTGACAGCAGTGGCCGTCGCGAGCAGTGTGTTGATCGCCGCTACGGTGCCTGTCAGTGTAACGCTGGCTGAGCCACTTCCAGTGACCGTCACACTTGGATTACCAGACACGGTCAGCGCACCGTGCATGACAGAGAGGGTCGTCGTCACGTTGCCGGCGCCCGCATCGACGTCGGCGATGCTCAGACCGGTGATGACTTTGCTGGTGTCTTGGTTCGTTGTTAGCGGACTCGCGGGCACGGTGTTTACTGGCGCATCGTTGCTGCCCGTCACGGTGATCGTGAGCGTGGCGCTGCTGCTCGCCCCGTGTTCGTCAGTCACTGTGTACCCGGCGACCACGTTCTGTGTGGCGCCGGCGGCGAGGTGCTGATAGGCAGCGTGGCTCGGGTTGAAGCTGTAACTGCCGTCGGTGTTGAAGGTTAGGCCGGCCGGAGCAGGAGCATCGAGGGCATAGCTCAGTGTGGCGCCATCATCGGCATCGGTGTCGTTGGTAGCAACCGTGCCCAGGACAACGGCGCTGTCCTCAGTAGCGGCGTTCGTATCCGCAACCGCGACTGGCGTATCGTTTGTTCCGGTCACGGTGATCGTGAGAGCGGCACCGCTGCTGGCGCTATGCTCATCGGTCACGGTGTAACCAACGACCACATTCTGTGTGGCACCAGCAGCGAGGTGCTGATAGGCCGCATGGCTTGGATTGAAGCTGTAGCTGCCATCGGTGTTGAACGTGAGGCCAGCAGGAGCGGGAGCATTGAGTGAGTAGCTCAGTGTCGCGCCGTCATCGGCGTCGGCGTCGGTGTCGTTGGCGGCAACTGTACCCAGGAGAATGGCGCCGTCCTCCGTAGCAGCGTTCGTGTCCGCAACCGCCACTGGCGTGTCATTCGTTCCGGTCACAGCGATCGTGAGTGCCGCGCTGCTGCTGGCGCCGTGATCGTCGGTCACGACGTAACCAATGACCACATTCTGTGTGGCCCCGGCGGCCAGGTGCTGATAGGCTGCATGGCTTGGATTGAAGCTGTAACTGCCGTCGGTGTTGAACGTGAATCCGGCCGGAGCAGGAGCATCGAGGGCATAGCTCAGTATGGCGCCGTCATCGGCGTCGGTGTCGTTGGTGGCAACTGTTCCCAGGAGAACGGCGGCGTCCTCTGTAGCAGAGTTCGTATCCGTCACTGCGACTGGCGTGTCATTCGTTCCGGTCACGGTGATCGTGAGAGTGGCATCGCTGCTGGCGCCGTGCTCATCGGTCACGATGTAGCTAACGACCACATTCTGCGTGGCGCCGGCGGCGAGGTGCTGATAGGCAGCATGGCTTGGATTGAAGCTGTAACTGCCGTCGGTGTTGAATGTGAGGCCGGCCGGAGCAGGAGCATCGAGGGCATAGCTCAGTACGGCGCCGTCATCGGCGTCGCTGTCGTTGGTGGCAACTGTGCCTAGGAGAACGGCGCTGTCTTCTGTGGCAGCGTTCGTGTCTGCAACTGCGACGGGCGTGTCATTGGTTCCGGTCACGGTGATCGTGAGAGTGGCGCTGCTGCTCGCGCCGTGCTCGTCGGTCACGGTGTAACCAACGACCACATTCTGTATGGCACCCGCAGCGAGGTGCTGAAAAGCGGCATGGCCCGGATTGAAGCTGTAGCTGCCGTCGAGATTGAACGTGAGGCCGGCCGGAGCGGGGGCATTGAGTGAGTAGCTCAGTGTCGCGCCGTCATCGGCATCGCTGTCGTTGGTGGCAACTGTGCCTAGGAGAACGGCGCTGTCTTCTGTGGCAGCGTTCGTGTCTGCAGCTGCGACCGGCGTGTCATTCGTTCCGGTGACGGTGATCGTGAGAGTGGCAGCGCTGCTCGCGCCGTGATCGTCGGTTACGGTGTAACCAACGACAACATTCTGCGTGGCGCCGGCGGCGAGGTGCTGATAGGCGGCATGGCTCGGGTTGAAGCTGTAGCTGCCGTCGGTGTTGAAGGTTAGCCCGGCCGGAGCGGGGGCATTGAGTGAGTAGCTTAGTGTCGCGCCGTCGTCGATATCGCTGTCGTTAGTGGCAGCCGTGCCCAGGAGAACGGCGCTATCTTCTATGGCACTGTTCGTGTCCGCAACCGCGACCGGAATGTCATTGGTTCCGGTCACAGTGATCGTGAGAGTGGCGTTGCTGCTCGCGCCGTGATCGTCGGTCACGGCGTAACCAACGACAACGTTCTGTGTGGCGCCGGCAGCGAGATGCTGATAAGCCGCGTGACTTGGATTGAAGCTGTAGCTGCCGTCGGTGTTAAAGCTGAGGCCAGCAGGAGCGGGGGCATTGAGTGAGTAGGTTAATGTCGCGCCGTCGTCGATATCGCTGTCGTTGGTGGCAACCGTACCTAGGAGAGCGGCGCTGTCTTCTATGGCACTGTTCGTGTCCGCAATTGCGACCGGAATGTCATTGGTTCCGGTTACGGTAATCGTCAGTGTGGTGCTGCTGTTCGCGCCGTGATCGTCAGTCACGGTGTAACCAACGACCACATTCTGTGTGGCCCCGGCGGCCAGGTGCTGATAGGCGGCATGGCTTGGATTGAAGGTGTAGCTGCCGTCGGTATTGAAGGTGAGGCCAGCAGGCGCGGGGGCATTGAGTGAATAGCTCAGCGTGCTGCCGTCATCAGCATCGGTGTCGTTGGTAGCAACTATACCCAGGAGAACGGCGCCGTCCTCTGTAGCAGCGTTCGTATCCGCCACTGCGATTGGCGTGTCGTTAGTTCCGGTGACGGTGATCGTGAGAGTGGCACCGCTGCTCGCACCGTGATCGTCGGTCACGATGTAACCAACGACAACATTCTGTGTGGTGCCGGCAGCGAGGTGCTGATAAGCCGCGTGGCTGGGATCGAAGCTGTAACTGCCGTCGGTGTTGAATGTGAGGCCAGCGGGAGCGGGCGCATCGAGCGAGTAGCTGAGTATGGCACCGTCATCGGCGTCGCTGTCGTAGGTGGCAACTGTGCCTAGGAGAACGGCGCTGTCTTCTGTGGCAGCGTTCGTGTCCGCAACTGCGACCGGAGTGTCATTGGTTCCGGTGACGGTGATCGTGAGAGTGGCGCCGCTGCTGGCGCCGTGCTCGTCGGTCACGGTGTAACCAACGACAACATTCTGTGTGGTACCGGCAGCGAGGTGCTGATAAGCCGCGTGGCTGGGATCGAAGCTGTAACTGCCGTCGGTGTTGAATGTGAGGCCAGCGGGAGCGGGCGCATCGAGCGAGTAGCTGAGTATGGCACCGTCATCGGCGTCGCTGTCGTTGGTGGCAACTGTGCCTAGGAGAACGGCGCTGTCTTCTGTGGCAGCGTTCGTGTCCGCAACTGCGACCGGAGTGTCATTGGTTCCGGTGACGGTGATCGTGAGAGTGGCGCCGCTGCTGGCGCCGTGCTCGTCGGTCACGGTGTAACCAACGACAACATTCTGTGTGGTACCGGCGGCGAGGTGCTGATAGGCGGCATGGCTTGGATTGAAGGTGTAGCTGCCGTCGGTATTGAACGTGAGGCCTGCAGGAGCGGGGGCATTGAGTGAGTAGCTCAGTGTCGCGCCGTCGTCGATATCGGTGTCATTAGTGGCAACCGTGCCCAGGAGAACGGAGCTGTCTTCTATGGCACTGTTCGTGTCCGCAACTGCGACCGGCGCGTCATTCGTTCCGGTCACGGTGATCGTGAGCGTGGCACTGCTGCTGGCGCCGTGATCGTCAGTCACGGTGTAACCAACGACAACATTCTGTGTGGCACCGGCAGCGAGGTGCTGATAAGCGGCATGGCCCGGATCGAAGCTGTAACTGCCGTCGGTGTTGAACGTGAGGCCGGCCGGCGCGGGCGCGTCGAGTGAGTAGCTGAGTATGGCGCCGTCATCAGCGTCGGTATCGTTAGTGGCAACCGTGCCCAGGAGAATGGCGCTGTCTTCTGTGGCAGCGTTCGTGTCTGCAACTGCGACCGGAGTGTCATTCGTTCCGGTCACGGTGATCGTGAGCGTGGCGCTGCTGCTCGCGCCGTGCTCGTCGGTCACTGTGTAACCAATGACCACATTCTGTGTGGCGCCGGCGGCGAGGTGCTGATACGCGGCGTGGCTTGGATTGAAGCTGTAGCTGCCGTCGGTGTTAAAGCTGAGGCCTGCAGGAACGGGGGTATTGAGTGAGTAGCTTAATGTCGCGCCGTCGTCGGCATCGCTGTCGTTGGCGGCAACTGAGCCGATAAGAATCGCTCCGTCTTCTGTAGCAGAGTTCGTGTCCGCAACTGCGACCGGCGCGTCATTCGTTCCGGTCACGGTGATCGTCAGCGTGGCGCTGCTGCTCGCGCCGTGCTCGTCGGTCACGATGTAACTAACGACAACATTCTGCGTGGCGCCGGCGGCGAGGTGCTGATAGGCGGTGTGGCTCGGATCGAAGGTATAGGTGCCATCGGTGTTGAAAGTGAGCCCGGCGGGGGCGGAGCCAGCAAGTGAGTAATTGAGCACAGCACCGTTGTCCACGTCGCTGTCGTTACCTGCGACCGTGCCGATGAGAACCGAGCCATCCTCCATTGCACTTCGCACATCCGCGACTGCAACTGGAGCGTCGTTCGTGCCGTGGATGGTAATGGTCACACTCTGTGTGACCGACAGCCCCTCATCGTCAGTGATTTTGACGACGTACACTTCCGTTCGTGTCTCGCCCGCGGCCAAGGACTGAGCGGCGGAGTCGCTGAGTGTGTAGGTCCAGCCGACCATTCCCTGGCCGTCACCGAAAGCAGCGTTCGTGAGCGACGCGCTGAAGGTCCCGAGACAAGTCCCGGCGGGCGGGACGACGCTGATGCTATGGGTATCGGAGCTGTCGAGGTCGAAGAACTTGATCGATCCGCTGCCGATTTCCGTGGTCGTCGAACTAACGTCGTCGTTCCCATCCTCGGTGACGATGCCGCCGAGCGTCGAATCGAAAGTGTCGATGACCGGTGCGTCGAGATTGCCGACGACCGCGCCATTCACGTAGATCTCGAGGCGCTCCATCATCTGCACCGTCAACGTCGAGGTGCCGAAGTTGAATGTGAAATCGCGGCTGCTGCCGTTGGACACCTCACCCTGCGCGTTGCGCTGGACGGAGGCGAGATGTGAGAAGTAGCGCGCCAGTTCGGATTGAACGGAGTCTTGCAGCCACTCCGAGTCCGTCAGCATCAGGCGGATGGTATCGATGCCGGCACCGCCGGTGTACAGGTCGCCGGTCCCGACGTTCTCCGCCAGTCGATACACCAGAATGTCGTTGCCGGAGTCGCCGTTGAGAATATCGCTGCCGCTGCCGCCGTCCAGCGTGTCATTGCCGGAGCCGCCGTTCAGTCGGTCGCTGCCGTCGCCGCCATAGAGAGTATCGTTGCCCGCGCCACCGTTGAGCTGATCCGCGCCGCTCGTACCGGTGATGATGTCATCGCCATTGCTGCCGTTATTCGTTGCCATCCGCCCCAAGCCTCCCGATATTTGTTTCAGGCGATGCTAGTGGCGTGGTGGAGGCGGTCTATCCGACTGCCGTCTGCCCATACTTTGGTATTGCCCGACCGTGCAAATGAGCATCGGGATGTGAGGGATACGTCACATTTCTTAGTAGTATGCTGCGCGTGCAGAAGGAGTAATGCGGGAGCCTACCGCTCGGCACTGGCTATCGGTGCGCAAAGAGCAGCGCGAGCTTGGTGCGATCGACGACGCCGATCTTGCGGAAGATCGCCGTGAGATGGCCTTTCACCGTTTGTTCCGCGATCGCCAGATGGCGCGCGATGCGCTTGTTACTCACGCCTTGGCCAATGAGGCGCGCGATTTCGGTTTCTCGAGGCGTCAGGATCGCGAACCGACCGGTGCAACCAGTCTCCGCTTCATGTCGGTCGGTGGCGAAGCCTTCGAGCAACTTCGGTACCAGCGCGCGACGAATCCACAGCTCTCCCTGCAAGACCGCGTTGGTAACTCTCAGCAGCAGATCGTCGGAAACATGCAGAGGGCAGACGCCGCGAACGCCCGCTCTGAACAGCGCGACTTCAACATCTTCGTTACAAGCGTCCGCCAATACGATGATGCGAGTAGCGGGGCTGGCCTTGCTCAATAGCGAAATGTCCTGGGGACGCACGGCTCGTGCCAGCCGCAGATCGAGCAGCAGCAACTGTGGCTGAAGGCGGGCCACGCACTCGCGCAAGGCATCGTTGCGCCGGACCTCGATCAACGACGCGTTCTCGCCGAGTCCCGCGCGCCAGCGGTCCAGCGTGTCCGGGTCCGGGCTTGCGATAACAAACATCGGGCCTCCTCAGCGCTCGCGCAGGGCGGTCTGCCTGGCGCGGAGTATCGGCTTCAACAGGTACTGCAGCACGGTCTTGTGTCCGGTGCGGATGTCGACCGTCGCCTGCATGCCCGGAATGATCTTGAGATGTTTATCGCCGGCGCCGCGACCGCCTCGGGAGGTGCGAACACGCACCAGATAGTAACTTTCGGGACGCGCGGCCGAGCGTTCGTCGAGAATCGCATCGGCGCTGATGTGATCGACAGTGCCCTCGAGCCCGCCGTAGATCGAGAAGTCATAGGCGGTCAGCTTGACCATCGCAGGCAACCCTGGCCGCAAGAATGCGATGTCCGCGGGACGCACGCGTGCTTCCACGAGCAAGCTGTCCTCCAGCGGCACGATTTCCACCAGATCCATGCCGGGCTGAACGACTCCGCCGATGGTGTTGACCTTCACTTGCTTGATGGTGCCTGTCAGAGGCGCACGCACGGTCGTTCGAGCAAGGCGATCCTCGAGCGCGACTTTCGTGGCGCTGATGACAGACTGCTCCGCACGCGCTTCGCTCAGCTCACGGCTCGCCGCCGACCGAAACTCAGCCGTGGCCTGATCTGCCCTCCGGCGCACTTCGGCCATGGCCGCTTGCAGGCGAGGGACGCTCAGCCGTGCGACATCGAGCTCGCCTTTCAAATCGTTCGCTTGCCGTTCGAGCCGGATGAGCTGGACCTTTGGAAACACACTTTGATCCGCGGCCTGACGGGTAATTGCGAGCTCCTGCTGCACCAGATCGTAGCTGTGCTCGAGTTGCGCCGCATGGGTCTGCACCTCCGACAACTCCTGCGCACGCTGTTCGCCTTGTCGTTCCAGCACCGCCAGACTCGCATCGAGATCGCGGCGGCGAGCGTCGAACACAGCTCGTTCGTGGCGAACCAGCTCCACTGCACGGCTTTGCAAGTCCGCTGGCGCGATGAATTCTCCGAGCGAGGCCTCCGCTTCGAGGCGGGCGATTCGAGCGCGCAGCGAATCGTCCTTCGCCGCACCTTCCTGGTACGAAGACGAGAAGCGCGTATCGTCGATTCGCATCAGGGTCTGGCCCTTGTTCACGACCTGTCCCGGTTCGACCAGAATCTCGGCGATGATGCCGCCCTCGAGGTTCTGCACGACCTGGATCTTGCTGGAGGGAATGACCTGGCCCTGGCCGAGCGTGACCTCGTCGAGCTGCGCCTGGCTGGCCCAGAGCAGCGCAATCACAAAGAACGCCAGCGTGCTCCAAAGGATCCAGTGGGCGAGGGGGCGGGCGTTCTGCAAGGGTTCAGCGTGAGCCAGCACCGATCTTTCCTCCGGCCAGCGCCGCGAGCACCTGGTCGCGCGGCCCATCGGCGGCGACGCGTCCGGCTTCGATAACGATGATCCGATTGACGAGCGACAGCAGCGAAGCCCGATGTGTGATGAGCAGCAGCGTGCGGCCGTCGAGTTGTCCGGCGAGCCGTGCTTTGAATTGCTCCTCCGTGCGATTGTCCATGGCGTTGCTCGGCTCGTCGAACAGCAGGATCGGCGGTTGGAGCAGATACGCTCGCGCGATTGCAATCGCTTGACGCTGACCGCCCGAAACCGCTTCGCCACGTTCACCGACAGGCATCGCGAACCCGCGGGGATGCGAGTTTACAAACTCGGTGACGCCGGCTTGTTCAGCCGCGCGTAACATCGATTCGTCCTCGATACGAGGCGCGCCGAGAACGATGTTGTCACGGACCGAGCCGTAGAACAGCACGATGTCTTGAGGCACATAGCCAACATCGCGTCGCAGTTCCACCGGGTCGATCTGTCGGGACTCGATGCCATCGATCAGGATACTCCCGGCGGTCGGCGTATGCAGGCCCAGCACCAGTTTCTCGATGGTCGTCTTGCCCGAGCCGATGCGTCCGATCAGCGCGACACGCTCGCCTGGTGCAATTCGAAAGCTCACATTGGCGAGCGCCGTGAGGTCCTGTCCGGGATATTTGAAGGTGACGTCGCGAAACTCGATCGCGCCTTGCAGACGAGGACGGCTCACGAGCTCATGTTCCGCCGGACGCTCCTCGGGCAGATGCATGATTCTGTTTATCGAAGCGAGCGCGGTCCGCGCATGGTGATAGCGAGTCAGCAAGCCGGCGATTTGGGAGAGCGGTGCGAGCACACGTCCGACCAGCAGCGTGCACGCGATCAGGCCGCCGACGGTGAGCTGTTCCGCCGCGATCAAATGCACGCCCCACACGACGACGGCGACATAGGCCATCTGCTGTACGAACGCCGAGAAATTGATCACTGTGTTGGACAACAGGCGCGTGCGCAAGCCGAGCATCGCGAGGTGGCTGACAGCCTGCTCCCAGCGCCGCTGAGCAGGGCCTTCGGCTCGCTGACCCTTGATGGTTTCCAGTCCTGCCAGCGTTTCGATCAGCGTCGCCTGGCGTTGGGCTGCGTGTCGAAAGCTTTCCTGGATGGAGCGCGACAACGGGCCCTGCAGCGCTATTCCAAAGCCCACGATGAGCGGAAAGGCGATCAGCGGTACCCAGGCAATCGGGCCGCCGATCCAGGCCATTACTACGATGAACAGTACTGCGAAGGGCAGGTCGACCAGCGTGGTAATCGTTGCCGACGTGACGAACTCACGTAACGATTCGAATTCCTGCACGTTGTTTGCAAACGCGCCCACGGACGCGGGTCGATCCGCCATACGCAGGCCGAGCACCTTGCTGAAGAGCTGGGCGGACAAAACCACATCGACGCGTTTGCCGGCGACATCGATGAAGTACGCGCGCAGCGTTCGCATGAGTAGATCGAACGCGAACACGATGCACACGCCAATCGTGAGCACCCAAAGTGTCTCGACGGCGAGATTCGGCACCACCCGGTCGTACACGTTCATGGTGAAGAACGGCATGAACAGCGCGAACAGGTTGATTAGCAGCGATGCAATCAAGACCTCCGCGTAGATGGGCCAGCATTGCGCAATGGTGTTCCAGAACCAGTGCTTGGCTCGCGGGGCGGCACTGTGCTCGCTGCGTGCGTCCAGCTTGATGCGAGGTCGGACGAAAATGACGGCGCCGGAATAGCAGGAGTTGAGCTCCGCCAGCGTCGTCTCGCGAACGCCGCCGGATTCGGGCTGCAGCAATTGCAGTCGGCCCGTGTTGTCGGTGTCGATGAGCACACAAGCTCGTCGCTCGTTGAGCAACACGACTGCGGGCAGGGCCAGCGATGAGATGTCTTCGAGCGTGCGGCGGATGATTTGGGCAGATAGCCCGGCACGAGTGGCCGCGCGGACGAACAGTTCGGGTGTGAGCCCGTGATCGGGCAGCGGCAGTCCGGCGGTCAGCGCTTCCGACGACCAGGGCTTGCCGAACAACCCTGTGACATGCACGAGGCACGCAAGCAATGGATCGCAGCCGCGAGGTGCGGTCGCTGGAATTTCCCAATCCTCGATGGGAACTACTGCTTCGACGATTGACTGACGCGCGGATTGCATACGCGCGACATTAGGTCAGCAAAACAGCTTGATTCCGCGCGGTCAGTCACGGACCGGGTGGGCACTTAGTGTGACCGGAATCATGGGACAGGGCTTCCCACATCGGCCGAGATCCAACACCGGAGGCGTCTGTGTTGGCTGCTCGCCGACAAATCAACGGCCCGCCACCGGGTGCCGCGTCGCACGAAATGAGGTCGGCGAGAATATTTCTTCGCTGACTTCAACCGTTTAGAGAAATTCACGAGCCGCTTGGCACGGCTGGCACGCCGCCTGCTATTCCTAGCTCAAGCGCAACGCACAGCGCTTAGCTGAAAACCTCACACCCCTCGACGGAGATACTGACATGACCACTTTGACCTTCACCGACCTCGACCTCTCCCAGGCTCTGGATCGCAAGGCGATGACCGAGCTGACCGGCGGCGCTGACTGGCACTTGCGCAGCTCCTATATCAGCACCGGCTCGTGGAGCGGTTACTCGCAGATGTTCAGCACGTATGTGGGCCAGACGTTCCATGACGGCTACCTGACCCGTCAGACGTACGAAGGCTGGAAGCGTACCCGCACCGAGACCGAGTACAGCTACTGGGATCATTTCGTCCGCGTGTAATCGCACGCTCCTCATCAGCGGAGGCCTGCAAGGGCCTCCGCTCTCGGAAGCCAAGCCATGAAATATTTCTTCCTGATTCTGGCGCTCGCCTCCGCAGCTTGCACCACCCCGAGAGCCGCCCCTCCCGCAACCGACACCGCACCTTCAACGATCCTTTGTAGCGAACATCCGCTCCCCGGATTCACACTGGCCTCCGACCGCACCTCGAACGACGCCGCCGTCTGCGATTGCATCTGGTCGAACCTCAGCGAGCAGGATCGCGAAGTAGCATCCAACCTTCGCAATGGTCTCAGTGATGAAGCATCCATCATGAAGTCCTTCCCGATCCGCTTCGGCCAGGCGATCGGAACCTGCACCTCTCCCGCCTCGTAGTCCGCCACAGGCCGTGGTGCCACCTGTACACCGCCGCCACCGTCGTATGCAGCGCCGCCCCCCGGACCATTCTGCAAGGATGGATTGGCCGGGGGCTTTGCCGTAGGCATACTCGTTCCAAGCACGCTGCTGCGAGCCAGAGATCATGATGTCTGCTGAAGACCGACGCCGGATTGATCCGCCAGCTCCCGCGCTTCCGTCCCGGAAGGGCCTGCCGCCATTCGACGCCTTGCGCGCATTCGATGCCATTGCCCGGCTCGGCGGGGTGAGGCGGGCGGCTCAATACTTGTGTCGCGATCACGGCGTGATCAGTCGGCACCTGCGCACCATCGAGGAGTGGACCGGCACCAAGCTGATCGCCCGTACCGCCAATGGCACGGTCCTGACCGAGGACGGGGTGCGTTATCACAAGCAGATCAGCGCGGCGATCGACGCCATTTCCAACGCCACCATCGATTTGATGAAGCGGGGCGACAGCCGGCGCCTGCATATCCATTGCATGCCGGCCTTTGCCTTGCATTGGATTTCCGGAAGGCTGGGCGATTTCGAGCTGGCCCATCCCGGGTTCGACATCGAAGTGCGGCCCATGGATCGCAGTCCGGACTTCCTGACCCATCACGCCGACGTCGATCTGCGCATCGTCGCCATGTATGGCGCGGCCTATGAGATTCCAGCCGAGTGCCGCAGCGTCGAGATCGCGCGGGCGCCCGTGATCGCGGTGGCGAGTCGCGAGTATCTGGCGCGGAATCCGAAGATTCGCGAGCCCAAGGACATTCTCGGCCACCAGCTGCTCCACGAGGACAACCTGATGCGCTGGCGGAACTGGCTCGCCAGTCATGGCGTGCACACCGACGAGGAGTTGTCCGGACCACGGCTGTGGCAGGCCCAGCTGGCGCTCGAGGCGGCACGTCATGGCCGGGGTATCGCGCTGATCAACTATCTGGTGGTGGCGGAAGAATTGAAGCAGCGCCAGCTGATGGACATCGGCGCGGGGCTCGACAGCTTTCAGCCGCACGCCATGGGAATGCTTCAGTTCGTCGCTCGCGCCGAGCGGTGGGACGCGCTCCCCATTCGCAGCTTCCGGAACTGGTTGACGACCACCATCGCCAGGGATCATCCGGAGCTCAAAGCTCCCGACGCCGGCTGATCGAAGTCACCGCCCGGTGTACCACGTACACCGGCGCTACCGCCCTATGCAACCGTCGGGCGGAACCTCGCGGGTATAAAAAACCATCGAATGCGCACACGCGAGCAGGACCCGATGGCAGGCGCCAGCAGAGTTGAGCCGATGAACGCCGCGATTGCAGCGGTGGGCAGTTATCAAAGCCCGCCAGTGCAACGGACGTTCTTCGGTCATCCGCGAGGCCTCGCGTACATCGTGTTCGCCGAAGGCTGGGAGCGGTTTTCGTTCTACGGAATGCAGGCGCTGCTGGTCCTGTACATGACCGGGCAATTGCTGAAGGCGGGCAGCGTCGAGAACATCGCCGGCTTTGCCGCGTTCCGCTCGCTGCTCGAGTCGGTGTTGGGGCCGCTGTCGACGCAGGCGCTGGCGTCGCAGATCTTCGGGCTCTACATCGCGCTGGTGTATTTCTTCCCGATCCTCGGCGGCTTGATCGGCGACCGGTTCACCGGCCGCACGCGGGCGGTCATCGCCGGCGCGTTGCTGATGGCCATCGGTCATTTCCTGATGGTGTTCGAGTCCGCATTTCTAATCGCACTGGGGGCGTTGATCTTCGGCTCGGGCCTGCTCAAGGGAAATCTCGCCGCCCAGGTGGGCGATCTCTACGACAAGTCGGATAGCCGCCGCGACTCGGCATTCTCGATGTACTGCCTGGCGATCAATGTCGGCGCATTCGTTGCGCCGCTGGTATGCGGGACCTTGGGCGAGCTGTATGGCTGGCATTACGGCTTCGGGGTCGCCGGCCTCGGCATGCTAGTCGGGATCGCTATATATATGAGAGGCAAGAGGCACCTGCCGCCCGACCGCGTTACGTCAAAAGCGTCGGCGCCCGTTCAGCTTCAGCCCGGCGACGCCTCCGCCATCGTGGCGCTGGCTGGGGTCATCGCCGTCGTGGCCCTGTATTGGATCGGACAGACCCAGGTCTGGAATACCTATCCGCTCTGGCTGCGCGATCGGGTCGATCGGGATCTGTTCGGCTTCAACATCCCGGTCACCTGGTTCCAATCGTTCGATACCCTGGCGGTATTGGCACTGGCGCCCGCGGTGATCTGGTACTGGCGTCGGCAAGCGAAGCGGGGCGCTGAACCGAAAGATCTCACAAAGATCGCAGCCGGTTGCGCGGCCTTCGCTATTGGCTGTGCGTTGCTCGGTGTCGGCGCGACGTTGTCGGGCGGCAGCCGGATTTCGATTCTCTGGCCGCTGGCGTTTCATTTCGTTTGTGCCATCGGTTATCTCTACACCTGGCCGATCACACTCACCTTTGTGTCGCGAGCTGCGCCAGCAGCGGTCAACGCGATGATGGTCGGCGCCACCTATCTCGCGATGTTTCTCGGCGGTCTGCTCAGCGGTTGGCTCGGCCGTTTCTACGAAACATTGTCGACGACTCAGTTCTGGTCGATGCACGGCGCCATCGTGGGCTGCGGCACCGTATTGATCCTGATATTGCGCGGACCGTTGCTGCGAGTGTTGCGCGTGACGGCGTGATTGCCACGAAATTGAAAATTGTTGTTGAGGGTTAGAGCGATGGCCGAGAAAAGAACGACGGGCGAATGGCAGGCGCTGGATCGGGCGCATCACATGCATCCGTTCACCGATTCCAAGACCCTGGCTGCCCGCGGCACGCGCGTGATCACTCGCGCAGAAGGCGTTTACGTTTACGACAACGAAGGCAACAAGATCCTGGACGGCATGGCCGGGCTGTGGTGTGTCGCAGTCGGTTACGGCCGGCGCGAGCTGGTCGACGCCGCGACCCGTCAGCTGCTCGATCTGCCTTACTACAACAGCTTTTTCCAGACCTCGACCCCGACGCAGATCGAGCTGGCGCAGAAGCTGTCCGAACTGACGCCGCCGGGCCTGAAACATTTCTTCTTTGCCAACTCCGGCTCCGAGGCCAACGACACCATCATTCGTCTGGCCCGTTTGTATTGGTCGTTGATGGGCAAGCCGAACAAGCGCACGTTCATCGGCCGCACTTGGGGCTATCACGGCAGCACGGTCGCGGCGTCGAGCCTCGGCGGCATGCCGGCGATGCATACCCAGGACGGCAAGAACCTCCCGGAGTTCGCGCATATCTCACATCCGCACTGGTATCTGCGCGGCGGCGACTTGTCGCGGGAGGAGTTCGGCATTCAGGCGGCTCGCGAGCTGGAAACAAAAATTCTCGAGCTCGGTCCCGAGAATGTCGCGGCATTCATCGGCGAGCCGGTGCAGGGCGCGGGCGGAGTCATCGATCCGCCGATGACGTATTGGCCGGAGATTCAGCGCATCTGTCGCAAGTACGACGTGCTGCTGGTGGCGGACGAAGTGATCTGCGGCTTCGGTCGTCTCGGTCACTGGTTCGGCTCGGAGATGTACGACATCAAGCCGGACTTCATGCCCATGGCGAAGGGCTTGTCTTCAGGCTATCTGCCGATCGCCGCCTCGGCCATTCACGAAAGAATCTTCGAAGTCATCAATGACAAGGCCGGCATGGTTCATCACGGGTACACCTACTCGGGGCATCCGGCCGCGTGCGCGGTGGCGCTCGCCAATATCGAGCTGATCAAGAAGGAAGAAATCATCGAGCGCGTGCGTCACGACACCGCGCCGTACTTCCGCAAGGCCATGGAGCAGGTGACGAATGGCCACCCGATCGTCGGCGAGCTGCGCGGCGTTGGGCTGCTTGCCGGCTTCCAGCTGGTAAAGGACAAGGCCAAGCGCACCGTCTTCGCGCCCGAACAAGAAGTCGGCATTCGTTGCCGTGAGTTCGCGACTCAAAACAATCTGATCATGCGACCGCTCGGACAATCGACGGTCGTGCTGAGCCCGCCGCTGGTCATTTCTCATAGTGAGATCGACGAGCTGGCGGACAAGGTCAAGCGCAGCCTGGACGCCACCGCCAAGCTATTCGGGTTCGCGTAAGAGGAGGGCACGTGCAAGCACAAGAGGAAATCGAGGCCTTGCTCAAGCGCTACTTCGACGGCCTCTACTATGGCGATGCGACGCTGCTGAAGTCGGTGTTTCATCCGCAGGTGCAGTTGATCGGAGACGTGCACGGCGCGCCTTATCAGAACTCGTTGCAAGGCTTTCTCGACGCGGTCTCCAGTCGGGAATCGCCGCATCAGCGCGGCGAGGAGTTTCAGATGGAGGCGCTCGGGATCGAGGTCATGAATCAGGTGGCGTACGTCAAGGCACGCTGCCCGATGCTCGGCTTCTACCATCACGACTATCTCTCGCTGGTGCACGACGGTGAACGCTGGCTCATCACAAAGAAGATTTTTACGCATGCTGCGGACTGACGGGCCGCGCATCGCGCTGTTGCATGCCTTGCCGGAGTCGATCGCGCCGATTCATGCGGCGTTCGACACGCTGTGGCCGCGTGCGATCACGTTCGATCTGCTGGACAGCTCGCTGTCCACTGACTTGACGCATGCGGGAGAAATGACGTCGGCCATTGTCGATCGCGTCGTTGCTCTGGCGCGGTATGCCGAGTCGTGTTCCGGCCGGGGCGGCGCCACCGCGGCTATTCTCGTTACATGTGCAGCGCTCGGCCCCGCGATCGATGCTGTGAAACGAGTGGTGAAGATTCCAGTCGTCCGGCCGAACGAGGCGACGTTCGAAGATGCCGTGACCCTAGGCGGACGCGTCGGTTTGCTCGTGAGCTTTGCGCCATCGCTATCGGCATCCCGTGCGGAGCTCACCGCGATGGCCCGGCAACGCGGCGTCAGCATGGAAGTGGATGCGCGGGTCGTGGAAGGCGCGCTCGATGCGCTCAAACGAGGCGACGGGCACACGCATGACTATCTGGTCACCGAAGCCGCCGCTCAGATGCCGATGACCAACAGTTTGGTCCTGGGCCAGTTTTCTCTGGCGCGGGCAGCGGCACCGATCGAGCAGATGACCGGACGCCCCGTGCTCACGACGCCCGCCAGTGCCGTGTTGAAGTTGCGCGAGCTCTGCGCGCGGTCAGGGCAACACGCGGTGTAGCAGATACACCGCGAAGGGCATGGTAGGCACCCGTGCGGGTGCGAGCAGGGAATATAAAGATTCAACACCGCTTTTCGAGTAACGAGGATTCCATGCGCACGGTTGATCAGGCAGCAGCGACTCACTTCAACGAGGCCCGGAATGCGGCCCAGGTCCGAGTTCGCAATGCCTATGCGGGCAAGTTGCTGCCGACAGATCTGGTCGATCTGTTCAAGACGCATGAGTGGACCTTCGCCCAGCGAACCATCGCGTGCGGCCCCAATCCATATCCGCTGCCTCGCGCGAGCACGACGCTGGAAGATGTGACCTTTCAATCGAACGGCAAGCAATTCGATCTCGCCGACTATGTCTCGCGCAATCGTGTCGCCGGTCTGCTGCTCATCAAGGACGGCAAGGTGCTGCGGGAACATTACGATCTGGGGATCGATCAGCAGACGCGTTGGCCGTCGATGTCGGTGGCGAAATCGATCAGCACGACCTTGGTCGGCGCGGCCATCCACGAAGGCGCGATTCGCAGTGTCGACGATTTGTTGACGCGCTATCTGCCGGAGTTGAACGGCACGCCGTACGCGCAGGTCACGATCAAGCATCTGTTGCAGATGGCGACCGGGTTGAGCTGGGATGAAGACCAGACCGATGCGCGCTCGCATCGACGCTCGATGCTGGAGTTGCAGCTGGATCAGAAGCCCGGCGCGATCACTCGCTATCTCGCCAGCCGCGATCGCATCGCCCCGTCCGGAGACCGGTGGGAGTACAGCACGGGTGAGGTTCATATCGTCGGCGCGCTATTGCGTGCCACGACCGGCAAGTGGCTGTGCGACTACCTCAGCGAGAAGATCTGGTCGAAGTTCTCGATGGAGCAGCCCGCGCAATGGTGGCTGGAAACGCCGGGCGGACTGGAGATCGCAGGCACCGGGCTGGATGCGACCTTGCGCGATTTCGGCCGCTTCGGGCTCTTCTTCCTCAACGGCGGCTATGCTGGCGGCCGGCAGGTGCTGCCCGACGGCTGGGTGCCCGAGGCGACGCTGTCCCGAAAGATGGGGGACAAACAGGTGCACTATGGTTACATGTGGTGGCCGGTGGCGGCGGCGGACGGAACATTCGCCGACGGGGCGTTCAGTGCGCGCGGTATCTTCGGTCAGTACATCTATATCAACCCGGTCCACCAGTTGATCGTCGTCACGTTGAGCGCCCGCTCCAAGCCGCGCTTCGCCGAGGGCGGCATGCTCGACAACGACTTCTTCAACGGTGTGGTCCAGGCCGTGCGATGAGGGGAGACAGTATGAAACTGTTGCGATCGATCATGGTGATGCTGGGACTGGCAATCGCTGCCACGTCCAGCGGGGCGGCTGACGACTCGAGTCCCAAGAAGCAATTCGAATGGTCCGACGTCGGCAACACGCCGTATCGGGCGGCTCGCCTCGATCCTCGCATGCTCTACACCTTGTTCGTGCCAAGAAACTACGACGAGAACGGCACCAAGGAATATTGGGTGATCGTCGTCGTGCACGGCACCGAGCGCGATGCTGCGGGCTATCGCTCGCGTTACGCGAAGTTTGCCGAAGAGCACGATGCCATCGTGCTGGCCCCGTTGTTCGCCGCGAACACGCAAGCCTCGAACGATCTCGAGAACTACAAGCTGATCGATTTCGCGAACACGCGCTACGACCTGGTGTTACTCAGCATGGTCGACGAGATCGCGGCGAAATATCGGCTGCGCGATGAGCGCTTCCTGCTGTTCGGGTTCTCGGGCGGCGGGCACTTCGCGCATCGTTTCTACTATCTGCATCCGCATCGCCTGTTGGGCGTCTCGATCGGGGCGCCGGGCGTCGTGACATTGCTGGATGACAAGAGCGATTGGTGGATCGGCGTGCGGGACGTGTTACCACGTTTCGGTGTGAAGATGAATTTGCCAGCGATGCGCAAGGTCCCGGTGCAGATGGTGATCGGGGCTGACGACAACAAGCCGTATCCGGGAGACATCGACAAGTCCTCTGCCTACTGGATGGGCGAGGGCGTGGAGGGCGCGAACTTCAACGCCGCCGGCAACTCGCGGGTCGAGCGCATGGTGAATCTGAAACGCAGCTTCGAAGCTGCGGGGATCAATGTCCGTCATGACATTGTTCCCGGAGCCGAGCACGAGTCCGAGAAGCTCGATGCGCAGGTGCAGGACTTCTTCGGAAAAATTCTCGAACGGGCCGGCAAGGCGCGTTGAATCGGCGCGGACGCCACCGCGTCCGCCAATCAAGGACGGGTCAGTTTTTAATTGTCGCAGCCCGACGGCGCGATGCTCTGAACGGCTGCCTGTATACTTAACAAAGGGGAGATCGACATGGTGCGTCATAGAACGATAGAAATCGCCGCGCTGTCAGCCATGGGAGTGCTGGCCACCGGCACGGCCAGTTCGGCGGAAAAGGCCAACACGAGCGGCGGCGATTCGGTGGAGGAGATCACCGTATCGGCCACCCGCTCACGCTTGCCCCAGAATCTCGAATCCGTGCCGGGCTCGGTCACGGTGCTGGACGCTGCGGATCTTCGCGAGCAGACGCAGTTCTCCAACGACCTCGGCGAAGTTCTGCAGCGAACCGTTCCTGGCATGGGCTTGTCGTCGGGCGGCAGCTACTCAAATGCGTTTCAAACTCTGCGTGGTCGCAAGCCCGCCGTGTTCATCGACGGCGTTCCCGCAACGGTGCCGCTGCGAGATGGCGGCCGCGATCTGCGGTTGATCAGCCCTTCGGCGATCGGTCGCGTCGATGTGATCAGAGGTGCGACTGCGATCTACGGTCTCGGCGCCGCCGGCGGTGTTATCAACTATGCGACGCGCGAGGCTCAGCCGGGAGAGAGCGAGCTGCGTACGAGTGTGGGCGTGGGCGGCTCGCTCACGCACCTGAGCGACAGTCTCAACTGGTCTGTCGAACAAAGCGCTGTCACGGCGGGCGATCGGTTCTCGTTCGTCGGCAGCGGTTACTACGAAGCTTACAACTCGCTGTTCGCCGCCGACGGTAAGCGCATCATCCCCGATCCGCAGCGACAGGGCGGTATCGCCGATACCAACACTTATAACTACTACGGCAAGTTCGGTTTCAACATCAACGACAACGCCAGCATTTATCTCTCGACCAACGCGTACCAGAACATCCAGGACACCGACTATAGCGCGGGTACGGTTGGCGTGTTCGGTTCGGTGGCGACCAATTCGATTCGGGCCGAGCCGCCGGGCGAGGACAAGCTCACCAAGAGTCAGACGACTATCCTCCGTTACGTACAGCGCGGCTTGTTCCACGACAGCGAGCTGAACCTGTCCGGCTATTACAACGAGTACGACGCGCGTTACGGCTTCGCGCTGCCGCCGGCGAATTTTCCGCCCAATGGCGGACAGACGCAGATCGAATCCGAACGTTGGGGCTTGCGTTCCGACGTTTATACGCCGCTTACCTTCGGCGGCCGGACCGGCAGTTTGCTCTGGGGCGTCGACTATACGCACGACAACTCGGTGCAAGTGCTGCTCGACGGCCGCGTCTATGTGCCCGAGCTGGTCGCGAAGTCGATTGCGCCGTTCGTGCAATTGGAAATGCCAGTGAGTGACTGGCTGAACGTTCGCGGCGGCGTGCGCTACGACGACACGAAGATTTCCGTCGACACGTTCACAACCATCGCCAGCTCTCCGACGTTGCTCGGCGGTGTGACGGTGCAGGGCGGTGAAGTGGGCTTCGATGGTCTCGTGGGCAACATCGGCGTCGTGACGACGCCGATCAGCTCTGGAGCGTTCGAGGGATTCAGTTACTACGCGGGCTTCTCACAAGGCTATTCGATCGGTGACTTCGGCCGCGCGCTGCGTTCGACGTCGGCGACCAGTGTCGAGGTGTTCAACTTCAAGGCCGATACCGTGAACAGCTGGGAACTCGGCATGCGTACGGACCGCGGCGGTGTGAAAACGCAGTTCGCCGTGTTTTACAGCACGTCTGACTACGGCTCGACCTACAACGCTTTGACATTCGAGCTGACGCGGGCGCCTGAGAAGTTGTGGGGCGCGGAGTTCTCGGTTGACGCCGAAGTGTCGGATGACTGGCAACTCGGCGCATCGGTCAGCTGGGTGGATGGCAAGACGCAGAATGTGACGACCGGCCGGTGGTCGAAGCTCGACACGACTCGTATCGGACCGGTGAAGTCGACGGTGTACATCGACCGCGCTCTCGGCGAAACCTGGAAGGTGCGTGGACAGTTCATGCATTCCGCGCGACAGAGCCGCTTCCCAAACAATCCGGCCGTGTTCGGTCAGGCGGATGTCGAAGCGTATTCGCTGCTGGATCTGTCGGTCAGCGGTCAGTTGGGCCGAGGCGTGCTCGCTATCGCCGTCAACAACGCGCTCAACGAGGACTACTTCACGCCCGACAGCTGGCGTTACGCCAACAGCTCCTACTTCAGCCAGGGCCAGGGCGCGACGATGCGCATGACGTACACCGTGACTTATTGATGAAGATCACGAGGCGGAGCTTCAACTCGCTGCTGCTCGGAAGTGCGGCAGCGAGTGCTTCAGGTTGCGCGTCGGTGGTCCCGGCGCGCGAGCTGGGCGTCGATTCGCGTGCGGTGCTGGCATTTCTCGATGAGGCAGCGGCGCAAGAGATCGAGCTGCACAGCCTCATGCTCTATCGTCACGGTGCGTTAGCCGTTGAAGGCGGGTGGTGGCCGTATCGCAGCGACCGTCTTCACATGCAGCACTCGCTCACCAAGAGCGTCACGGCCTGCGGCGTGGGGTTGGCTATCGCTGAAGGTCGCTTCGGTCTGGAAGATAAGGTTGCCGCGTTCTTCGAAGACGAGTTGCCGGCGAACGCCGCGCCGGCCTTGTCACAGCTGACCGTGCGCGATCTGCTGACCATGCAGACCGGGCACGGAGAGGGCGTGTCCGGTTCGGTGTGGCGGCAGATCACCTCGAGTTGGGTCACTGAGTTCTTCAAGCTGCCGCTGGTGCACGAACCGGGCACAACGTTTGTTTACAACAGCGCCTCCAGCTTCATGCTCTCGGCGTTGATCACACGGACCACGGGGCAGTCGCTTCGGGACTATCTCCAGCCGCGACTGTTTGCACCGCTTGGCATGCAAAATCTGCTGTGGGATCTGGGGCCGGGCGGCATCAATCCCGGCGGCAACGGCTTGAGCTGGACCGCGCTCGATACTTTGAAACTGGGCCGTCTGCATCTTCAAAACGGCCAATGGCAGGGGCGGCAGATTCTGCCCGCCTCCTGGGTGAGCGAGGCCACCCGAGCGCAAGCTCACAACGGTCGGTATGGGTATCATTGGTGGCTGGGGCCCGGCCACGGAATTTATTACGCGGCGGGTTTGTTTGGGCAGTTCTGCTTCGTGTTTCCCGAGCACGACGCGGTGCTGGCCTGCACGGCCGGCACGACCGACGAGAAACTGCGGGATGCTGTCTGGCGCTATTTTCCGGCGGCCTTCGAGAGTGCACGCGGTGGCGATGGCGAACTCGCGGATCGGTGCCGAAAGCTTCGATTGCTTACGCCGCTGACTCTGACTCGCTCGCCCAAATCGAAGGAAATATCCGGACGAAAGTTCGATATGCAGCCGAACGAAGATCGAGTCGTCAGCGTTCAATTCGACTTCACCTCCGAGCGCTGCGTATTCTCAATGCAGGATGCACGCGGCACGCACCGGATCGCGGTCGGCCTGCGTGACTGGATCGAAACGGACACCACCATGACGGGCGGCAAGCTCCATCATCAATATGAGCCCGACAAACTGCGAGTGCTCGCCGGCGGACGCTGGCTCGATGAGCGCACGTTCGAGATGACCTGGCAGTTCGTCGAGACCGCATTTCGGGATACGGTGATCTGCCGCTTCGATGGCGACGCGCTGACTCTCGACCGCAGCGTCAATGTGAATTCCGCCGCAACATCGCGTCCGACGTTGCACGGGGCAGTGCACGCTCTATCGTCCGAGGTCGATGTCGCTCGAGCCGCGTCGAGCGCACATCCTTGAGCGAATCGATGCTGTCGCTACTGGCGTTCGCGATGGTCGCGACTTTCATGGCGCTGATCATGACGCGGCGGTTGTCCGCGTTGGTGGCATTGATCATCGTTCCCACCGTGTTCGGCGTGCTCGGCGGATTTGCGCCTAGCCTTGGCGAGATGATGATCGATGGCGTGAAGCAGCTGGCACCGACGGGCGTCATGTTGCTGTTCGCGATTCTCTACTTTGGCATCATGATCGATGCCGGGCTGTTCGATCCGTTGATCGTGAGAATCGTGAAGTTCGTCGGCAACGATCCGGTGAAGATCCTGGTCGGAACCGCGGTGCTGGCACTGCTGGTGTCGCTGGATGGCGATGGCACCACCACTTATATGATCACGGTGTCGGCGATGTTGCCGCTGTATCGGCATCTCAAACTGGATGTGCGATGCATGGCTTGCGTCATCATCATGGCGGCGGCGGTTACCAATCTTTTGCCTTGGGGCGGGCCAACGGCGCGTGCGGCCAGCGCATTGAAGCTTGACCCGGCCACGGTGTTTCTGCCGATGGTGCCCGCCATGTTGGTCGGTGCCGCGTGGGTGATCGTCGTGGCGTGGTGGTTCGGGCGGCGGGAACGCATTCGGGTGGCGTCGCAGAGCACTCTGGTGGCTGATGTGCTCGTCCAAAGCGATCTCATCTCCGAAGAGCCCGAACGCGATCAGGCCGCGCTGCGCCCGAAGTTGTTTGTGTTGAATCTGTTGCTGACAGCGACGTTGATGGTGATGTTGGTTCTCGGTGTGCTGCCGCTGGCGGTGCTGTTCATGCTCGCATTCGCGGTGGCGTTGATGCTGAACTACCCGTCGCTCGCCGAGCAGAAGCAACGGTTGGCGGCACACGCGGGAAATGCGCTTGCCGTGGTTGCGTTGATTTTCGCGGCCGGCATTTTCATGGGCATCCTGTCCGGCACTCACATGGTCGATGCGATGGCCCAGTCTGTTCTGCGGATGCTGCCGCCGGAACTCGGGCCTTACCTTGCGCCCATCACGGCCTTGCTCAGCATTCCGTTTACGTTCTTCATTTCCAACGACGCTTTCTATTTCGGCATGCTGCCCATCCTGGCGCAGGCCGCTGCCGCCTATGGCATCGAGCCGGCCATGCTGGCCCGTGCGTCTCTGGTCGGCCAGCAGATTCATTTGCTCAGCCCGCTGGTGCCGTCGACCTATCTGCTGGTCGGCATGGCCCGGATCGAATTCGGGGAGCATCAGCGGTTCTCGCTGCGCTGGGCATTGGCGGCCTGCGCGGTCATGCTGGTCAGCTCGCTGCTGTTCGGGATATTCCCTTTGGCAGGGTGATTCGTGCCTGGAGGGATCTCCGCTCAACCCCTACGAATTATTCAGGTTGAGAGAGCGACGCAGGAGACCGGGATGAAACGAATCTGGCGCGACAACGGGCTGTCGCTGGTGCTGTTCGCGCTGTTTTTGCTGTTCTGGGCCGGTCAGGCGGTGACCGGCTGGCTCGATGAGTCGGAAGAGCAGCGGGATCATGGCGCACCTGCACCGACGTTCGTGCAGTATCTCGGCAGCGGCAGTTTCGTGGAAGCGACCGCGGAAAACTGGGAAAGCGAATTCTTGCAGATGTTTGCTTACGTACTATTTACAGTCTTTCTGTATCAGCGCGGCTCGGCTGAATCGAAGTCGCCGGACGAGCCGGAAGAGGTTGATCGCGATCCCCGGCTGAGTCGCAAGCCGGACGCTCCCGGTCCAGTGAAGGCGGGCGGTTGGCGACTTCGGCTGTATGAGCACTCGTTGAGTCTCGCGTTTCTGGCGCTATTCATCGTGTCCTTCGTGTGTCACGCCCTGGGTGGGTTGGCATCGTTTAACGAGGAGCAGCGTCTGCACGGGGAAGCGGAAGTCACGCTCCTGGAGTTCCTGACGCACGCGCGCTTCTGGTTCCAATCCTTCCAGAACTGGCAAAGCGAATTCCTGGCGATCTGGTCCATGGTGATCCTGACGATTTTCCTGCGGCAGCGGGGCTCGCCGGAGTCCAAGCCGGTCGACAGCCCGCACAGTCAAACGGGCGAATGACCGCCGACACTCAGGTAAGATTCGTGCCGCTGACCGAAGGAGCGGCCCCTGAGTCTCGACTACACGGATCCCAATGCGGCGGTCAATTTCCGCGATGTCGGGTTGTTCATCAACTTGATCGCCGGCAGGACGCTGCTGCCTGAACGGCGTCTGCTACGCGGCGGCACCATCAAATGGTTGCAGGACCTCGCGGCCATCGGCCATCCGCGAACGATCTTTTGTTTACAGGGCAGCGCCGACCAGCAGCATCCGCAGATTTGCAATCATCACTTCCCGATTGCGAACGACATCGAGAAGTACGACACCTCTCGGGCCGAAGTACGAACCTGGCTCAGAGGAATCGTGCGCACGGTCGCGAGCGGCACGATCGAATTTCCTCTCTATGTGCATTGTCTTTCTGGAAGAGATCGCACCGGCATCGTGGTGGCGGCATTCCTGAAAATCTGCGGCGCGGACGACGATCACATCGTCCAGGAATATCAATTGAGCGCGGGCGCCGAAAGTCCCGACCCCATTCGGCTGGCACTGGCCGGCATGCAAGATCTCACAACCTATTTCAAAGGGGTCGATCTCGCTCAGGTGCGGGCAGTGCTCACACGCTAGGGCAGATCATCGAGGCGGTGACACTGGATTCACTGCCAGCTCGCCCACGACGGTGGACCACTCGCGCACATACCAGTGAGCGACCAGCCCGTTCTGGACATAAGGATCCGATTTCGCGAAGGCCTCGGCAACCGCTCGCGACTCCCCGCGAAACAGAATGACCGCGCCGTCGGTGGGATCGGCCAGGGCGCCGCCGAGGATCATCTCGTTGCGGGCAATGGAGTCCCAGGCTTTGCGCAGATGAGCGTCCCGGAACTGGGCGCGCTTTTCCACATAGTCGGCGCCCACTTCATAAAACAGCAGAAAGTGCTTCATGCCCGCTCCCCTGGGTTGTTCCGGTCGCTAGTTTGCGCCCGAATCGGCAGCCGCTGCACGTATTCAGTAGATTTTCCGATGAGCGCGGGGCGGAGTTGCCGCATCCTGCAGACATGCAGAGCGTGAGCGCCGATGATGTGAAGTTTGCCGCCCGGCGGCTGGTCGGCCAGGTGCTGGAAACACCGCTGATCCAGAGCGCGGCCCTCGATCGACGCACCGGCGGGCGGATTCTGGTGAAGGCCGAATGTCTGCAGGTGACGGGATCCTTCAAGTTTCGGGGCGCGCTCAATCGGCTCATGCAATTGGGGGCCGAACAGCGGCGCGCCGGCGTCGTTGCGTTTTCTTCCGGCAATCATGCGCAAGGCATAGCGGCGGCGGCACAGCGGCTGGGAATTCCGGCCACTGTGGTCATGCCGCGCGATGCGCCGGGGATCAAGATCGAGAACGCGCGAGGCTACGGAGCGGAGATCGTCTTCTACGATCGCATCACCGACGTCAGGGAAGAGATCGCCGATCGACTCGCGCGCGATCGAGGCGCAACCGTGGTTCCTTCCTTCGACGATCCCCACATCATTGCCGGGCAGGGCACGGTGGGGCTGGAGATCGTATGGCAGGCTCGCGCGCTTGGCATGGAGCTGGACGCGTGCATCGTTCCAACCGGCGGCGGCGGGCTGCTCGCTGGCACCTGCCTCGCCATCAAATCGGAGAATCCTGGGGTCGATATCTACAGTGCGGAGCCGGCGGGCTTCGATGACACCGCACGCTCGCTGCGTTCGGGCCGACGCGAAACCAATCCGCCCGGTCCCGCCACCATCTGCGACGCGTTGATGGCGCCCACGCCCGGCGTGTTGACATTCGCCATCACCGGTACTCAGCTGGCGGGCGGGTTGACGGTGACCGACGCAATGGTCATCGACGCGATCCGCTTTGCCTGGCGCGAGTTGAAGCTGGTCGTGGAGCCGGGCGGCGCGGTGGCACTGGCGGCGGTGCTGTCGAATCAGATCGATTGCCGGGGCAAGCGCGTCGTGGTCGTGTTGAGTGGCGGCAACGCCGACGCCGGCAGCTTCGCCCGCTGGATTACCTGAAGCCGCGCCATCCGGTATTGTCGGGCCGGGGAGGGCCGCTTTCCGCGAGTTGATCGTCATAGGTCCGCGGGGAGTGCTGACGTGCCTAAAACATGAGCCTAGAGCCTGATCAGCGGCGACAAGCGGAACCGGCGGGGACTGCGGCGGACCGGAATCCGTCCGTTGACTCGTCGGCGGACCACTATGGTGTGGTCCGGCAGCTGTTTCGCGAGCACAACCGTGCGCTGGTCAATTTCCTGAGGACCCGTGTGGCCTCCGAACAGGAGGCACAGGATGTGGCGCAGGAGGCGTATGTCAAATTGCTCCAGCTGCATCAGCCCGGCGCTGTCAGTTTCCTGCGGGGCTATCTGTTCCGGATCGCCGCCAATCTCACCGTCGATCGCGCCCGACACACTGTTATCCGCCATCGCTATGCCCGCGAGCAGGTCGATGCCGGGACGCTAGATGACGTCACCGGGCTGGGGGCGCTGGATGTTCAAGCTATCACGACAGAGGAATTCGAGTGCGCGGTGACGGCTTTGAACGAGTTGTCGCCGCGCTTACGCCAGGCGTTCGTGAAGCACGTGGTCGAGGGTTACAGCACCAGTGAAATCGCCGCCGAGCTCGGGGTCGACGAGCGCACGGTACGCAAGTTCGTGACCCGGGCGATGTTGCATTGTCGAGAGCGCATCGAAGCGGATGGTTCGAGACAAGGAGAATGAACATGGAACTCAAGCGCGCGAACGATGCCAGCGAGAGCCCGTACGAACTGGCGGCCGATTGGCTGCAGCGGCTCGACGATCCCGAGCTGAGCCAGGAAGATTTGCAGGCCTGGCTCGAATGGTTCGAGGCTGCCGATGACCATCGCAAGGCGTTCGAGGAGCTGCAAACGATGCGACAACGCTTCCGCGTGTTGCCGCCGCGAGATCGTGAAGAGCTGAAGCGTCGGGTCGAGCCACCGGTGCGCCGCCGGAGATTCGCAAATGTCTGGCCGCTGGCGGCCGCCATTGGCGCGATGGCCGTCGGCGCGGGGTGGTGGATTGCTCAGACTCACGGCACGAACACTTATGCGGCCGCCGAGAATCGTCATCGCACAATCATGCTCGATGACGGCTCGTCGCTGGTGCTCGGCGCGAATTCAGTAGTCGATGTGACTTACTCGCCGACGCGTCGTTTCTTGAATATTCAGCGGGGCGAAGCGTACTTCGAAGTGGCGCACAACCGGTTCCGTCCATTCATGGTGCAGGCGGGCGAGGTGCGCGTCACCGCGGTCGGCACTGCTTTCAATGTGCAACGTCGCTCCGATCAAGTCACGGTCACTGTGACGGAAGGAAAGGTGCGCGTCACTCGAGGTGACGAATCGCCTCGAGCGACAACCACGGTGTCATCCGGCACGACGCGTACGATTGAGACTGAGCGCGTGCTGGCGATGGGGCAGCAGGCCGTGCTTCCGATCGCGACGACGGCGGAAACGCCGCCGGCTGCAACGGTCGCGCCCGACTGGTCCGGCGATCACGCGCGCTTTATCGATACGCCGCTGCGCGATGTGCTGCCGATCATCAATCGTCATGCGTCGACGCGATTGTCTATCGAAGACCCACGGGTCGCCGATCTGACTTACTCGGGCACCATCTTTCGCTCGCATGTCGATGAGTGGATCACTTCTCTACCGCAAGTGTTTCCTGTGCGCGCAGTGACGTTGCAGGATGGCTCGGTGACGCTCGTCAGTCGCGAGCGCGGCGCCGAGCCCTGATCCCCAGGGCCGCTTTTTCTCTCTGACTCGTCATTACGGCGTACAACCAGAACGAATCGGGGAGAACGTTTCATGCAGCTCAAGACACTGACCCTGTTGGCACCGATCGCGGTGTACTCGACGTGGGCGGGCGCGGCCGATATTCGTGAGCGTGAAGTCGATTTCAAGATCCGGCCGCAGCTGCTGGCGAGCGCGCTGCTGGATTTTTCGGAGCAGGCCAAGCTGCAGGTGATGTCGCAAGGCGTGAATCTGGCGGAGCGCAAAGCGCCGGGCGTGTCGGGACGTCTCACCGTCGCGAATGCGTTGAGCATGTTGCTGGCCGACAGCGATCTGAGCTTCGTCGAAACCGCGCCGAACACGATTGCCATCACGCCGAGTCACCCCGCGACTACCGTTCCAGCATCGAATCGCAATTTCATCCGACTCGCGCAAGCGAAGCCGATGCCCGCCGCCGCGCCGGCGCGGCCAGTGGAGGAGCTGCAAGAAGTCGAGGTCGTCACCGTGTACGGCCGAGGCGCGCAGGCAGCGACGATTCGCGAAGTGCCGCAGACCGTCGCTGTGTTCAATCCGGAAATCATCGAAGTGCTCTCGGGCCCGCACATCGATGACGTGATTCGTTTCCTGCCAAGCGCCAACAATCTGCTCGGCGACTACGCCCTCGGCAACAACTTCAACATTCGCGGCTCGGGTCCGAGCTATGCCTATAACGGCATGATTCCGAGCCCGGTGAAGCCGGGGCGCATCGGCCTGGTGAATGTCGAGCGCGTGGAAGTGTTGAAAGGCCCGTCCTCGATCACTTATGGATCGATGCAGCCGGGCGCGGTGATCAACATCGTCACCAAGCAGCCCACCAGCGAGTACTACTCGCAGCTCGGCGTGGAAGTGGGCAGCTTCGATACCTACGGCGGCTCGCTCGATCTCGGCGGTCCGCTGGGTGACAACGTCGGTGCCCGCGTCAATGCGTCTTATCAGGATCGCGGCGCGCCGTTCGATCACTGGCGGCAGGTTACGACGGTGGTGGCGCCGGTCGTGTCGTTCGATCTGTCCGATCGCACCCTGCTCACGATCGAAGGTACGTTCGACAGCATCAGTTCCCCGAATGGCATCTACGACGGTCGCATTCCGACGGTAGGCACGCTGTTGCCGGCGCCGAATGGCGAGATTCCCATCGAGACCAACACCGGCTATTTCGCCGGTGTCACCCAGCAAACCGAAGAATACAAAGATGTCGGTGCGCGCCTGACGCACGAGTTCACCGACAACCTGTCGATGAATGTACAAATGACGTGGGCGGACGTGCACCGCTGGGGCGTGGACGGATTCGGTGCCGGCTTGACAGCGAACAATCGCACGATCACGCGCACGATCACGCCGCGCGATCAAGGTTCGAAGAGCTTTACCGCCGCGATCAATATCGCCACGAACTTCGATACCGGATCGGTGCAGCACAAGGTGATCGCCGGTGTGGACTATCTGTCGTACCGGTCCTTCGGCAAGCTCGGAACCTACGCGCCCGCAACCGGCACCATGCCGCAACTCGACGTCTACGATCCAGACTACTCGGTGCTGACGCCGCTGCGTTTGACCCGAACGACAGAGTCGCTGTTCACGTCGAGCACCGATGCGGCGTTCATTCAAGAGCGTGCGACCATCGGCGATCTGTCGCTCGTGCTCGGTGGACGCTATACGGATTCGCAGGCGGAGACCTATACGACGCAGGTGGCCACCGGCGTCAGGACGCGTGCGCCGGACACGATTGCGAAAGAGTGGTCGACGCAAATCGGCGCGCTCTATGACTTCACCGACGCGTTCATGATGTACGCGAACCGTAGCACCTCGTTCTCGCCGCGTTCACCCGTGCTCATGCGAGACGGCACTTACTTCACGGCGCCTGAAACAGCTGTGCAGTACGAAGTGGGGGCGCGCTATCTGGTGCCGGGAACGAGCACGGCCATCAACCTGGCCATCTATCACATCGTGACGCCTGACGTGCTGGTGCGCGACCCGGTGGATTTCAATTTTTTCATTCCGGCCGGCGAGCTGACCTCGAAAGGCGTGGAGCTCACAGTGGCCGGGCATGTCGCTCCGGGCGTGACCGCGATGGCCTCGTACGGCTACAACCCGACCGAAGTGACCAAGTCGCCCATCCCCGGGCAGGAAGGCCTGGAATTCCAGAACGCGCCCGAGCAGACCGCGTCGCTGGTGACCCGTTATGACTTTTCGCAAGGAACGATGGACGGGCTGAGCCTGTCGCTGGCCACGAACTACGTGGGCAAGCGCTGGGCCGAAGCCACCAATCAGCGCGAGCTGCCGGCGTACACGCGAGTGGATCTCGGCCTGCATTACCGGTTCAACGACAGCATGGAATTCAGCCTGCAGGGAAACAACTTGACCGACGAAGACATCTACAGCGGCTTCCAGACCGCGGTCATCGCTCGCAACGCCGGTCGCAATTACATGTTCAGCGTCAGGTTCACGCCGACGGCGCTTTGAAATCATGCGTGCCAAAATTTCTCTGCGCGGCTCTGCGTTGACGTTGCTCGGCCTGAGCGTTTCGGCGGTCAGCCTGGCGGACGCCGACATCGACATTGCCATCGACAAAGTTTTCTCCAGTCAGGATTCGACGCGCGGCCCCGGCTGCGCCGTCGGCGTCATGCGCAAGGGGGAGATCGTTTTCCAGCGCGGCTATGGCATGGCGGACCTCGAGCAAAAGGTGCCAGTCACGCCGCGGACGGCGTTCTCGATCGCGTCGATCTCCAAACAATTCACCGCGACCGCCATTGCGTTACTGGAAGAGCAGGGCAAGGTCTCGGCGGACGACGATGTTCGCAAGTACGTGCCGGAGTTGCGCGATTACGGTCACGTCATTCGCATACGGCATTTGATTCATCATACGAGCGGCCTGCGCGATTACAGCAATCTGTGGGGACTGTCGGGCCGCAATCGTTCCGCGCCCATTACGCGAGGCGAGGCGCTCGATCTACTGGCGCGCCAGAAACAACTCAACTTCGTTCCAGGCGAGCAGTACTCGTACAACAACTCAGGCTATCTGTTGTTGGAAGTCATCGTCGAGCGTGTCAGCGGCCTGTCGCTTGGCGAGTTCGCTGCGCAATACATCTTTCGTCCTTTGGGCATGCGCCATACGCTGTACTACTACGGCGATCGCACGGCCACGCCGAGCAACGACGACACGGTGCCGATTATCGAGAACCGTGCCCAACCGTATCTGAAGACCGCCAGTGGCGAGTATCGCCTGGTACGCACCAGCTACGATTCCATCGGTGCCGGCGGCGTGATCACGACGCTCGAGGATCTGGCGCGCTGGGACGCAAACTTCTACGACAACAGACTCGGCAAAGGCGGTCCGGCACTGATCGAGCGGTTGACGAGGCTCCGGCCGCTCAACGGCGGTCAGGAAGGCACTTACGGCTACGGCTTGATGATCGAGCAGTATCGCGGCGTGCCCACGGTTTTTCATAGCGGCGGCGCGGGCGGGTACAGCGCATTCCTGCAGCGATTCCCGAACCAACAACTCAGTGTCGCGGTTCTATGCAACGAAGGCCGCCTCACAGTCGGCAAGCTCACGCGCAGCACTGCAAACGTATTTCTGGGAGAGCAATTGCCGGTGCCCGCCGCGGAAGAGCTGCCGGACTCCACGTTGGCGGACATGATGAAACGTGTGAATGCGGCCGGCCCGCCGGATTCGAAGACGATGTCCGAGTACGTGGGCGAGTATTTCAGCAACGAGCTCGATACCACGTTCCGTGTCGCGGTGAAGGACGGCAAGCTGCTGGTCACCGCGGGCTATGCGCCACCGCGCGAGCCGAAGCGATTCGCGCCGGACCAATTTTTCTATGACGGCGTGAATCGCTTGACCTTTAAACGCGACGGCCGTGGCCGCGTGACGGGTCTGCAATTCAACGCGGAACGAATCCGTAGCCTGGATGCGCCGAAGCGCTAGTGGCCGGCGAAGCAACGATGAAGCAGATCTGCGCTGTACTCGTGGGACTATTGGCGTTCACCCAAGCGCTCGCCGATTCGCGGCAGGTGCGTTTCAGCACCGACGAAGGCACCTGGATATCGCTGGACGTTGCACCCGATGCGTCCAGCATCGTGTTCGAGCTGGTCGGCGATTTATATGTAATGCCCGTCGGCGGCGGCCACGCGCGGCGACTGACCGACGGACCGGCGTTCGACGCTCAGCCACGTTACTCGCCGGACGGTCGTTCGATTCTGTTCGTGAGCGATCGTAGCGGTGCCGAGAATCTGTGGACGCTCGATGTCGAAACGTCCGCCACACGCGCGCTCACTCGAGAGACCGGCGCATTCTTCATTTCGCCGGAGTGGACGCCGGATGGCAAGCAGATCGTCGTCAGCAAGAGCACCAAGGATGTGAGCCACGGTCGTCACTATCAGCTGTTTGTATATTCGGCCGACGGTAGCGCTGCCGCCCGACAGTTGACCGGTGCCGACTCGCGTCAGCCGCCGGGCTCTTTGGCGGTGCTTGGTGCCGCCTTCGGCAACGATTCGCAGCGCCTGTTTGCGGCCTTTCAAGTGAAACCGAAATGGCCCAGCACGGCGACCTGGCAGATCGGCACTGTCGATGTGGCGAGCGGAGTCGTCAAACAACTGACGGAAGAGCTGAACAGCGCCGTACGCCCCATCGTCAGCCCGGATGGCCGCCACCTGATCTATGCAACCGAGTGGGAAGGCCGGACGCATCTGAAATTACTGGAGCTGGCCTCGCGAAAATCGCGCTGGCTGGTCTCCGATATCGATCGTAGTGCCAGAGAAACGGCGCCTCGTCGGGACCTGTTGCCGAGCGCAGCGTTCACGCCCGACGGCGATGCTCTGATCTACTCGAATCATGGCCGCCTCTGGCGCGTCGCTCTCGCGGACGGCGCGATCAGGCCGGTTCCGTTCACTGCCGATGTGGACGTGCAGTTGGCTCCGCTTGCGCACTTCGAGTATTCCATCGATGAGCGACATGTCGATGCGCGTCGGATAGAGCAGCCGCAGTTGTCGCCGGATGGGAAGATGCTCGCGTTCTCGGCGCTGGGGCGCATCTGGATGCAAGACATGCGCTCTCGCTCGCGCCCCCGTCAAGTCAGTGACGAAGGCGACACCGCGTTCTTTCCAACGTGGTCGCCCGATGGTCGTTGGCTTGCGTATGTGACCTGGAACGATCTGCAGGGCGGCGGCATCTCTCGCGTGGACGTGCAAGGGCGACGGCCGCCGGAGCGATTGCCGGTGGCCAATGACTTCTATGAAAAGCTGGCGTACTCGCCGGACGGCCGACGATTCGTGGCGGCCCGCTCGCTGTTCAATGAGCGTTTCAGTTTCTACAACGAGAATCTGGGCATCGGGCGCGGCAACAGTCGCGAGCTGGTGTGGTTGCCCGCCGAGGGCGGTGCCGCCACCGTCATCACTCATATCAATCCGGTGACTTATTGGGGCGCGTCGTCTCACTACGGCCGTCCGCATTTCAGCCAGGATACGACGCGTCTATATTTCACAGACCCGGTGGATGGACTGGTCCGTGTCGCTTGGGATGGCTCACAGCGCGAAGCGGTGCTGCGTATCGAAGGGCCGGGATTTGCAAAGCAGGAGATCGCAACCGAGATGATGTTGTCGCCCGACGGCACGAGAGTGCTATCGATGGTGAACAATCAGGCGTGGTTGGTGGATCTGCCGGTCCGGGCGCAGTCGGAGCCGAAGCTCAAATTGCCCATCGTTGTGCTGCCCGCCGATTCGCCGGCGTTGCCGTCGCGGCGACTGAGCCGTCAGGGGGCCGACTTCCCGCAATGGAGCGCCGACGGTCGCACGGTGACCTGGTCGCTTGGCAGCACGTTCTTCATTCGAGATATTGCAACCTCACGCGATGAGCGCCATGACGTTCTCGTCCGCGTGCCGCGCGATGTTCCCAAAGGATCCATCGTCCTGCGAGGCGCACGTGCGATCACGATGCGCGGCGACGAAATCATCCAGCCCGCCGACATTGTGGTGACCGACGATCGAATCGTCGCGGTAGGCGCGCAAGGAACGCTGCGGGTTCCGAAGGACGCGCGAATCTTCGATGTCACGGGCAAGACGATTCTGCCGGGCTACGTGGATGTGCATTGGCATGGCGCAGCGCCTTGGGGTGTTCATCGCACGCAAGTTTGGGAGTTCCAGGCGAATCTCGCCTATGGCGTCACCGGCATTCGCGATCCACAGCCCGCCTCGATGGACGCGTTGACTTACGGCGACCGGATCGCGAGCGGCGAGGTGCTCGGCCCGCGTTACTTCACGACGGGGCGGGGCATCTTTGTGAACGATGGCATTCGCAGTCCGGAGGACGCACGCGATATCGCGGAACGTCATGCGAAGTTCTATCGCACGGAAACGCTGAAGGACTACATGACCAATGCCGACCGTCAGGTACATCAATGGCTGATGGCAGGCGTGCGGGAGTACAAGCTGACGCCGACGGCGGAAGGGAACAGCGACTTCAAGTGGAGTCTGACGCGCGTTTTCGACGGATTCAGCGGTCAGGAGCATATGACGACCGCGACCCCGTTCTATCGCGATCTGGCGCTACTGTTTGCGAACAGCGGCATCACGATCACCCCGACGGTGCTGGAAGGGCAGCCGGGCGGGCAGGATCGGCTCGAGCGCTTTGTGCATGAGCACGGACTGCATCGGGATGCGAAGGTCCGGCATTTCTTTCCGACCGCGGAGATCGAAGCGCTCGAAGTGGCGGCTCGCAAAGGACCGCTTCAAAGCACATACACGTCCGCCGAACTCATGGCCCAGCCGTTGGCGGTGCTCGCGGCTGGAGGCAAGATCGCGCTTGGCGTGCATGGCGCCATCCAAGGATTGGGTGCGCACTGGGCGCTGTGGACTTATGTCGATGGCGGCATGCGACCTCACGACGCGCTACGCGCCGCGACTATCGTTGGCGCCGAAGCCATCGGTCACGGGAAAAACTTCGGCTCCATCGAAGCGGGCAAGCTGGCCGACCTGCAGGTGCTGGAGGGCGATCCGCTGCAAGACATCCGGCAATCGCTGTCGCTGCGTTACGTGATGATCAACGGGCGTCTGTACCAGACGGACGAGCTCGATCAAGTGTGGCCGCAAGCGAACCAACTTAGCCCGCAGTGGTGGCAGCAGGAGCCGCGGGTCCGCACGCAATGACTCGAATGCCAAGTTGTCGAAGCAGGCGGCTAAGCTGTCGGGTCGCAATGCGTATCAAGCTGACTCGTTGAGTTGCCCATTGTTGCTCGAGGTTTTCGATGATGACATGCGCGTGGCTGAAACGGCTGGCGGTATCGACCGCACTGTGCGCGGTGCTGTATTCGGTGCCGGGCCTGAGTCACGACCTGATCGTGGCGCCGGACCTGATTCGCATGGGGGGCGAGCCGGCGTTGGAGGCCGAGCGCGGTCTGATCTTCGTGCCGGAGAATCGCGCCGATCCGGCCAGTCGCAAGATAGCTGTGCATTTCCTGCGCTTCCGTGCGCTCGCGGCGCCGGCCGGTGCCAGCGAAGCGAAACGCGCGCCGGTGTTCCTGATGGCGGGCGGACCCGGCAGCGATTTCACTTTTACGAATCGATGGGAACGCGAACAGCTGCGCCTTCTGCGCGCCACGCGCGATGTGATTTACGTCAGCCAGCGCGGTAACCCTCGCGCACCCGGACTCGTGCCGGCGATGACGCTGCCTCCGGCCACGCTCCCGTTGGATCTGCCGGGCTCGGCGGAGCAGACCCGTCAAAGTCAGCGATCCACGCTCGAGTCGGCGTTGCAGGAGTGGACTCGCAGAGGCGTCGACCTTCGCGGCTATGACATTCTCAATATCGTCGACGATCTGCACGATGTGCGCGCCGCGCTTGGTTACGACAAGATCGTTCTGCGCGGCTGCAGCTTCGGTTCGCAGTGGAGCCTTTCTTATCTCAAGCGATGGCCGCAGACGGTGGACCGTGCGTTGCTGAGCGGCGTCGAACCGCTCAATCACACCTATGACGATCCGCGAGGCCTGTGGGCTTCGATGGTTCATCTCGCGCAGCTCGCGGAAGCCGATCCGTCATTCGCCAACTATGTGCCGCGGGGAGGATTGATCAAGTCGTTGCAGAATGTCTTGCAGCGTCTGGAAGCACAGCCGGCGAAGGTCGAGATCGAAGAGCCGAAGACCGGGCGACGGGTGCAGATCACGGTGGGCGCGGACGATCTTCGCGACCTCGTGCGCAATCCTAATGGTTTCTCTGCCGGCACCCGGCTGGACAGCCTCGCGAACTGGCCGCGATTCCTTGCCGAGCTGGACGCCGGCGATTATCGCTATCTGGCCGCGAAGACTTGGGAAGCTCGCACCAGCACCGAGCGTCGGCCGCTGATCCTGTTCTTGATCGATAACAGTCTCGATATCACCGCGACGCGCGATGCGTATTTGCGTAAGGCGCCGGAAGAGAAATGGCTCGGCGACATCAACGATTACTATCACAACACGCGGGACATGACGCCGACCCGCAGAGTCGCTGACGACTTTCGTGCCGACTCGTCCATCGACGTGCCGGTGCTGCTGCTCAACGGCGACCTGGACTGGTCGACGCCGATCGAGAATTCCCGGCACCTGCGCGGTTTCCTGAAACAAGGTCATCTGCTCGAGATCGCCGGCGGCACCCATTGCACCGAGATGAACGAAGTGATGGCCCAGCAGCCCGAGCTGATGCAGAAGGTTTACTCGTTCATCGATGCCGACTTCGAGACCACACCCGCCAAGCAGTTCTTTGCATCGATGCCGAAGCAGGCGTCGCTCGCGCCTCTGAAGTTTCAGGCCGTGACCGGGCCTTCGCTGTACGAGCAGTGGCGCGGGCAACGATAAGACGCTTTACGACCTTGGGGGAGGGCAACGGCGACGGATATTTCCCAGCCGAGCCCTGAACCGCTGCATGAATGAGCGGATACTGGGCGCCGCCGCGCTTTTTTTTTCCGCTCGTCACTAAACCGACCTTCGAAACCCTGGATTTATCTGGAAAGCCGAGCCACGACGCCGTGGTCGCGGACATCCATTACGAATTCTGAAAGGGTTGCGACATGGTAGCGGTAGTCAGCGGGTCGGGACTGGGTCTGTTCGGCTCTTCGGTGACGACGTTGGGGGGCGTGGGCGCATCGGGCAGCGCGAGCTTGGGACGCGGCACCGATCGCGTATACGCCAACAGCACCACCGGCAACCTGGTCGTTCAGAGCCAGGACGAGCGCTTGAGCGCGCTGGGCCTGGACCTGTCGCTGGTCCGCACCTACAACTCGCAAGGCCTGCTCGATGACGACAATGGCGACAACTGGCGGCTCGGCGTGCACCAGCGCGTGCACGGATTGGCCGGCGGGGCGCTCAATACCGCCGGCAGCACCATCAGGAAGGTGTTCGGCGATGGTCGCGAAGTGCTCTACACATACAACGTCGCACAGGCGCGATACATCAGCACGGAAGGCGATGGCGCGCACGACACGCTGACCAACAGCGGCGGCACCTGGACCTGGACCGATGGTTCCGGCCGCAACACTGAAACGTATAACAGCTCCGGCCAGCTCACGCATTCGCGCGACGCCGATGGCAACACGGTGACCTACGCCTATACGGGAAATTTGCTCACGTCGATCGCCGACGCTTCCGGCCAGACCACCTATCTCGACTACACCGGCAATAACCTCACCAGCATTCGCGTGGTGAGCGACGGCCAGACTCAGACGCTGACCCGCTACTACTACGACAGCTCGAATCGCCTGCGGCAGGTCGTGCTGGATCTGAGCCCGGCCGACAACACTGTCTCGCTGGTCGATGCGAACAGCGACGGCCTGTACGAGTCGGTCAACGATCAGATGTATGTGACGACGTACACCTACGATGGCACGAGCCGCCGGATCGCGAGCATCTCGCAGGGCGATGGCAGCTCGGTGTCATTCACCTATCAACAGGTGAGCGGGCAGTATCGCGTGCGCACGTACACCGATGCCGAAAATCGCACGACGACGCTGACCTATAGCGAGTCAACCGGCGGTACGGGCTCTACTCAGGTATCGGCGAATCCGGCGGCGCTGTCCACCACCCATACCGAAAATCGCAGCCTGAACAGCGGCGCGCTCACGTCCTTGCCTGGCGCTGGGACGTGGACAGCGGCACAGCTGTTTGAGACCACCAATGGCGCCGCGGCGGGTGCATCGAGTCTGGCGTTCGATGCCTACGGCAATGGTTTTGGCGCGTGGATCTTCAGTGGCGGCGTCTATGTGCGGCGCTATGACGCGGCGAGCGCGCAATGGTCAGCGGCGGTTCGTGTCGATAGCGGGACCGTCACGTCGAGCGCCGTGCAGGTGGCGGTCGATCGGGCGACTGGCAAAGCGGTGCTCGGATGGATACAGAGCACGGGCGTGGCGGTTTCGAGCTACGACCTCGCGACTGGCACGTGGGGCGCCGTGCAGCTGATGGCGTCCAGCGACAA
>NZ_JBHSDU010000014.1:974727-975154 GCF_042651805.1 Steroidobacter flavus | reverse complement strand
TGCTCGAGAGCACCTCGCCGCACGCATCGCTGCCGCAGGTGGGCATCGATGCGACCGGCAATGCACTGGTGACGTGGCGCCAGTCGGACGGCACGGCGGAGCGTGTTTATTACAGCCGCTGGAGTCATGCGAGCCAGAGCTTCAGCACCGCAACGCTGCTCGACAGCGCGACCGGTGCGACCGACCGTCCGAAGATGGGCTTCGACGGCCAGGGTAATGCCATTGCGATGTGGAGCGAAGCGGGCAGTTTGTATGCTCGCCGCTTCGACAGCACGACCGCGGCTTGGGGCGCCATCGCGCTGGTTCAGTCGGGGACCATTTCGAGCTGGGATCTTTCCGTCGACGCGCAGGGTAACGCGCTGGCCGGTTGGACGCAGGATGACGGTACAACCATCTCGGCCTACGCACGCCGCTTCGATGGGGCCAG
>NZ_JBHSDU010000014.1:974027-974717 GCF_042651805.1 Steroidobacter flavus | reverse complement strand
CTGCCGCGGTTTCTGGAACAAGAATCTCGGTCGCCATCGCCGGCAACAACGCGGTGGTGGGTTGGCTGCAGACCAACGGAACGACCGACGATCTTTACGCGGTCACTTCGAATGGCGGCACGTGGAGTACGCCGCAGCTGATCGATTCGCGCTCGACCACGGTGACTGCACAGTTCGCCGCGGTCGATATGGGCGGCAGCGCCGCGCTGGTGTGGGAGCAGGTCGACGGTAACAACTTCCGTTCGATCTATCAGGCCAGTTACCTCAGCCCGGGCTACTACACCGTCCCCGCCGGTGCGACGTGGCAATCGATTGCTAACGCTCTGTATGGTGTGAACAGCGCCGCGGCCGGCAGCGCTTTGCAAGCGGCCATGGGCAATCCTGCGTTGATTACTGGAGGATTGCTGTCGGCGTTTCCCGCGACGCTTAGCTTCGCATCGACCGTTCCTGCCTACTACACGGTGCAGGCTGGCGATACTTGGGCAAGCATCACCCAAACGATCTACGGCACGAGTGCATCGGCCGCCATCAGCGCATTGCAGGCGCATCTCGGCAATCCGACGCTCGCGACCGGACTCGAGCTGACAGTGCCGCAGGTATTGAGCTATGCCAGTGGCGGAGCCAGCCACCCGCTGAACACTGGCTCGCTCACGACCTTGCCTGGCGCTGGGACGTGGACAGCGGCACAGT